>JBIOUD010000200.1:0-20057 GCA_044866725.1 Candidatus Limnocylindria bacterium | reverse complement strand
TACAAGGACGGCGAGAAGCGCTACATCCTCGCGCCGAACGAGCTGAAGGTCGGCGACACGATCGTGTCCGGCCCGGATGCCGAGGCGCGCGTGGGCAACTGCCTGCCGCTCGAGCACATCCCAACAGGCACGACGATCCACAACGTCGAATTGCAGCCAGGCCGTGGCGGTCAACTGGTCAGGGCGGCCGGCGGCATGGCCCAGCTCGTGGCGAAGGAAGGCGAGTACGCGCAGATCCGTCTGCCCTCGGGCGGGATCCGCGTCGTGCAGCTGCGCTGCCGCGCGACGGTCGGCCAGCTCGGCAACGTCGAGCACGAGAACCGCAAGATCGGTGGCGCGGGCCACCGCCGGCGCATGGGCTGGCGCCCGGCGGTGCGTGGCGTCGTCATGTCGCCGCGCGACCACCCGCACGGTGGTGGCGAGGCGAAGTCCCCGGTCGGTGGCATGGCGCAAACGCCCTGGGGCAAGCCGGCCATGGGTCTCAAGACCCGCAAGAACCCGAAGACGGACCGCTTCGTGACGGCCCGGCCGAAGAAGAGGAAGAGCAAGTAGATGAGTCGCTCAGTACGCAAGGGTCCGTTCGTCGAGGCCTCGCTCAAGAAGCGCATCGAGACGATGAACCAGCGCAACGAGAAGAAGGTCGTGAAGACCTGGTCGCGCGACTCGGTCATCCTGCCGGCGATGGTGGGTCACACCATCGGCGTGCACGACGGCCGCCGTCACGTGCCGGTGTTCATCACCGAGAACATGGTCGGCCACAAGCTCGGCGAGTTCGCCGCGACGCGCATCTTCAAGGCGCACGGTCGCGGCGCCGCGGCGGAGACCGTCGCGGGTGTCGTCCCGACGGGCGCACCGGGCGCCGCGCCGGCCGCGGGTGCGGCACCGGCGGGCGCCAGCGCGCCGCCGGCGAGGTCATAGGGACATGGAAGTGAAGGCCTCCGCGAAGTTCCAGCGCTTCTCCCCGCGCAAGGCGCGGCTCGTGACCGACCTCATCCAGGGGAAATCCGCGGAAGAGGCGATCTCGATCCTCACGAACCTTGGCAAGGGAAGCGCGCTGCCGATTGGCCGCGTCGTGCGGTCGGCGGTCGCGAACGCGGAGAACAACTTCAACATGACGATGGAGAACCTGTACGTGAAGAAGGCCACAGCCGATGAGGGCCCTCGCCGCAAGCGCGTGTGGTACCGCGGCCGCGGTCGGCGCGACCTCAAGGTGCAGCGCACGAGCCACATCACGATCGTCGTGGACGAGAGAGGAGCGGACCGCTAATGGGACAGAAGACGCACCCGCATGGGTTCCGCCTCGGGTTCACGAAGACGTGGAACGCGAAGTGGTACGCCAACACGAAGAACTACCCGACGCTGCTGAAAGAGGACGTCACCATCCGCAGCGCGATCCGCGGTCGCCTACGTGACGCGGCGATCTCGCGCATCGACATCGAGCGCTCCACGAACCAGGTCACGGTGACGGTGCACACCGCGAAGCCCGGCGTCGTCATCGGCAAGGGTGGCGCGAAGGTCGAGGAGCTCCGTCAGGTGCTCGGGAAGACCACGGGCAAGGTCGTGAAGGTGAACATCTTCGAGATCCGGTTCCCCGAGGTCGACGCGAACCTCATCGCCGAGAACGTCGCGCAGCAGCTCGAGCGGCGCGTCTCGTTCCGCAAGGTGCTGAAGCAGACCGTCCAGCGGTCGATGAAGGCCGGGGCCAAGGGCGTCCGCGTCGCGGTCGCCGGCCGCCTCGGTGGCGCCGAGATGAGCCGCCGCGAGTGGGAGCGCGAGGGTCGCGTCCCGCTGCACACGCTGCGCGCGGACATCGAGTTCGGCCGCGCGATCGCGAAGACGACGTTCGGCACGATCGGCGTGAAGGCGTGGATCTACCGCGGCGACATCGAGCCCGCGCCGCGCCAGGTCGCGCAGAACACGCCCGGCGCGCAGATCGCACCGCCGCGTCCGGTCCCGCCGCTGCCGCCGACGGCGATGGCGGGGATCTCCGCCGGCCCGGCCGCACCTTCGGCACCGCAAGCTGCGCCGATCGGCGCTGCGCCCGCGGCACCGGCCCCGGCGCGCGAGCCCGCTCCCGCGGCACCAGCCCGCGAGGGCGGTCCGACGTCGACTGGGGGGAGCAACTAGGTGCTGCAGCCGAAGCGACTCAAGCACCGCAAGTTCCAGCGCGGCCGCATGAAGGGCATCGCGGTCGCCGGTGGGACGATCGCGTTCGGCGAATACGCGCTGCAGGCGCAGGAGCCGTGCTGGATGACCGCACGTCAGCTCGAAGCTGCGCGGCGGGCCATCGTCCACCACTTCAAGCGTGGTGGAAAGGTGTGGATCCGCGTCTTCCCCGACAAGCCGGTCACGAAGAAGCCGGCCGAAGTGCGAATGGGTTCCGGTAAGGGCGCGCCCGACCACTGGGTCGCGGTCGTTCGTCCGGGCCGGGTCCTCTTCGAAGTGGGCGGCGTCAGCGAGCCGCTCGCCAAGGAAGCCCTGCGACTCGCGGCCTACGAGCTACCGATCAAGACGAAGTTCCTAGCGCGGGAAGGTGAGAGCAGTGCAACTCAAGGACATGCGGCGGCTGTCTGACGTCGAGCTCGCGAACGAGCTCAAGAGCGCGAAAGAGGAGATGTTCGATCTCCGCTTCAAGCTGGCCACGCGCCAGCTGAAGAACTATCGCGCGCTGCCCATCGCGCGCCGCAAGATGGCGCGCCTGCTCACGGTCCAGGCCGAGCGCACGGAAGAGAAGGCAGCGAGCTAGATGGCCGAGAAGACGACGACGAAGAAGACCACCACGAAGGCCGCGGCCGCGAAGGCCCCGGCGGCCCGCGCGACCTCGCGCGATGCAGAAAAGAAGACCACGACCACGGCCGAGAAGAAGACCGAGAAGACGGCGACGACCCGGCGCACCGCCGTGAAGGCGGCGGTCGCCACGAAGGAAGCCGCCCCGAAGCCGCACGCCGTCGCGACGGCGGGCAAGGCCGTCACGGTGCGCAAGCGCACCGCGGCGACCGTCGCCAAGACGAAGGCCGCGCCGGAGGGCGAGGCCACGGGCTGGCGCCGCTTCCGCCGCAAGACGAAGGTCGGCGTGGTCATCTCGGCGAAGCAGGCGAAGACGGTGATCGTGACCGTCGGGCGCATGCGCGAGCACCCGCTCTACAAGAAGGTCATCCGCCTGCGGAAGGGCTTCGCGGCCCACGACGAGGCGGGTGACGTGCGCGAGGGGGACCTCGTGCGCATCCAGGAGTCGCGGCCGTACAGCGCGACGAAGCGCTGGAAGGTCGTCGAGGTCCTGTCCCGGGCGGGTGAGGCGGGCGCTGCCGCTCCGAAGGTCGCGGACGTCGAGAAGATGCTCGAAGCGGCCGAGGGCGTCGACGAGATCCTGTCCAAGCCCGAGCGCGAGGACGAGGCAGAGGAAGAGGAAGCGAAGTGATCCGTCCGTACACGCGGATGCGCGTGGCCGACAACAGCGGAGCTCGCGAGATCTCGGTGATCCGCGTGCTCGGCTCCTCGACCGGCACGAGCGGCGAGATCGGCGACGTGATCATCGCGACTGTGAAGAACGCCATCCCGAACGCGGGCGTGAAGAAGGGCGAGGTCGTGCGCGCGGTCGTCGTGCGGACGACGAAGGAGTTCCGTCGGGCCGACGGCTCCCTCATCCGCTTCGACGACAACGCCGCGGTGCTCCTCACGCCGCAGAACCAGCCGCGCGGGACGCGCATCTTCGGCCCGGTCGCGCGCGAGCTCCGCGAGCGGAACTTCATGAAGATCGTCTCGCTGGCCCCGGAGGTCTTGTAAGTGGCTACGAACCTGAAAGTGCGCAAGGGCGATGAGGTCATGGTGATCGCGGGCAAGGACCGCGGGAAGCGTGGCCGCGTGCAAGAGGTCAACCCGGGCGACAACACGGTCGTCGTCGCGGGCGTGAACATGGCCAAGCGCCACACCAAGCCGAACCCGAGCAAGAACAGCAAGGGCGGGATCATCGACACGCCCAAGCCGATGGGCATCGGGAAGGTCATGGTCATCTGCAACCACTGCGGCAAGCCCACACGCATCGGGCTCCGTCGCGAAGAAGACAACCGGGAGCGCGTGTGCAAGCAGTGCGGCGAGACGATCGTGATCGAGGAGAAGGCCTGATGCCGATCGCCAGCGGTCTGAAGGACCGGTACGACAAGACGGTGAAGACGGAGCTGCGCAAGCAGTTCTCGTACGGCAACGTCATGCAGATCCCGCGCGTCGAGAAGATCATCCTGAACATCGGCATGGGCGAGTCCATCGGCAACTCGAAGGCGATGGACGCCGCCGCCGCCGACCTCGCGTCGATCACCGGGCAGCGCCCGATCGTCACGAAGTCGAAGAAGGCCATCTCGAACTTCCGCCTGCGCATCGGGATGCCGATCGGCCTCAAGGTGACACTGCGCGGCGAGCGCATGTGGCACTTCCTCGAGAAGCTCGTCACGGTCGCGCTCCCGCGGATCCGCGACTTCCAGGGCGTCCCGGACCGCAGCTTCGACGGGCGCGGGAACTACTCCCTCGGCCTGAAGGAGCAGCTGGTGTTCCCGGAGATCGAGTACGACAAGATCGATCGCCTCCGCGGCATGGAGATCACGATCGTCACCACCGCGAAGACCGACGAGGAGGCGCGCGCGCTGCTGCGGAGCCTCGGGATGCCGTTCCAGCAGCAGAAGCAGCAGCAGGGGAGCAACAACTAGTGGCGAAGAAGAGCCTGATCCTCAAGTCGCAGCGCACGCCGAAGTTCAAGGTGCAGGGCTACAACCGCTGCCAGGTCTGCGGCCGCCCGCGCGGGTACATGCGCAAGTTCGGCCTCTGCCGCATCTGCTTCCGCGAGCGCGCGCTGCAGGGCGAGCTTCCAGGCGTGACGAAGTCGAGCTGGTGAGAAGAAGATGACGGACGAGACGACACAGCCAACACCCGCGCCAAGCAGCCCGCCGGCCGCCACCGAGGGCGAGCGCCCCGGCGAGCGCACCGCGCCGCCGGCGAAGCGCGTGCCTTCGACGCGCAAGCCGCGGCCGCGCGTCGTCGGCGTGCCGAACGACCCGGTCGCCGACCTGCTCACGCGCGTCCGCAACGCGGCCGGCGCGCGCCACGAGAGCGTCAGCATCCCGACGAGCCGCACGAAGGTGGAGATCGCGAAGATCCTCAAGGCCGAGGGCTTCATCTCGAACTTCGAGCAGCCGAGCGGGAAAGAGCTCGTGATCAAGATGAAGTACGTCGGCGGCAAGATCCCGGCGGTGTCCGGGCTGCGCCGCATCAGCAAGCCGGGCCTGCGCGTGTACGCGCGGAAGACCGAGATGCCGCGCGTGCTCGGCGGACTTGGCATCGCGATCGTCTCGACGTCATCGGGGGTCATGACCGGCCGCGAGGCCGAGCGGAAGGGACTGGGCGGGGAAGTCCTCGCCTACGTTTGGTAAGGGACGAGAGATGAGTCGGATCGGAAGACTGCCACTCAAGGTACCGCAGGGCGTCGACGTGAAGATCGACGGCAGCACCGTGAAGGTGAAGGGGCCGAAGGGCGAGCTCACGCAGACGTTCCACCCGGACGTCGCGGTGAAGCGCGAGGACGGCACGATCGTCGTGTCCCGCAAGGACGACGAGAAGTCCACGCGCGCGCTCCACGGGCTCACGCGCTCGCTCATCGCGAACATGGTCGAGGGCGTGACGACGGGCTACTCGCGCGACCTCGAGATCAGCGGCACCGGCTTCCGCGCGATCATCCAGGGGAAGAAGCTGACGCTGAACCTCGGCTTCAGCCACCCGATCGAGATCGAGCCACCGGCCGGCATCACGTTCGCGGCCGAGACGCCGCAGAAGCTCAAGGTCTCGGGGACCGACAAGCAGGCCGTCGGCGAGATGGCCGCGAAGATCCGCGGGCTGCGCGTCCCGGACCCGTACAAGCACAAGGGCGTGAAGTACGCCGGCGAGATCCTGCGCAAGAAGGCCGGCAAGGCTGGCAAGGTCGGCGCGAAGGCCTAGGGGAGGAGCAGAGATGACCGCTGGAAAGGCGCGCGAAGTCGGACGCATCCGCCGTCACGCGCGCGTGCGCGAGAAGGTCAAGGGCAGCGCCGCGCGTCCGCGTCTTGCGGTCTACCGCTCGCTCACGCACATCTACGCGCAGCTCATCGACGACGACGCGGGCAAGACGCTCGCGGCGGCGTCGTCCCTGGACAGCCGCGATTCAAAGGACAAGAAGTCGGCGCTCGCGAAGACCGTCGGGACAAAGCTCGGCGAGCGCGCGAAGCAGGCGGGGATCGGCGAGGTCGTCTTCGACCGCGGCGGCTACCGCTACCACGGACGAGTGAAGGCGCTGGCCGAAGGTGTCCGCGCAGCAGGAGTGAAAGTCTGATGCCACGGATCGATGCGAATCGCCTCGAGCTCACCGAGCGCGTCGTGCAGATCAACCGCGTGTCCAAGGTCGTGAAGGGTGGCCGCCGCTTCTCGTTCTCGGCGATCGTCGTCGTGGGCGATGGGCGCGGCAACGTCGGCGCGGGCCTGGGCAAGGCGGACGAGGTGCCGGACGCGATCAAGAAGGGCATCGAGGATGCGAAGAAGCACATCATCAAGGTGCCGCTCATCGACCGCACCATCCCGCACCCGGTGACGGCCGACTTCGGCGCGGCGAAGGTCCTCCTCCGCCCGGCCTCGAAGGGCACCGGCGTCATCGCCGGCGGCTCGGTGCGCGCGGTCGTCGAGTCCGCGGGCATCCACGACATCCTGTCGAAGTCGCTCGGGAGCACGAACCCGGTGAACGTCGTCATGGCGAGCATGGCCGCGCTGAAGATGCTCCGCTCCGCCGAGACGATCGGCGAGATGCGCGGCATGGCGCTCGGCCGCAAGAAGAAGGACGAAGAGCTGGTGCCCGCGTGAGCAAGCTCGTCATCCGCCAGTACAAGAGCGCGATCGGCGAGAAGCACGCCGCGCGTCAGACGCTGGAATCGCTCGGCCTGCGCCGACCCGGCAACGTCGTCGAGCGCGAGGACAGCGCGAGCCTCCGCGGCCAGCTGCGCAAGATCGCGCACCTGGTGCACATCGACCCTCGCGCCGACGAGCGCGAGACGGAACAGGACGGTAGTAAGAAGGGGTCATGAAGCAGCACGAGATCCGCTCGCCGAAGGGCGCGCGAAAGAAGATCCGCCGCCTCGGTCGCGGGATCGGCTCGGGACAGGGCAAGACCGCGGGCAAAGGCACGAAGGGCCAGCTCGCGCGGAGCGGCCCGGGCATCCCGGGCTGGTTCGAAGGTGGCCAGACGCCGATCCACATGCGCATCCCGAAGATGCGCGGCTTCAAGAACCGCTTCCGCACCGAGTACGTCGCGCTCAACGTCGACCAGCTCGAGACATACGCGGTCGACGGCAAGGTCACGCCGCAGACGCTGGCGTCGCACGGCCTCATCTCGCCGGACGCGAAGATCAAGATCCTCGCGAACGGTGAGCTGAACGGCCGCTACGAAGTGCACGCCCACCGCATCTCCGCGCCGGCCCGCGAGAAGATCGAGGCCGCGGGTGGCTCGATCGTCCTGATCGCCTAGCAATGGGCATGTTCGCCGCGCTGCTCGAGGCGTTCCGCACGCCCGACCTGCGCAACAAGATCCTGTTCACGCTCGGCATGCTCGTCGTGTTCCGGTTCCTCGCGCACGTCCCGCTGCCGGGCGTCGACCAGAACCAGCTGCAGAACGTGCTCGCCGGGAGCCAGCTGCTGAACCTGCTCGACCTCTTCTCGGGCGGCGGCCTCGCCCGCCTCTCGGTCGTCGCGCTCGGCGTGAACCCCTACATCAACGCCTCGATCATCATGACGCTCCTCAACCAGACGATCCCCGCGCTCGAGCAGCTCAGCAAGGAAGGTGAGTACGGGCGCAACCGCATCAACCAGTACACCCGCATCCTCACCGTGCCGCTCGCGCTCCTTCAGGGCATCGGTGTCGCGGTGTTCATGCAGCGCTCCGGCGTGCTCCCGGCGTTCGGCCCGGACAACCTCGGCCTGACGCTCGCGATCCTCGCCTCGCTCACCGCCGGCACGCTCATCCTCATGTGGCTCGGCGAGCTCATCAGCGAGCGCGGCATCGGCAACGGCATCTCGTTCATCATCTTCGCCGGCATCGTCGGTCGGCTTCCCACGACGGTCTCGCAGACCCTCGAGGTGCAGACGAACCTCTTCGCGCTCCTCTCGATCGCGGTCGTCGGCGTGCTCGTCATCGCCGCGATCATCTTCATCCAGGAGGGCCAGCGCCGCGTTCCGGTGCAGTACGCCAAGCGCGTGCGCGGCACGCGGATGTACTCGGGTGGCTCGACGTTCATCCCGCTGCGCGTGAACTCTGCGGGCGTCATCCCGATCATCTTCGCCATCTCGATCCTGCTGTTACCCAGCCAGGTCGCGCAGTACTTCACGAACTCGGAGACCGACTGGCTGAAGAACATCTCGACGGCGATCGTCGCGGCGTTCCAGAACCCGGTCTTCTACAACAGCGTCTACTTCGTGCTCGTCGTGCTGTTCACGTTCTTCTACACGGCGTTCACGTTCATCCCGAACGACGTCGCCGACAACATCAAGCGCTACGGCGGCTTCATCCCCGGCATCCGGCCGGGCCGGCCGACCGCGGACTTCCTCCAGCGCGTCGTCACGCGGATCACGATCGCGGGCGCGCTCTTCCTCGGCCTCGTGGCGGTCATGCCGACGCTCATCGGCGACCTCACCGGGGTCCAGACGCTGCGCCTGGGCGGCACGAGCATCCTCATCGTCGTCGGCGTCGTCGTCGAGACGATGAAGCAGCTCGAGGCCCAGCTCCTCCAACGCTCCTACGAGGGGTTCATCCGCTAAGTGGCAACGGGCGATCTCATCTTCATGGGTCCTCCGGGGTCGGGGAAGGGCACGCAGGCGAAGGGCCTCGTTCGGTCGCAGGGCTGGATCCAGCTTTCGACCGGTGAGCTCTTCCGCGACAACGTCGATCGCAACACCGAGCTCGGCCGGAAGGTCCGCGTGTTCATCGACAAGGGCGAGTACGTCCCGGACGACATCACCATCGAGATGGTCCGCGCGCGCCTCGCCGAGCTCGACCGCGGCAGGCGCATCGTCTTCGACGGCTTCCCGCGCACCGAGGCGCAGGCCCAGGCGCTCGACGCGATCCTCGACGAGGTCGGCCGGCGCGTGGATGCGGCGATCCTCCTCGACGTGCCGCGGCAGGAGATCCTGAACCGCCTCATCCGGCGCGCTCGCGAGCTCGGGCGCGCCGACGACACCCCCGACGTCATCGCGAAGCGCTTCGACGTGTACGAGGAGCAGACGCGTCCGCTCATCGAGTTCTACGAGAAGCTCGGCAAGGTGCGCCGCGTCGATGGCGTCGGCGAGGTCGACGAGGTCGCGGCGCGCGTACGCAAGGCGGCGACGGACGGGACGAGCTCGTGATCACGCTGAAGACGAAGGACGAGACGGCCAAGATGCGCGAGGCGGGCCTCATCGTCGCGGAGGTGCTCGCGGCGTGCCGCGCGGCCGTGCGGCCCGGCGTCACGACGGGCGAGCTCGATCGCATCGCCGCGGACATCCTGAAGAAGCGCGGCGCGCGCTCGAACTTCAAGGGCTACGGCGTGCCGGTGCTCCCGCCGTTCCCGGGAGTCATCTGCACGAGCGTGAACGAGCAGGTCGTCCACGGGATCCCCGGCAAACGGAGGCTCAAGGACGGCGACATCCTCTCCATCGACGCCGGCGCGATCGTCGACGGCTGGCACGGCGACGCCGCGATCACGGTCCCCGTCGGCGCGGTCGCGCCCGAGGCCGAGAAGCTCATCGCGGTCACGCAGGAGGCACTCCGGCGCGGGATCGCGGCCTCGGTCGTCGGAAAGCGCCTCGGCGACATCGGCTCGACGGTCCAGAAGTGGGTCGAGTCGCAGGGCTTCAGCATCGTCCGCAACTACGTCGGCCACGGGATCGGCCGGGCGATGCACGAGGAGCCGCAGGTCCCCAACTACGGGGCGGCCGAGCGGGGCCTCCAGATAAAGGAGGGCCTCTGCATCGCCATCGAGCCGATGGTGAACGTGGGCGGGGCGGACACCCGGACCCTCGACGACCGCTGGACCGTGGTAACGGCGGACGGCAGCCTGTCGGCCCACTTCGAGCACACCGTCTGGTGCACGGCCGGCGGACCGGTCGTTCTGACCGCCGGCGACGGCCAGGAGGCCGTGAACCCCCTCCGGGAGGCCGTCGTATGACCGATGCGTGGACTCCGGCGGACGCTTTGGGTACAATTTTGGTTCCCGTGTGCGGTGACCGCGGGTCATCCTGTGTCTGGAGTGCTTTTGGCGAGTAGCAAGCCGTCGAACAAGGACGTGATCGAGGTGGAGGGGACCGTTTCGGAAGCCCTCCCCAACGCCATGTTCAAAGTCGAGCTCCAGAACGGACATGCGGTCCTCGCGCACATCTCGGGAAAGATGCGGATGAACTTCATTCGTGTCGTCCCGGGTGACAAGGTGCTGGTCGAGCTGAGTCCTTATGACCTCAAGCGGGGTCGCATCACGCGTCGAGTGAGGTACTAGCGAGTGAAAGTCCGGGCATCAGTAAAGAAGCGCTGCGATAAGTGCAAGATCATCCGGCGAGAGGGCACGATCCTCGTGATCTGCTCCGAGCCGAAGCACAAGCAGCGGCAGGGGTAGAAGAGGAATGGCACGTATCGCCGGCGTCGACATCCCGCGCGAGAAGCGCGTTGACGTGTCTCTTCGCTACATCTTCGGCATCGGCCCGACGACCGCGCGCGAGGTCCTCGAGCAGGCGCGCGTCGACGGCGCGGTGCGCGTCCGTGACCTCACCGAGCCGCAGGTCGCGAAGATCCGCGAGGTCATCGATCGCACGTACACCGTCGAGGGTGACCTCCGCCGCGAGATCGGCATGAACATCAAGCGTCTCCAGGAGATCGGCAGCTACCGCGGTCTGCGCCACCGCAAGGGTCTCCCCGTGCGCGGTCAGCGCACACGGACGAACGCGCGCACGCGCAAGGGCCCGCGCAAGACGGTGGCCGGAAAGAAGAAGTCGGTGTCGAAGACGTAATGGCGAAGGACAAGAGCGAAGTCGAGAAGGCACAGGCCGATGCGCCGGCGGGCGAGGCCAAGCCGGCAGCCGCACCGCGCAAGAAGCGCGAGCGCAAGGTCGTGCCGCGCGGCACCGCGCACGTGAAGGCGTCCTTCAACAACACCATCGTCTCCATCGCCGACCCCGCGGGGAACGTCATCGCGTGGTCGTCCGCCGGCGCGGCCGGTTGGAAGGGCTCGCGCAAGAGCACGCCCTACGCGGCGCAGGTCGCCGCGGAGAACGCCGCGCGCAAGGCGCTCGACGCGGGCATGAAGGTCGTCGAGGTCTTCGTGCGCGGTCCGGGCGCCGGCCGTGAGGCCGCGATCCGCGCGCTCGAGGCGACGGGCATGCAGGTCACCGCGATCACCGACGTCACGCCGATCCCACACAACGGGTGCCGCCCTCCGAAGCGGAGGCGCGTGTAATGGCTCGTTACACCGGTCCCGTCTGCCGCCTGTGCCGTCGCGAGGGCATGAAGCTCTTCCTCAAGGGCGAGAAGTGCATGACGAAGTGCACGTTCGAGAAGCGCAGCTCGCCGCCGGGCATGCATCAGCAGCGCCGCCGCAAGGTCTCCGACTTCGCGCTGCAGCTACGTGAGAAGCAGAAGGCCCGTCGCATCTACGGCGTCCTCGAGCGTCAGATGACGAATACGTTCGAGAAGGCCGCGGAGGAGAAGGGCGCCACGGGCGAGACGCTGCTCCAGAACCTCGAGCGCCGTCTCGACAACACCGTGTACCGCTCGGGCTTCGCGAAGTCGCGCTCGCAGGCGCGTCAGCTGGTCTCTCACGGTCACATCACCGTGAACGGCCGGATGACGAAGACGCCCGCGTACTCGGTCAAGGCCGGCGACCTGATCGCCGTGAAGGAGACGAGCCGCGCGTCGAACTACTTCAAGGAGGCCGTGGCCTGGGCGAAGACCCAGACACGACCCGGCTGGCTCGAGACCGATCCCGAAGCATTTACGGCGCGCATCCTCGCGCTGCCGACGCGCGACCAGATCGAAGCACAGGTCAACACGCAGCTCATCGTCGAACACTATTCACGGTAGTCGGCAGGAAGGAACCAACACATGACACTCGTTGAACTCGAGTACCCCAAGATCGAGCGCATTGAAGGCGACGAGCGCTACGCGAAGTTCGCGTGCGAGCCGCTCCCGCCGGGCTACGGCACGACGCTCGGCAACTCGCTGCGTCGCGTGCTGCTGTCCTCGCTCGAGGGCGCGGCCATCACCTCCGCGCGCGTGCGCGGCGTCGCGCACGAGTTCTCGACCATCCCCGGTGTGAAGGAGGACGTCGTTCAGATCGTCCTCAACCTGAAGAACGTCCGTCTCCGTTCGTTCGCGAACGAGCCGGTCACGCTCACCCTCGAGAAGGAAGGTCCCGGCGTGGCCACCGCGGGCGACATCGCGACGACCTCGGAGATCGAGCTCGTCACGCCCGAGACGCCCATCGCGACGCTCGAGCCCGAGGCCTCGCTCTGGATGGAGCTCACGGTCGAGAAGGGCCGCGGCTTCCACTCCGCCGAGCGCCGCGAGGGTCTGCCGATCGGGGTCATCCCGATCGACGCGCTCTTCAGCCCGGTGAAGAAGGTGAACTTCTCCGTCGAGTCGACGCGCGTCGGTCAGGTCACGAACTACGACCGGCTCATCCTCGAGATCTGGACCGACGGCACGACCACACCGGACGAGGCCGTCGCGCAGGGCTCGAACATCCTCGTGCAGCAGTTCTCGCTGTTCGCCGGACTCACGCGCTCGCAGACCGCGATCGCGCAGCCGGAGCGCAGCAACGGCTCCACCCTCCCGTCGGCGATCGCCGACATGCCGATCGAGGACCTCGACCTGCCGCAGCGCGCATTCAACTCGTTGAAGCGGCACGGGATCACGAAGGTCGGCCAGCTCCTCCAGACCCCGGACGAGGAGCTCCTGCGCATGCGCAACTTCGGGAAGAAGTCGCTCGACGAGATCAAGGAACGGCTCGCGCTCCGTGGCCTCATCGAAGCGCCGGTCAAGGACGAGAGCGAGACGGCTGAGGCCGAGGTCGAGGAGATGCCGAACGACGAGGAAGAGCTCGCCGGCGGCCCCGCGACCGAGGACCGGGAGACCGAGGAGCGGGAAGAGACCTAATGCCGCACCAAGTACATCAGCGGAAGTTCGGGCGGAAGATCGACCTTCGCCGGTCGATGCTGCAGAACCTCACCGTGTCCGTCCTCCGCTACGAGCGCGTGAAGACGACCGAGGCGAAAGCCAAGGAGATCCGGGGTTTCGTCGATCGGATGATCAACCTCGGCAAGGACGGCAGCCTCGTGGCACGCCGCCGCGCCGCCGCGTGGCTGCCGGAGACCGTGATCGTGAACAAGGTCTTCGACGACCTCGCGAAGCGCTACACCGACCGCACCTCTGGATACACCCGCACGACGCACCTCCCGCGGCGGGTCGGCGACAACGCCGAGCTCATGCTCATCGAGCTCATGCCCGGCGTCGAAGAGACGAAGGCCGCCGAGGCGGCCGAGGAGAAGCCGAGGCGCCGCCGTTTGGGCCTGCCGCGCCGCGCGCCGAAGGCCGAGAGCGAGACTGGGGCGGCGAAGAAGGCTCCCGCGAAGAAGCCTGCTGGTCGGAAGAAGGCGACGGCGAAGTCGTCGTCAAAGGAGGACTAGCGGGCGAGACACGGCACTGGAAGGCGCGCGTTGCGTACGACGGGACCGCGTATGCGGGATTCCAAGTCCAGCACAACGCGCCGACGGTGCAAGGGGAGCTCGAGCGGGCGCTCGCGGAGATCTGCGGCGAGCCGATCCGGATCACCGGAGCGGGTCGCACCGATGCCGGAGTGCACGCGACAGGACAGGTGATCGACTTCCGCTCGGCGAGCGCGCTGGACGGGAGCACGATGGAGAGAGGGGTCAACGCCCTTCTCCCGCAGGACATCGCGATCTCGGGACTTGAGCCGGCGGCGGAGACGTTCCACTCCCGGTTCTCGGCGACGGGACGCACATACGAATACCGGATCCGGACGGGCCGGACGCGTGACCCGCTCGAGCGTCATCGCGAGCACCATCTCGCGGCGACGTTCGACCTCGCGGCGATGCAGGGCGCGGCCGCTCGACTCGTCGGCCGTCACGACTTCGCGGCGTTCGCCGCGGGGCCGGGGGGCGAGCGAGACGTGCGGCGCGCGATCTGGGCTCAGCATGATTCGATGCTGCGGTTCGAGATCGAGGCGAACGCGTTCCTCCGGGGCATGGTCCGGGGGATCGTGGGGACGCTCCTCTGGGTCGGGCGAGGGAAGATCTCGGCCGAGCGGTTCGGAGAGATCCTGCGATCGCGCGATCGAGCGCAGGCCGGTCCGAGCGCACCGGCGCAGGGGTTGTGTCTGATCAGCGTGGCGTACGACGAAAGCCAAGCGCGACAAACGGATACCGGCGACCGGCACACTGAGTTTGGCGAGCGAGAGAAGGCTCTTAGCGAAAGCGAGGACGACGAATGACGAAGACATACGCGGTGAAGGCGGGCGACATCCAGCGCGAGTGGCGCGTGGTCGACGCCGACGGCGCGACGCTCGGTCGCCTCGCGTCGACGGTCGCGACGCTGCTGCGCGGCAAGCACCGCGCGACGTTCACGCCGAGCCTCGACACCGGCGACCCGGTGATCATCGTGAACGCCGCGAAGATCAAGGTCACCGGCAAGAAGCTGCAGGACAAGGTGTACGTGCGTCACTCCGGTTATCCCGGTGGCTTCCGCTCCGAGAACCTCGAGCGCTTGCTCGAGCGACGACCGGAGGAAGTGATCCGCCGCGCCGTGCGCAGGATGCTCCCGCAGAACCGCCTCGGCGACCAGATGCTCCGGAAGCTCCACGTCTACGCCGGGTCCGAGCACCCGCACGCGGCTCAGAAGCCGCAGGCATTGAAGGAGGCGACGCGATGAAGTCCGCTGCGTATTTCCAGGGCACCGGCCGCCGCAAGACGTCGATCGCGCGCGTGCGCCTCGTGCCCGGTGAAGGGACCGTCGTGGTGAACGGGAAGCCGCTCGACGACTACTTCGGTCGCGAGGGCGACACCGAGCGGGCTCTGTCGCCCTTCGGCGCGACGAACACCACCCGTAAGTTCAACGCGATGGTGAAGGTCCAGGGCGGCGGCGTGACCGGTCAGGTCGGCGCGATCGCCCACGGGATCGCCCGAGCCCTGCTCCAGGTCGACAAGGAGAACACGAAGGCGCTCCGTCAGGCCGGTCTCCTCACGCGCGACCCGCGTGCGAAGGAGCGGAAGAAGCCCGGTCTGAAGCGCGCGCGCAAGGCGCCGCAGTTCACGAAGCGGTGATCAAGGCGCACACTGTGCGCATTGGCTAACCGTTCCTCGGACTTCAACTACAAAGTCGCGCTCGCCGAAGGCCTGAAGAAGCTCCAGGCTGGCCGGCTGCGTCAGGCGGAAGAGCAGTTCCGCTACCTCGCGAAGAACTTCCCGGGCGCCGAGGGCGGCTACCGCGGGCTCGCGAAGGTGCTCGTCGAGCAGGAGGACCGCGTCGGCGCGCTCCGGATGCTCATCGACGGCGGTGCCGCGCTCGCGAAGGCCGGCAACCGCGACCAGGCGATCCTCCTCTATCGCGAGGCGGTCACGCTCGAACCGAAGGATCTCGGCGCGCACCGGCGCCTCGCCGCCGCGCTCATGCTCTCCGGCGCGACGGACGACGCCGCGCACGAGTTCGTCCGCTTCATCAACGCGAGCGATGAGTCGCGCGCGAGCAGCGAAGCCGCCTTCGCGCTCGAGAAGCTCCCCGGCAATCGAGAGATCGCCGACACGGCCCGACGTTTTGGCGTCGACGTGCCCGACCTCCCCGACCTGCCCGTCACGACCGCGGACGAACGCGCCGCGCTCATGAAGTCGACGTTCGGCATGGACATGCCAAACATTCAATCCGCACCGCCACCGGCGGATCCGGCGACCGCCCTGCCCCCGATGCCCGCGGGTCGATGGGATGGACCGATCCCCGAGAAGGCCGCGGAACCGCCGCCGCCCGCGGACCCATGGGGCAAGCCTCCGCCGCCGCTGCCGCAGCGCGCCGAAGCGATCATGGCGCGCCCCGCGGGCTCCGGTGACCCATGGGCCGGGACCGAAGCGCCGGCCGAGCCTCCACCGCACGAGGAGATCCCCGCCGATGCGGATGCGTCGAGCGTCGAGGCGAGCGCGGTGAAGCACCTCGCGAACGGCGACCCGCGCGGCGGCGAGCAAGCGCTCGAGGCGGCGCGGCGCTACATCGCGGAAGGCCACGTGGACGCGGCCTCCGACCTTCTCCTGCAGATGGTCGCCACCGGCGTCGCGGGCCATGACGCGCAGCGGCTGCTCGTGGACGTGACGAAGAGCCTCGGAAAGAAGGATGTCGCCAGGACGAAGGTCCGGCTGCTCATCGAGATGCTGAGGCTCGACGGCCGCGCGGAGCTCGCCGCGGAGGTCGAGCAGCTGGCGGAGACGCCTTAGGTGACATGGCTGACCGATCTTCTCGGTCAGGTGTTCCGCGGCACGTGCTGCGGCTGGAACAACGTTGTCGACCTGCTCCTCGTCGCGGTCTTCATCTACTACGTCCTCGTCCTCATCCGCGGCACGCGCGCGGTGCAGCTCCTGCTCGGCGTCCTCGTGCTCGTCGCGGTGTACGGCGTCGCCGTGCTGCTGCGACTCGAGCTCACGAAGCTCGTCCTCCAGGCGTTGTTCGCCTTCGGGATCATCGCGATCGTCGTCGTGTTCCAGCCCGAGCTCCGGAGCGTGCTCGGCCGCATCGGCCAGCTCGGTCCGCTGAACCGCCTCCTCGCACCGCTCCCCGAGGAGGAGGTCGACCACGTCGTCGACGAGCTCGTGCGCGCGGCGCTGCTCATCTCCGAGGCGAAGCACGGTGCGCTCGTCGTCGTCGAGCGCGGCACCGGCCTGCAGGACTACAGCGAGACCGGCGTCCCGATCCACGGCAAGCTCACCGCGGAGCTCCTCGCGTCGATCTTCATGACGCGCTCGCCGCTCCACGACGGGGCGGTCATCGTCCGCGGCAGCCAGATCATCGCCGCGGCCTGCCTGCTCCCGCTCGAGGAGTCGCAGGACCGCGCGCATCGCTACGGCATGCGGCACCGCGCCGCGCTGTCCATCAGCGCGCAGACCGACGCGGTCGTCGTGATCGTGTCGGAGGAGACGCAGGGCATCAGCGTCGCGTCGAACGGGCGCATGATCGGCGGGCTCGACGAGGAGCGGCTTCGTCGGGTGCTCGCGTCGCTGCTGCGAAGCCGGATCCAGCCGCTGCCCTTCCGCAGCAAGGCCTCATAACCCGTGCGCGCCGACATCGCACGACCCGCCTGGCCTCGCCGCCTCGACCTCCGCCGGATCGTGATGCACGACTTCCCGATGAAGGCGGCGGCCGTCGTCATCGCGCTCCTCTTCTGGGTCGGCTACACGCAGAACGCCGTCCCGCCGGACGTCACGGTCGCGTTCGACGGGCGCGTCCCGGTCGAGCGGCCCAGCGTGCCGAACGGGTTCGTGCTCCGCGGCAACCTCGGTGATGTCGCGGTGAAGCTCAGCGGACCCGAGGACGCGGTGGCGCGCATCGGGCTCGCCGACCTGCATGCGACGCTGGACATCAGCGGCGTGGACGCGAGCCGGCCGGAGCCGCACGACGCGATCGTCGTCGTCACCGTCGCGAACGACGCGGTGAAGGTCGTCGACCGTTCGCCGGCGACGATCGCCGTGCGCCTCGAGCAGATCACCTCGCGCACCGTCGTCGTGCAGGCGAAGCTCGCGAACGATCCACCGCAGGGCACGCAGGCCGCGGCCGCATCGGTCTCACCGAAGGAAGTGCGGATCATCGGACCCGCGAGCATCGTCGCCCAGGTCGCGGCGGTGTTCGCGACGGTGCGGTTCGGCGATGTGAGCACGAACCTGACCGACAGCGCACCGGCGATCCCGGTCGACGCGAACGGCATCGCGGTCGAGGGTCTGCAGGTCGAGCCCGGCGCGGTCGTCGTCTCCGTGCCGCTCCTGCCGACGGCGACGACGAAGACCGTGCCGGTGCTCTGGACGCTCCGCGGCGCCGTCGCGAACGGCTACTGGATCTCACAGGTCACGACGAATCCGGTCGCGGTCACCGTCTCCGGCGCGCAAAGCGCGATCGCGCAGATCCAGCGCATCGAGACGGAACCGGTCGACGTCACGGGCGTGAACACCTCCGGCACCGTTCGCGCCACGCTCATCCTCCCCGAGGGCGTCACGCTGATGGAGCCCGTCAACGCGACCGTCACGGTCACCGTCGTACCGCTCGCAGGAACGCGCTCGTTCTTCAGCGCGGTGGCGATCACCAACGTGGCCGCGAACACCGACGCCTCCGTCGACATCGGAACCGTCACCGCCATCGTCGCCGGCCCGGCGCCGGCGCTGGCCGGCCTGAGCGCCGACGCGGTCACCGCGAGCGTCGACGCGGCGGGCCGTGCGCCGGGGACGTATCCCGTCGACGTGGCAATCAAGTTGCCCTCTGGTGTGACCCTGCAGAGCGTGCAACCGACCCGTGTCACGCTCACCATCAAAGCGCGCACATGAGGAGCGAATGAGCCGCCTCTTCGGGACCGACGGTATCCGCGGCATCGCGAACCGCGAGCTCACGCCCGAGCTCGCGCTGCGGCTTGGGCGCGCGGCCGGGCACGTCCTCGGTGGCCCGGGGCACTCGGTCGTCATCGGACGTGATACGCGCCGCAGCGGCCGCATGCTCGAGGGCGCGCTCGCCGCGGGCCTGTGCTCGGTCGGCATCGACGTGCGCCTTGTCGGCCACATCCCGACGCCGGGCCTCGCGTACCTCGCGAAGACGAAGGAGTTCTCGGCCGGCGCGGTCATCAGCGCGTCGCACAACCCCGCGCCGGACAACGGCATCAAGTTCTTCGACCACGGTGGACTGAAGCTGCCGGATGCGACCGAGGACCAGATCGAGCGGGAGATGACCGGCGATGACCGGCTCCCGCGACCGACCGAGGGCGGCATCGGCCTCGTCGGCGACTCGCGCGGGCTGGTGAACGAGTACGAGGCCTTCCTCACGTCGATCGCGCCTCCGCTCGCCGGCCTGACGGTCGTGCTGGACTGCGCGAACGGCTCGACCTACCGCGTCGCGCCGGCGGTCTTCGCGCGCGCCGGCGCGAACGTCATCACGCTCTTCGACCAGCCGGACGGGGCGAACATCAACGACGGCTGCGGCGCCACGGCCCCGGAAGCGCTGCAGCGGGCGGTCGTCGATCGGCGCGCCGATATCGGGTTCGCGGTCGACGGCGACGGCGACCGCGTCATGAGCGTCGACGCGAAGGGCCAGCTGCACGACGGCGACACGATCCTCGGCCTCGTCGCGCGCCACTTCGCGCGCGCCGGGCGCCTGGTGCCGCCGGTCGTCGTCGGGACGGTCATGACGAACGGGGCTCTCGAGGCGCTCCTGAAGACCCACGGCGTGGCGCTCATCCGGGCGAAGGTCGGAGACCGCTACGTCTGGGAGGAGATGGAGAAGCGGGACGCGATGTTCGGCGGCGAGCCGTCCGGCCACGTGATCTTCCGGAAGATCGCGACGACCGGCGACGGGATCCTCTCGGCGCTCGAGCTCCTCCACATCCTCCACGTCGAGAAGGCGCCGCTGCACGCGCTCGCAGCCGATCTGGAACGCTGGCCGCAGTACACGCGCAACGTGAAGGCGGCGAAGCGCGGCGAGTGGGAGTCGATCCCGGCGTTCGCCGACGCCGTGCGCGCCGCGACGGCGGCGCTTGCGAACGCCGGACGCGTACTTGTCCGCCCATCTGGCACCGAGCCCGTGCTGCGGATCACGGTCGAGGCGCGGGACGAGAAGCTGGCGTCGAGCACCGCGGCGCGCCTCGAGGAGATCGCGAAGAAGGTGCTCGTCTGATGCTCGCGAAGAGGGCGCTCGCCTGATGTGCGGCATCGTTGGTTACGTCGGTCCGCGCACGGCGCTCCCGCTCCTCATGGGCGGCCTGCGGCGCCTGGAGTACCGCGGCTACGAC
>JBIOUD010000199.1:0-3264 GCA_044866725.1 Candidatus Limnocylindria bacterium | reverse complement strand
GTTCGTCATCGGTCACCCATTCGGGCTCACCGGCTCGCTCACGGCGGGAGTGGTCTCTGGACTCGATCGCACCATCACCGCGCCGGGTCTCGAGAAGCCGCTGACCGGCCTCATCCAGTTCGACGCCGCGGTGAACCCGGGGAACTCCGGCGGACCGCTCGTGGATTCGAACGGCGAGGTCGTCGGCATCGTCACCGGTCTTGTGAATCCCGCGGGTCAGAAGGTCTTCAGCGGCGTGGGCTTCGCGGTCACGATCGATCAGGCCGCAGGCGCGCTCGGGCTACCACCGGACTAATCGAAGGGGGGAAGCGATGACGGTTTCGGCACGACCAGGAAGTCAGATGGAGCGGCTGCTCTTCGAGATCAAGAAGGTCATCGTCGGGCAGGACCACCTGCTCGAGCGCCTCATCGTCGCCCTCCTCGCGCGCGGGCACGTCCTGGTCGAAGGTGTGCCGGGCCTCGCGAAGACCCTCGCCGTGAAGACGGTCGCGCAGGCGATCTCCGGCGACTTCAAGCGGATCCAGTTCACCCCGGACCTCGTGCCCGCCGACCTCGTGGGGACGCGCATCTACAACCAGAAGAGCGGCGACTTCCAGACGTCGCTCGGTCCGGTGTTCACGAACCTGCTCCTCGCGGACGAGATCAACCGCGCGCCGGCGAAGGTGCAGAGCGCGCTCCTCGAGGTCATGCAGGAGCGTCAGGTCACCATCGGCCGCGAGACGCACCGCGTGCCGGAGCCGTTCCTCGTCATGGCCACGCAGAACCCGATCGAGACGGAGGGCACCTACGCGCTGCCCGAGGCGCAGGTGGACCGCTTCATGATGAAGGTGCTCATCACGTACCCGACCGAGATGGACGAGTTCGTCATCGTCGAGCGCATGACCAGCGCGCTCGCGTCGGTGCAGGCGGTCCTCACACCCGAGCAGCTCATCGGGCTGCAGCGCGACGTCGACCGCGTCTTCGCGGACCCGGTGCTCATGGAGTACGTCGTCCGCGTCGTCTCGGCGACGCGCATCCCGAAGGAGTACGGCCTCCCGGAGATCGGGAAGTACATCACCTACGGCGCGAGCCCGCGCGCCTCGATCAACCTCATCCTCACGTCACGCGCGCTCGCGTACATGCGTGGCCGCGACTACGTGCTCGCGCAGGATCTCAAGGACGTCGCTCACGACGTGCTCCGTCACCGCATCGTCCTCTCGTACGAGGCGCTGTCGGACGAGGTCACCGCCGACGCGCTCATCTCGAAGGTGCTCGAGCGCATCCCCGTGCCGGTCGCTCCGATGCAAGGACATGCCGGTGCGCGCGCCTAGCGATCGTCTACGCCGCCTCGAGTGGACCGTCATCCGCCGTCTCGACGGATTCCTTCAGGGCGATTACCGCACGCTCTTCCGCGGCTACGGCATGGACCTCGCGGACATTCGCGAGTACGTGCCCGGTGACGACGTGCGGCACATCGACTGGAACGTCACGGCGCGCATGGACACGCCCTACGTCCGCGAGTATCACGAGGACCGCGAGGTCACCGCGCACTTCCTCCTCGACGTCTCGCCCTCGGTGGACTTCGGGACGGCGACCGCGCTGAAGCGCGACCTGCTCATCGACTTCGTCGCCGTCTTGTCCAGACTCCTCACCCGTCACGGGAATCGCGTCGGCGCGATCGTCTACGGGAACGGCGTGGAGCGCGTCATCCCTGCGCGCGGCGGGCGCATGCAGGTGCTCCGCCTCATCGACCACCTCGAGAAGCGTCCGCGTCTGAAGGCAGCACCGGCGACGTCCCTCGCGGAGCTGCTGGACACGGCGAACCGCCAGATCCGCCGGCGGTCCCTTGTCTTCATCATCTCGGACTTCTTCACGACGCCGGGGTGGGAGCGCGGGCTCTCCGATCTTTCGCGCCGCCACGAGGTGATGGCGATCCGCCTCACCGACCCACGCGAGCGCGAGCTCCCGGAGATCGGCTGGGTCGTGATGAACGACGCCGAGACCGGCGAGCACCTTTACGTCGATACCGCGGACAAACGTTTCCGAAAGCGCTTCGCTGAGGTCGTGCAGCGCCGCGACGAGGTGCTCGGCATCGCGTTCCGGCGTGTCGGCGTGGACGCGCTCGAGCTCTCGACCGAGGAAGATCTCGTTCGTTCTATCGTTCGCTTCGCGGCGATGCGCCGGCTGCGGCGCTCGCAGGTACGCGCGCAGCCGGGGAGGGTGGCCTGATCGTGATCGGTCTTCCGTCATGAACTTCCTGTGGCCGGGCAACCTCTTCCTCGTTCTCGCCGTGCCGGCGCTCCTCGCGGCGTACATCTGGGCACAGCGACGCCGGCAGAAGTACGCGCTGCGCTACGCGAGCCTGTCGCTCGTGCGCGAGGCGCTCGGCAACGGACCGGGCCGCAAGCGCCACATCCCGCCCGCGCTGTTCCTGCTCGCGCTCCTCTTCATGACGATCGGCGTCGCGCGGCCCGAGACGACGGTCATCGTCCCGGTGCAGGAGGGCACGGTCATCCTCGCGCTCGATGTCTCCGGCAGCATGCTCGCCGAGGACCTGCGGCCGAACCGCATGGAGGCCGCGAAGGAAGCGGCGAAGGCGTTCGTCGCGCGGCAGGGCGTCGACGTGAAGCTCGGCGTCGTCGCGTTCAGCGGCGACGCGCAGATCGTCCAAACGCCGACGAAGGACCACGAGCTCGTCATCGCGGCGATCAACCGTCTGCGCCCGCAGCGCGCGACGGCGATCGGCCGCGGGATGCTCGCGTCCCTCGACGCGATCTTCGAGGACTCCGAGGAGGTCGCGCCGAGCGTCATCGCGATGAAGCGCCTGTCCGGCGAGCCGACCGGCCCGACCCCGCCGCCCGTGCCGATGGGCGCCGACCGCACCGCGACGATCGTGCTGCTGTCGGATGGACAGAACAACCAGTTCCCGGCGCCGCAGCAGGTCATCGAGGACGCGGCCAACCGAGGCATCCGCGTGTATACGGTCGGCGTCGGCAGCGCCGACGGTACGGTCGTGCGCATCCAAGGTCGCTCGGTGCGCACGCGGCTCGACGAGGCGACGCTGAAGCAGATCGCCGAGCTCACGGGAGCGCAGTACTACAACGCTTCGAACGAAAAGGATCTGCGCGCGGTGTACGAGAACCTCTCGACGACGCTCGTGTTCCGCGAGCAGAAGACCGAGATCACCGCGATCCTCACGGCGCTCGCGGCGGTGCTTTCGATGGTCGCCGCGGGTCTCTCGCTGTTCTGGTTCAACCGCATCCCATGACACCGCGCGCCGTCGAC
>JBIOUD010000198.1:0-18086 GCA_044866725.1 Candidatus Limnocylindria bacterium | reverse complement strand
CGTTCCAGTCATGCTCGGGCCCGTGGCCTCGAGCCATCAGGGAAGATGCGCGCGGAACTCGGTTGAATGAGTGAACCGCGATCGGGTAGGGAGGACGCAGGCGACCGGGATAGTGCGCGGGATCCCGGCGCCGAGGTCATCCCTGAGAGCGCGCCCGACCGCGTCGTCGCGATCCATCGCGCGACGCTCCGCAGCGTCGACTTCCGCAAGGCGCGCTTCGACAAGTTTGCGCTGGCGGGCTGTCTCTTCGTGAGCTGCGACTTCCGGATGATCCGGTTCGACCGCCGGTTCCAGCAGCTCTTCACGACCGCGCCGCGGAGCGTCTTCCGCGACTGCAAGTTCGACGGCGCCGACCTGCGCCGCGCACGTCCCGGTCAGGCGCGCTTCGAGCGGTGCACCTTCGACGACGCCGCGATCGACGGCTGGCGAACGGAGACCGCGGAGTTCGTGGACTGCCGCTTCGCCGGCGCGCTCGGGGATGTGGTCTTCTACGGAAAGCCGAGCGGCGCGAGCGCGAGCCTCGTGAGTCCGCCGCGCAAGATCAACGAGTTCGGTGGCAACGACTTCCGCGACGCGGATCTCGACCACGTCACGTTCACGCTCGGCATCGACCTGCGCTCGCAGCGGCTGCCTCAGGACGAGCGCTACGTCTGGCTCGATCGTTTCCCGCAACGCATGGCGCGCGCGCGGACCGAGATCATCCGCTGGGACGTGCAGGAGGAGCGCGTCGCAGCGCTCGACATGCTCCGCGAGCTCTCGATGAAGTTCCGCGATCAGCCGAACGTCTTCGCGTCGCGCGTGTCGGCGACCGGGCAGGCGGCGCGCGTGCAGACGCGCGTGTGGACCGAGCTCGAGGGCGCGATCGCCTGATCTCGCGTCAGCGGCTTCCCCTCGAGCGGGGCGCTCTCCGTACGCTCTCGCCTCGTCCCTGCATCTGCGGGAACGGCGGACCCGGAGACGGGTTGAGGACGTCAGCATCCCACGCGAATCGGTCGTGGATCGTCGCCGTCTGCGCTTCGAGGGCGGGATGCGAGAGCACGGCGGAGATCGCTTCGCGCGACGCGCCGACGTAGGTCCACGCGAAGTCGACCTCGGTCGACACGAACCACGCATGGTCGTCCGGCCACCACATCGACGGTGACTGGTAGCGCTCGCCGAACGCGGGCTCGATCGGTCGCAGCGCGCGCTCGAGCACGCCTTCGACGATGAACCACCCTCGCTGCGGCGTGCGCAGCCACTGCGCGCCCGGAGGCGCTGCGATGTCACCCCATCCTTCCCACATCGCGAACCAGCAGCGTTCCGGGGTGGCGGTGTGCGAGCTCAGGATCTCGACGAGGGCGTGCGCAAGCGTGAGAGGGAGAGTGCCCGGGTAAGGTGGTGCCACCCACAGCTCGGGACGCGGACTCGGCGGCCACCACGCGTCAGCGATGTTGCCGAACTGCATCTCCGAATGGACCCGTCGTCCGTTCACCTTGGCGATGTCTCGCCAGCGCGCGGGCGCGTTGCCGCCGCCGTACGCCGGATGAAAGACGCGCGCGTACGCGGCGTAGTCCGGTGGGATCACGGATCCCACGTCTTGCGCGAACGGATGGAGGCGACTCGCGAACCAGGCGGCGGCGCTCATCGCGTTCTAGACTGGCACCGATGCGCTCTACCCGAGGGACCACGTACCGGATCCCGCGCTAGCCGGCGTCCGTTGGACGTCGGCACGCCACAGCGCGACCGAAATTCGCCCTCGGAGTACCTGAAATGAATCAATCGAACCTCTTTGGCCGCACGCTCCGCGAGGCGCCGTCCGACGCGACGACGCCGGGGACGCAGCTCATGCTGCGCGCCGCCGTCGCGCGTCCTCTCGCGGCGGGCCTCTACACCTGGCTCCCGCTCGGCTTCCGCGTCGCGCGGAAGGTCGAGCAGATCATCCGCGAGGAACAGGACCGCATCGGTGCGCAGGAGATCCGCATCCCGGTGATCACGCCGGCCGAGTACTGGAAGGAGACGGGCCGCTGGGAGACGCTCGAGCCCGTGACGTTCCGCACGAAGGACCACAACGGGCACGAGTACATGATCGGCTACACGCACGAGGAGCTGGTGATGAAGCACGCCCGCGACGAGATCCTCTCGTACCGTCAGCTGCCGGCGATGGTCTACCACTTCCAGGAGAAAGGCCGCGACGAGCAGCGCCCGCGCGCGGGCCTTCTCCGCGTGCGCGAGTTCGTGATGAAGGACGCCTACTCGATCGACCGTGACTGGGAAGGTCTCGACAAGCAGTACTGGGCGCAGCACGGCGCGTACGCGAAGACGTTCGAGCGGATGGGCCTCGAGGCGGTAAGCGTCGAGTCGGACACCGGGAACATGGGCGGCGACGTGGCGCACGAGTTCCAGGTCCTCACCGACGTCGGCGAGGACCGGATCATCTTCTGCTCGCAGTGCGACTACAGCGCGAACATGGAGAAGGCGACCCGGCGGATCGAACCATCGAAGGCCAAGGACGGCGTGCCGGCGTTCCAGGCGATCTCGACACCCGGCGTGACGACGATCGAGGCCCTCACGTCGTCGCTGAAGCTGCGCGCCGACGAGTTCCTCAAGACGCTGCTCATGAAGGACGCGGCCGGGAACGTCGTCGCGATCGCGATGCCGGGCGACCGCGAGCTGAACGAGCCGAAGCTGCGGAAGCTGCTCCGGACGAGCGATGTGAAATTCGCGGGCGACGCGGACTTCGCCACGGCTGGTGCCGTGCCGGGCTTCATCGGGCCGAACGGACTGAGGGCGAGGCTCCTCGTCGACTCGTCGGTGCAGCCGAGGCCCTACGTCGCAGGCGCGAACAAGAAGGACGCGCACCTTCGTGACGTCCTGCCGGGCCGTGACTTCACGGGCGAGACAGTCGATGTGCATGACGTCCGCGAGGGTGACGCCTGCCCGAAGTGCGGCGCCGCCGTGACGATCAAACGCGGCGTCGAGGTGGGGAACATCTTCAAATTCGGGCCGTACTACGCCGACAAGATGAACGCGACCTACCTCGACGAGGATGGGACGCGCAAGCCGCTCATGTTCGGCAGCTACGGCATCGGCATCGGCCGCGCGGTGCAGACGATCATCGAGACGAACCGCGACGACAAGGGGATCCGCTGGCCGATGGCCGTGGCGCCGTTCCAGATCCACCTCGTGCCGCTGTTCAGCAAGGACGGCAGCGTGATGAAGGAGGCCGACCTGCTCCGCAAGGAGCTCGAGTTCATGGGCCTCGAGGTGCTGTACGACGACCGCGAGGAATCGGCGGGCGTGAAGTTTGCCGACGCGGACCTCATCGGCATCCCATACCGGCTCACGGTGTCCTCACGCACGATGAAGGAGAACGCGGTCGAGGTGAAGCGGCGCACCGAGGACGCGGCCACCTTGGTCCCGCGCGCGGAGATCGTGGCGAAGATGCGCGAGCTGGTCGGAGATCGGCGCCGGTGAGCCAGAAGAAGACCGCGCGCGACGTCGCGCCAGCGGTGCGGGACGAGCCCGAGCTGTCGCTCGAGCAGAGCCTGCGACCGCAGCGCCTCTCCGACGACGAGTACATCAACCAGGAGAAGGTGAAGGCGAACCTCCGCATCCTTATCGACGCCGCCAAGGCCCGGAAGGAACCGCTCGAGCACGTCGCGCTGTACGGCCCGCCGGGCGTGGGGAAGACGAGCCTCGCGAACGTCATCGCGCGCGAGCTTGGTGTGGCGATCCGCATCACGAGCGGCCCCGCGATCGAGCGGCAGGGCGACCTCGCCGCGATCCTCACGAACCTTCAGCCCGGTGAGGTCCTGTTCATCGACGAGGTGCATCGCCTCCCGCGGATCGTCGAGGAGGTGCTCTACCCGGCGATGGAGGAGTTCCACCTCGACATCGTCATCGGCAAGGGCCCCGGCGCGCGCACGCTCCGGCTCCCGTTGCCCCGCTTCACGCTCATCGGCGCGACGACGCGCATCGGACGCTTGTCGTCGCCGCTGCGCGATCGCTTCGGCGCGACCTACCGCCTCGACCTCTTCGACGCCGGCGCGCTGGAACAGGTCGTGCGCCGATCGGCGCGCATCCTGGGCATCGAGATCGAGGCGCCGGCCGCGACGGAGATCGCGCGCCGCTCGCGTGGGACGCCGCGCATCGCGAACCGCTGGCTGAAGCGCGTGCGCGACTTCGCACAGGTGCGCTACGACGGCCGCGTCACGCTCGCGGTCGCGAAAGACGCGCTCGCGGCGCTCGACGTCGACGAGCGTGGATTGGACGGAGATGACCGTGCGCTTCTCACCGTGATCATCGAGAAATTCACGGGCGGGCCAGTTGGGCTCGAGACGCTCGCGGCCGCGATCAGCGAGGACACGGAGACCATCGAGAACGTGCTCGAGCCGTACCTCATGAAGGAGGGCTACCTGAAGCGCACGCCGCGCGGCCGCGTCGCGACCGAGCGGGCATACCAGCTCCTCGGACGCACGCCGCCGTCGTCAGCGGCGACGCTCTGGGAGGATGCCCAAGGGACCGAAGCTTGACCGTCGACGCGCGCTTCGAACTGCAGCAGGCCATCGTCGAGAACCAGCTCGCCTTGCACTACCAGCCGATCGTCGCCGTGACCGACGGCCGCCTCGTGGCCGTGGAGGCGCTGGTGCGCTGGCGCCACCCGACGCGCGGGATCCTGCCGCCGTCCCAGTTCGTGCCCGCGATCGAGCGCTCGGGCCTCGCGCGAGAGCTCACGCTCTGGGTGCTGCGCGAGGCGATCCTGCAAGCCGCGGTCTGGAAGAAGGACCGCGAGCCCGTGGCCGTCGGCGTGAACCTCTCCCCGGAGAACCTTCGGGACCCGCTCTTCAAGCGGTTCCTCGATATCACGCTACGCGCGATCGGCAACCCCGAGCTCGTCGTCGCCGAGCTGCCCGCAGCGACCCTCACCTCTCCGGATCAGCTCGAGAGCCTCTCGCTCATGCGCAAGAGGGGCATCCTCGTGGCGATCGATGAGGTCCTCGCACCGATGGAGCTCGGCGATGTCCCGGCTGATGTGGTGAAGCTCGGACGAACGCTCGTCCAGCGGCTGCCGACCGACACCCAGGCGCTCGAGCAGGCCACGGAGATCGTGCGCGCCGCGAAGCAGCTCGGCCGCACGGTGACCGCCGTCGGCATCGAGGACGAGCTCACGTGGCGCCGCGTCGTCGCGCTCGGCTGTGACTCAGCGCAGGGCTACAGCGTCTCGAAGCCGCTCTCGACCGCGGAGTTCGACACCTGGCGACACCGGCGCTGATGCGCCCGGTCACGCTGTTGGCCGCGGTCGCAGTGCTCGCCTCGTGCGTGAACCCGGGCGCCGGCACGCCGTCAGCGACGACCCAGACGCTCGCGACGGCGTCACTCAGTCCGTCGCTCTCGCCGTCGCCGGCGCCACCGACACCGTCGCCCTCACCGACGCCGAGGCCGCGCACCGGGCCCGCGGTCGTGCAGGCGGCGAGGGTCATCGTGACCGGGCTCGAGATCCCGTGGGCGGTCGACATCGCGCCTGACGGCCGGCTCTTCGTCACCGAGCGGCCCGGCCGCGTGCGTATCGTCCGATTCGACGGCACGACCGCGACGCTGCAACCCGAGCCGTGGGCGGTCGTGGCGGCGCGCGTCTCGACGAACACCGAGCGCGGCCTCCTCGGCATCGCGCTCGATCCGCAGTTCTCGCGGAACGGGTTCGTGTACCTCTATTACTCGTACCGCGGCGCAGGGACGTCGACGCTCAATCGCCTCGTGCGCATGCGCGACGACAACGGTGTCGGTGTCGAGGAGACGGTGCTGCTCGACGGGATCGCCGGCAGCGAGCAGCATGACGGTGGTCGTGTGAAGTTCGGCCCTGACGGAAAGCTGTACGTGACGACGGGCGACGGTGAGGTGCAGGACCGGGCGCAGGACCTCGGCAACGCGAGTGGCAAGGTGCTCCGGCTGAATCCCGACGGTTCGATCCCGAACGACAACCCGTTCCCGAACTCACCGATCTGGTCATACGGTCATCGGAACGTGCAGGGCATCGCCTGGCATCCCGACACGGGCGCGCTGTACGAGACCGAGCACGGTCCGAGCGGCCTGTTCCCCGCGTGCTGTCAGGACGAGGTCAACTTCATCGAGAAGGGGAAGAACTACGGCTGGCCCATCGTCACCGGCCAGCCGCAGGACGCCCGCTTCGTGGACCCGATCCTCTGGAGCGGCCGCACCGACACGTGGGCGCCGTCGGGCGCGGCCTTCATGACGAAGCCGAGCCCGCTCTATGGCTCGTTCCTGTTCGCGACGCTGCGCGGGGCGCACGTGCATCGCGTCGTATTCGGGCCAGCCGGGAAAGGCATCGCGTTCGAGGAGCGACTCCTGGACAACCAGTTCGGAAGGCTGCGCGATGTGTTCGAGCTGCCGAGCGGAGACCTTCTCGTCCTCACGAGTAACCGCGATGCGCGCGGGCGTCCCGCCGCCGGTGACGATCGCATCATCCTGCTCACGCTTGGATGAGCGCGTGGGACAATTGATGCGTTGGATGACATCGGACGCGTGCTCATGGTGGTCGGGGGGCTCTTGCTCGCGCTCGGCTTCGTTCTGACGCAGACCGACAAGATCCCGCTCGTCGGGCGGCTGCCGGGCGACATCACGGTCCGCGGCGACGGCTGGGCGGTCTACGCTCCGCTAGCGACATCCATCGTGCTGAGCCTCGTGCTCACAGTCGCGATCACGCTTGTTTCATGGCTCTCGCGGCGCTAGGAGGACCTGACATGACAGAGGAACAGAAGACCGAGAAAAAGGAAGCGGCGACGCCCATCGTCGCCGAGGCGGAGAAGCAGGAGAAGATCCTCAACGCTCTGCAAGCGGTGCTCGACCCCGAGATCGGACTGTCGGTGATCGATCTCGATCTGATCCGCGAGGTCGTCTTCACCGAGGACGAGGCGGACATCCGCATGGTGCTCACCACGCCGTTCTGCCCGTACGGCCCGATGCTCATCAACCAGATCCAGACCGTGTCGGAACAAGCGGCCGAGATGCCCGTTAAGGTCACCGTGCTGCCTGATCGCTGGGAGGCGCCGCCCTGGCTTCGCTAGGCAAGAAGCCGCGCAACCGCACGCACATGCCGGTGAAGTTCGCGGCCGGCGCGATGCGCGTCGCCGCGGTCCTCACGGTGGTCGGCGGAGCCGTGGGCACGTACCTGCTCTTCAACCCACAGCTCGTCGGTGCCGAACCAGTCTTCCAGCCCGTGTGGTCGGTCGTCATCGGCGTTCTCGTCATCGCGCTGGGTGTTGTGTGGGCGCTCATCCTCTGGGGCTTCGCCGACGGACTGGTGCTGCTCGCGGACATCGACGACGCGCAGCGGAAGACGCAGCGCGAGGTCGCGGATCTCATGCTCGAGGCGCGCACCGCGCGCGGTCCCTTCCACGCTGAGGTCGCGAGCGCGCAGCAGACCGAGAAGGTGAGCCGCTAGCTAACGCCGCTTTATCTCGAGGAGATCCACCTCGAAGACGAGCGTCGCGTTCGGCGGGATCACGCCACCGGCACCGCGCGCGCCGTAGCCGAGATCGGGCGGGATCGTGAGCTTCCGCGACTCGCCCGCCTTCATCCCCTGAAGACCCTGCTCCCATCCGGCGATGACGCGACGCTGACCGAGCGTCACCTCGAACGGCTCGTTCCGGTCCTTGCTCGAGTCGAACTTCTTCCCGTCGGTGAGCGTGCCCGTGTAGTGGACGACGAGCGTGTCGCCGTCCTTCGCGCCGTCGCCAGTGCCCGGCTTCGTCGTCTCGATCTTCACCGGCATCACATCCTCCTAGAGCAACATCCGCGCGATCTGCATGCGCGTCGTCTCGACCTCGCCCGGGTCCGGCAATCCGTCGAGGATGCCACGGACGATCGCCCACTGCCTGATCCGGTCGCCGTCGAGTCCGGCGTCGGTGAACGCCGCGATGCGTCGCTCGATGAGCGCGCGTGATGGTCGCAGGCCGAGCGGGTTCGCGAGGAACGAGATGACGTCGAACTCCGGCTCGCCGACGAACGGCTTCGGGTCGATGACGACCCATTCGTCGTCCCGCTTCAGCATGTTGTGATGATGGAAGTCCGCGTGCACGACGACGCGGGCGCGTGGCTCGATGCGCTCGTATGTGCGGCGCGCGATCGGGACGAGGGGATGGCGGTCGTCCGGCGGCATCCACCGCTCGACCCATTGCTGGACCGTGCGGAACGGGTGGCCCGCCGTCGGCGGGCACCAGATCTTGCGTCCGATGTCGATCGCGACCCGCCGGGCGTCCTCTTCGGGCAGCGCGGTCGCCTCGATTCCCGGGCGGACGCGCTCCAGCAGAAGCGCGCGGCGCGCGACGTCGTGACGTCGCAGACGTACGGCGCCGTGCCCGTCCCACAGCCGCAGCGCGTCGGCGATGTGATCGGCGTCATCGTCCTCGGGCGGAACGACCTTCAGGATCGCGTCGTCTCCTGCGGGCGCCACGTACGAGTAGCGGCCCTCGAGGATCCGCGGCCCGAGCCGCAGCCCCCAGTCGAGCGCGACTTCGTTCGCGACGCGCTCCATGCGTGCGGTGAGGGCCGCCGACATGCCGTGATCCCAGGGACTCGCGTCGGTCAACGCGTCGTGCGTCGGGTCTTCGCGGCTCCCCTCGCGGTCTTGGGCACGCGGGCCGGCCGGGAGGCGCGCGCCTTCGGTTCGGCGGCCCGAGCGAGCACGAAAAGGACGTCGGAGGCCCGATTCAGCCAGGGGAGCACGGGTTCCGCGGCGAGGTGACCCGCCTCGACGCAGGCGACGACGCTGCGCTCCGCGCGCCGCATGACGGTGCGTGCCTGATCGACGGCCGCGGCGATCCGGTTCTCCCCGGGGATGATGAAGTGGCCCTCGATCCGGACGCTCCCCCGGACCGAGTCGAGCACTCGGTCGAGGCGCTCGATGGCTGCGGCGTCGATCCGCTGTGGCAGCCGAGCGAGGTCCTCCCGCGGTGTCGCGACCTCGGACATCGCGACGTACAGGGCGCGCTGGAGCTCGAGGAGCTCGCGCCCGAGGCTCGACCTGGGCGCGAGCGAGCGCGCGACGCCGATGGCGGACTGCGCCTCGTCGAGATCGCCGAGCGCCACGATGCGCGCGTCGGTCTTGCGCACGCGGCCCTTGCCGAACAGCGACGTGTCGCCGCCGTCGCCGGTGCGCGTCGCGACGCGTGCGCTGGCACGTGGGGTCGCCACGGCCGACAGGATAGGCGCGCGCGGCGTTATGCTCGCTCGTGTCCGGATGCTTCCACCGGACGGGAGGGATACATGCCGAGCGGACGGGGTGAGGCCCGCGACAAGAACAAGAAGAAGAAGTCGAAAGAAGAGCTGGAGCGCGAGCTGAAGCGCAAGGGCGTTTCGGCGCCGATCCAGCCGATGACCTTCGAGGTCATCAAGCCAAAGCGCAAAGAGAAGGCCGACTGGTAACAGCGACCTTTCTAAGCGGCACATGAATACGGCGCCGGTGTGAGCAAGCCGGCGCCGTTTGGTGTTCGGATGCGGGGTTTGTGAGGACGAAATGGCAGTGACGGAAAAGACGAGAGCGATCGACCAGGCCATCCTGCAGATCGAGAAGCAGTTCGGGAAGGGCTCGATCATGAAGCTCGGCGCCACCGGCGGCGAGAAGGTCGATTCGATCCCGAGCGGCTCGATCGCGATCGACCTCGCGCTCGGGGTGGGTGGGTACCCGCGCGGCCGCGTCGTAGAGATCTTCGGGCCCGAGGCCTCGGGGAAGACGACGCTCGCGCTGCACGCGGTCGCCGCGGTCCAGAAGAACGGCGGCACGGCGGCGTTCATCGACGCCGAGCACGCGCTCGACTCGCAGTGGGCGCGCATCGCCGGGGTCAACATCGACGAGCTGCTCATCTCGCAGCCCGACAACGCCGAGCAGGCGCTCGAGATCACCGACACGCTCGTGCGCTCCGGGGCGGTGGACATCGTCGTCGTCGACTCGGTCGCTGCGCTCGTGCCGCGCGCCGAGATCGAGGGCGAGATGGGCGACGCGCACGTCGGGCTGCAGGCGCGGCTCATGAGCCAGGCGCTGCGCAAGCTCACGGGCAGCATCTCGAAGACGAAGACGACGGTCATCTTCATCAACCAGCTGCGCGAGAAGATCGGCGTCATGTTCGGGAACCCGGAGACGACCTCCGGCGGACGCGCGCTGAAGTTCTACGCGTCGATCCGCGTGGACGTCCGGCCGATCGAGCCGATCAAGAACGGGACGGACATCATCGGCCGGCGCGTGAAGGTGCGCGTGGTGAAGAACAAGGTCGCGCCGCCGTTCAAGATCGCCGAGATCGAGATCCTCGCCACCGAAGGCATCTCGCGCGAGGGCGGCCTGCTCGATATGGGCCTCATCACCGGTGTGATCGACAAGTCCGGCGCCTGGATCAACTACGGCAAGTCACGCCTGGGTCAGGGTCGCGAGAACTCGAAGCAGTACCTTCGCGACAACCCCGACGTGGCCGCGGAGATCGAGGCGAAGGTCCGAGAGAAGTCGGGCGCGTTGCCGGTGGCCGCGGCCGATGCCGACGACGCCTAGCAGGAAGACCAAGCCCGCCGGCGACCCATACGAGGTCGCGGTCCGCTACCTCGCGTCGCGTCCCAAGTCGGTCGGCGAGATCGCGCGCCACCTGCGCTCCAAGCGCTTCGACGACATGGAGGTCGCCCGCGCGCTCGACCGTCTGCGCGCGCAGCGCTACGTCGACGACGAGGCCTTCGCGCGCTATTGGGTCGAACAGCGCGCGCGCTTCAAGCCACGCGGCGATCGAGCGCTGCGGACCGAGCTCGTGCAGAAGGGCGTCTCGCGAGATGTGATCGAGGTCGTGCTCGGCGAGCGCGCGCCGGACGCGGACGTCGAGCAGGCGAAGCGCGCGCTTTCTCGCCCGCTCGCTCGCTGGACGACGCTCTCCGCGCCCGAGCGCAAGCGCAAGATCCACACGTTCCTCGCCGCACGCGGCTTCGACTACGGCACGATCGAAGAGGTCATCCGGGCCAGCGTCGAGGACGAGGACTGATCGAAGGGCGACGTGTCCGGAGCCAAGCGGTAGCGCTATACGAACGGCCTATTGCGAAAAGCCTGCAAATCAGCATTACTTGACCCTGTGAGTGGTGGCGTCGCGCACCCGCGCATCGGCGGGTCCGACACCGCGTTGGTGCCGCGCGTCGTGGTCATCGACGACGACGTCGGGCTCCGCGCGACCGTGCGCATCACGCTTCGCGCTCAGGGTTGGGATGTGCTCGAGGCAGGCGATCCCGACGCTGGTGTCGACCTCGTGCAGCGGTCGCGGCCGGACATCGTTCTGCTCGATGTGAGCTTCCCGGGCGAGTTCCGCGACGGGTTCGCGGTCTGTCGCGAGCTGCGGATGCTTCCCGCCACGAAGAACGTGCCGATCGTCCTCTTCACCGCGAGCGACGACGCCGAGAGTCGCGCGTTCGCCAGTGCTGTCGGCGCGACGGCGTTCCTCGCAAAGCCGTTCGGCGCGGTCGAGCTCGAGCGATTCCTGCGTCTCGTCAGAGGTACCGCCGGCGCGCAGCCGGCTCTTGGCCTGTACCTCATCGACGCCGGCATCGCGACGCCTCAGCAGCTCGATCGCGCGCTTGCGGAGCAGCGCCTCCGTCAAGGGCCCAAGGTGCCGCTCGGCCAGATCCTGGTGGAGCTCGGATATGCACTGCAAGGCGACATCGACGCCGCGCTCCTGAAGCAGGCGCGCGCTCGCGCGTCGCGCGGCGCGCGTGGCGTCGCGGCAGGGGATCGTCGTGTCGTCATCGCCGACGACCACGCCGGGGTCCGAGACGGACTCCGCGAGGCGATCTCGTCCGTCGATGGGCTCACCGTGGTCGGCATCGCGGCGGACGGAGCCGAGGCGCTGAGGCTCGCCAGGACGCTGCAGCCGGACGTCATGGTGCTCGACAACGACATGCCGAAGCGAAGCGGCATGGACGTGCTCCCGTCGCTGCGCGCCGAGGTCCCGCAGACAGGCATCGTGATGTTCACGCTCGACGAGACGATCCGCGAGCGTGCACTCGCGCTCGGCGCGGCCGCGGTGGTGACGAAGGACGAGTCACTGGACTCGCTCATCGCGGTCGTGCGCAAGGCGTCGGGCGGCTCGCGCCCGGCGACCGTGGGCGAACCGGGCGTGGTGCTCGCGGCGCGCGGCGTCGTCCGCCGTGCCGGACGCGTGTGGAACCGGCAGAAGCGCATCATCACCGCGCTCGGGATCATCGCCGTCGCGTACACGGGCGCGTTCCTCATCGCCGAGACCGTGATGGGCGCTTCGGCCGCCGCCCTCGGGGTGATCGCGGTCATGTTCGCCGGAGCGTTCCTCGGGCTCGAAGGCGGGCTCGCCGCGGGTGTCGTAGTGACGGCGCTCACGGCGGTCCTCTGGGCGACCACCGGCCATCAGGTCGGCGAGCCGGTCGCCACGATCGGCGGGAACGGCATTGGGGTCCTCGTGCTCCTCGGCATCGGTGCGGGATTCGGCGTCATGCGCGCTGTGCGCGGGCGCCTCAACAACGAGGCACGCCAGGCCGGCGCGATCGCCGAGGCGGCGATCCTCTTCGCATCGGCCGCCGGGCCGCAGGTGTTGCGCCTGGTCGCGCGCGGAGCTTTGGAGACCGTCCCCGGCGAATGCGCGCTCCTCTTCTTGCCCGTGCCCGGCGGCGGGCTCGAGCTCGTCGCCGCCGTGGGCACGCCGTTGACGGTCGTGGGCTCGCGCCGCGTCGGTCAGGCCATCGCGCGCGCGCGGGACCGCGGGCTGCCGCTCATCACCGACGCGGGCGGAGCGTCCATCGGCGTCGAGGTGCGCGGCATGCGCACCGCCCTCGTCGCACCGTTGCCTGAGACACGAGATGGCGTGGGCGGCGTGATCGTGACGCTCTCGCACCACCGCGACGTCTATCGCAGCGAGCACGCGACGACGCTCGCCGCGTACGGCGCGTTCGTTGACGGCGCGCTACACGCGCATGTGCGCACCGCGGCGATGCCCGCCGTCGTCACCGAGCGGGCGCGGGTGTAGCGCCGAGCTGAGCGGCTCGGAGGAGCGCTCCATCACGCGTGCTCGATCGCGAGCTCATCGATCCTCTTGGCGAGCGCGACATCGGCGTCGCTCAGGTGCCCCGTGGCGAACGTCGTCGTGGTGATGCGCACGTTGCGGTAGCGCTCGAGGTGGATGTCGGGATGGTGGTCGATCTCATCCGCAGCCGCGCCGACGCGTTGGACGAAGGCGATCGCGTCCTTCCACCCTTTGCGCCGGTATGTCTTCGTCAGCGCCTCGCCATCGCGCGTCCACCCACTCGTGGGCAGCCACTCCTCGAGCGCGATGGTGTCGAGGCGCGTCTCGCGCTCAGGAAGCGGCGCCGCGCCCTGCCTCCGCCGGCCTGTCCGTCGCCACGCATACCGTCCAGACGAAAGAGCTTCGGGTCTCGTCGGGTAGCGCATGGCGCTGCGGTTCGAACCAGTACACGACCGTCATTTCGCGGCTTCGATCATCCCACCAGCCGCAATAGCACGGCGTGCGAGCAGTCGGCGGAAACCGAGGCCGAAGGTGAGTCCGCCGAGCACGTACATGAGCGATCCGACGAGGAGCGGCGTCGCGTAGACGCCGGCGCCGATGAGCACTCCCGCAGCAAGCGGTCCGAGCGCATTCGTCGCGCCCCAGACCGCGAAGCCGACGCCGACCGCGGTCGCGCGCTCCTCGGGCACGGTCGCGGTCATGAGCATCGATTGCTGGAACGGCCAGCATGTGTTCGTGAGGAAGCCGCGCAGAACGTGCAGGACCGCCGCCATCACAAACACCGGTGAGACGACGATGAGGACGAGGCAGAGGGCGCTGCCGCAGAGCGCCAGGAGGACGGTCTTCGGTCCGCCGAGCCATCGCTCGAGGAGCGGGATCGTGACGACGGTCGCGATCGAGAGGACCTGCGCGGCCGCATACCAGGGGCCGAGGTCGGCCTCGTTCACGCCGAAGCGCACGCTGTACCACAGCGGCAGGAGCTGGATCGCGACGCCAAGACCGAACCCAAGGAATCCGACGGCGACCGAGTACACGAGCATCGGCTGTCGCGAGCGTTTCGGCCACCACCCCGACGCGACGCGCGCCTTGTGCACCTCGGGATCGTCCTTCACCGGAAGCAGCGCGAGACCGGCGATGACCGTGAGGACGATCATCCCGAGGTAGGGGAGCCGGTACGACGCGAGCGGTTCGACGCCGGCGCCCTGCAGCAGCTCGGGGACCGCCGCGGCGAGCGAGCCGATCGCAAGCGCGAAGCTCCACAGCGCCCCGCTCGCGGCAAAGACCTTCGTGCGTGTCGCCTCGGTGGTGTTGTCGGCGAGCAGCGCATCGAAGCTCGCGATCGTGAGCGCGCCGGCCGCGCCGTTGGCGAGGCCCACGCCGCCGAGGAAGCTCGCGACGACGAGCCATGGCACATCCGTCGTGAGCGCGAAGATGGCGTAGCTCGCGATCGGCAGCAGCGTGCCGGCGATGAGGAAGATGCGCCGGCCCCAGCGGTCCGCGAGCACGCCGGAGAAGGCCACGAGGAGCGCGGTCATCGCGCCCGATGCGGTGTAAAAGCCGCCGATGACCGCGGGCTCGATCCCGGCGCGGGCCAGGTAGAGGGGAAGGACGACCAGCAGGTAGCCCAGGGGTACCGAGGAGACGAACGAGCTGAGGAACAGCAGGCGGGTGCCACGCGGCACATAGCCGCTGATGGTCGAGATCATTGGGTATCGACGAGCGTACGCGTCGCGTGCGCTTGTCCGCATTGCGTACGACGCACGAGCGGCGCTATCCTCGCCTCACTAAGAACTTGTGATCCCTCCGACCGGAGGAGCACGCCGTTCCGCCGGTCGGTTTGCGAACCAGGGGCGTTGCCCCGTCAACGGCGACGTCCTTGCTCGCGTACACGGAAAGGAATACGAGATGCCCGACCTGCTCGTCGTGGGCCTGGTGGCCCTCGTCGCGGGCGTCGTCGGCTTCGGGATCGCCCTCTTGCTCCGTCGCTCGCTCGCGCTCGGCAGCGAGGCTGCCGCCCGCGCGAACGCCGACCGCCTCCTCGCGGAGGCACGCGCGAAGCAGAAGGAGATCATCCTCGAGGCCAAGGACGAGGCCCTCAAAGTCGCCAAGACCGCCGAGACCGAGAACCGCGAACGCCGTGCCGAGCTCCAGCGCTACGAGGGCCGGCTGGACAAGAAGGACGAACAGCTCGACCAGAAGGTCGCCCAGGTCGAGGAGCGCGACCGCCGCCTCGGGGTCAAGGAGAAGGAGCTCGAGGAAGAGCGGGAGAAGATCGGCCAGCTCCAGGAGCAGCAGCGCGAGGAGCTCGCGCGCGTCGCCGCTCTGACCATGGAGGAGGCTCGCAGCCTGCTCCTCGAGAAGGTCGAGGAGGAGATGCGCGACGTCACCAACCGCCGCGTCCGCGAGATGGAGATCGAGGCTCGCGAGAACGCCGACGGGAAGGCGCGCGACATCATCACCATGGCGATCCAGCGCTTCGCGGCCGAACACACTGCCGAGCACACCGTCACGGTCGTGGCGCTGCCGTCCGACGACATGAAGGGCCGCATCATCGGCCGCGAGGGTCGCAACATCCGGACCCTCGAGACACTCACCGGCGTCGATCTGATCATCGACGACACGCCCGAGGCCGTCGTCGTGTCAGGATTCGACCCCATCCGCCGCGAGATCGCGAAGCGCGCGCTCGAGCGCCTCCTCGTCGACGGCCGGATCCACCCCGCGCGCATCGAAGAGATGGTCGCCCGCGCCAAGACCGAGATCGAACAGGTCATGAAGGAAGCGGCCGAGGCCGCCGTCTACGAGGTCGGCATCGGTGGTCTGCACCCCGACCTCGTGAAGCTGCTCGGACGGTTGCACTTCCGGACCTCATACGGGCAGAACGTCCTCCGTCACTCCATCGAGGTCTCGCACGTCGCCGGCATGCTCGCGTCCGAGGCGGGGTACGACACGCAGACGATGAAGCGGGCAGGTCTGCTCCACGACATCGGCAAGGCGATCGACCACGAGGTCGAGGGCGCGCACACCGTGATCGGCGGCGAGCTCCTCAAGCGCTACGGATTCCCGCAGGTCGTGATCGACGGCGTCGTCGGCCACCACGGCGACGTGGAGCCTGTGACGATGACCGGCACGCTCATCTCCGCTGCGGACGCGATCAGCGCGGCCCGCCCGGGTGCGCGGAGCGAGATCGTGTCCAACTACATCCAGCGACTGCAGGAGCTCGAGGGCGTCGCGAACTCGTTCGAGGGCGTCGAGAAGTCGTTCGCGATCCAGGCAGGACGCGAGGTCCGTGTCATCGTCAGGCCGGAGCAGGTCGACGACCTCACGTCCGCGCGTCTCTCACGCGACATCGCGCAGAAGATCCAGGAGACGCTCCAGTACCCCGGTCAGATCAAGGTCACGGTCATTCGTGAGACGCGCGCCGTGGAGTACGCCAAGTAAACCTTGCGGATCCTTTTCGTCGGTGACGTCGTGGGGCGCCCCGGTCGCGGTGCGAGCGGGGCGCTCCTTCCATCTCTGCGGACCGAGCTCAATGTGGACTTCGCGATCGTGAACGGCGAGAACGCGGCGGGTGGCGCGGGGCTCACCGCCGACATCGCGGTCGAATTCCACGAGCGCGGCGCCGACGTCGTCACGAACGGCAACCACGTGTGGGACCAGCGGGGGTTCCTGAAAGACATCGACGCGCTCGACTTCTGCCTTCGTCCGATCAACCTCGCGCCGGGCAACCCCGGCCGCGGCTGGCTCGTGAGTAAAGACGTCCTCGTCGCGAACGCGATCGGTCGCACCTTCATGGCGCCGGCCGACGATCCCTTCCGCGCGATGGACACGCTGCTCGCCGAGCTGGGCGATCGAGCGCCGCGCGTGCGGATCCTCGACTGGCACGCCGAAGCGACGAGCGAGAAGAACGCGATGGCCTGGCATCTCGATGGCCGCTTCAGCGCAGTCGTCGGGTCGCACACGCACGTCCCGACCGCGGACACGAAGGTCCTGCCTGGGGGCACCGCGTTCGTGTCGGATACCGGGATGGTCGGCCCGCGCGACTCGATCCTCGGTGTCGACGCGTCGATCATCGTTCAGCGCTTCCGCGATGGGATGCCGCATCGTTTCGAGGTCGCGGGCGGTCCGGTGCAGTTCAACAGCGTGCTGATCGACGTCGATAACGCCACGGGGCGCGCGCGATCCATCGAGCGTGTCGATCGACTGTGGGAGGCCTGATGTCCGAGGAGACTGCCGCGTCAGCGTGAGTGCCGGTTACGCGATCGATCTCCACACGCACTCGCTCCGCTCCGACGGGGCGCTCAGCCCCGCGGAGCTCGTGCGGCGCGCCGCGGCGCGTGGCGTCACGGTCCAGGCTCTCGCCGACCATGACACGCTCTCCGGCGTCGCTGAGGCGGTCGCGGAAGGCGAGCGGCTCGGCGTTCGCGTCATCCCCGCGACCGAGCTGAACACCGAGTCCGAGTTTGGCGATGTCCATGTGCTCGCGTATTTCGTCGATCCGAACGACGCACCGTTCGAGGAGCGCTTGAAGTGGCTGCGGGAGAACCGCGGGCGACGGATCGAGCTCATGGTGGAGAACCTGAATCGCATGGGGTATCCGGTGTCGATGGAGCGCGTAAGGGAGATCGCGCAGGGCGGCATGACGCTCGCTTCGCTCGCTGAACAGGGGTCGCTGCCCCTGGGGCGCCCGCATCTCGCGCAGGCGCTGTTCGAAGCGGGTCATGTCGCAACGTACGACGCGGCGTTCGACACGCTCATCAGCAAGGGATCGCCCGCGTACGTCTCGCGCGTGGGCCTCGCGCCGCTCGAAGCGGTCGAGCTCGTGCGCGCGCACGGCGGAGTGCCTGCGCTCGCGCATCCTGGCACCGTTCTGCGACTCGAAGAGCTGCTCCCGCAACTCGTGCACGCGGGTCTCGCGGGCATCGAGTGCTACTACGGCGCACACACACCCGCATGGACCGCGCGCTGCATCGGGCTCGCGCGCGAGTACGACCTCGTCCCGACGGGTGGATCCGACTTTCACGGACGCGGCGACCACGGTGCGGATCTCGGTGCGGTGTTCGTTCCGCCAGAGAACATCGC
>JBIOUD010000197.1:0-6892 GCA_044866725.1 Candidatus Limnocylindria bacterium | reverse complement strand
GACATTGCGGCGCGGATCGATGTGCACGCGGAACTTCTGGGTCGGCGCGCCCGCCGCGGCGACGTAGTCGCAGTTGACCTGGACCGTGAAGACACGGGCGACCGTGCAGGGCACGTCGTGATTCTTGAAGTAGAGCTGTCCCTGCGGTGTGTCCTTCGCCATCGCGATGTACGCCTCGTCCGAGAGCGGTGCCTCGACCGGCCTGAGGATGAGGAACGCCGCGACGAAGACGAGGGCGAGGCCCGCGAACGCGACGACCTGAGCGCGGCGCGAGACGTGCGTCATCCCGCTGGTTCGTCCGCGAGCTCGAGCGTCGCCGCGAGCGTGAGCTTCGCGGCCTTGAGCCAGAGGCGCCTGTTCGTGATCTTGTCCGTCGTGTCGTTGACGGTGTGGAAGGTGTAGTTCCCCGGGAACGTGGCGTCGTTCTCGCCGTACCGCTGACAGATGGCGACGCTCGGGATGCCGGCGATGCCGAACGGCGCCGCGTCCATGATCGTGTTGCCGTCGGCCGCGAACTGCGCGTTCAGCGGCGAGACGCCGATGCCATACGTCGCGTTCGCCTTGAGTACGCGATCGCGCAGCCCCGCCGACGCGTTCGTGTACCAGAGGAGGTCGAGGCGGTCGGCGATCGGGTTGAACCCGACCATGTCGAGGTTGATCGCGGCCTTGTACGGATAGGGCTTGGGCAGGGTCGCGACGTACGCGCCACTTCCCTTGAAGAAGAGCTCCTCGCCGTCGAAGAACGCGAGTACGACGCGCGACCGCAGATTCCCGGCGGCACGCCAGAGCGACAGCACGCGCTGGAACTCAAGGAGCGCCGCCGTGCCGGTCCCGTTGTCGTCCGCGCCGGGCGCGGGATCGCTCGCCGGGCGCCAGCCGGGCGTGCGGTTCGCGGTCGAGTCGTAGTGCGCCGACACGATCACCCATCCGGTCGCGCCGACGGGCGGTGGCGGTGTCTGCGGGGACCCGTTCGGCGCGACGTTCCCGGGAGCCGGGTCGATGGTCGCGAAGATGTTCTCGAGCGGGATGCCCTGATACACGGTCCGCTGCGATTCGATCTTCCAGCCGTAGTACGCGTTCGCGTTCAGCTGCTCCTTGATGTACGCGACGGCCTTCGCGTGACCGGGATGGCGCGGATCGCGCGAGCCGACGGCCGTCAGCGCGGCGAGGTGGTCGTCCATGCGCGCCGCGTCGATCGAATCGACGCTGGTCTGGATGCGGCAGCGCGCGTCGCGCTGGCACGCGGTGAGCGTGGGTCGCGCGGTCGCGGTGGCGATCGCCGACGAAGTGGATGAGGGCGCGAGCGACGCGGCGAGCGAGGGCGACGCCGACGCCGCGGAGCTCTGCGAGGGCGTGGGCGATGCGGTCGTGGCGCCGGCGGAGCAGGCCGCCATGAGGACGACGAGGAGACCGCGGACGAGTGCGCGACCGGCCATCTGTTGAGCGTAACGAAGGAATACGCCGCGACCGTGCGCTCACTGCCGAGCGAGACGCCGCTCGTGGGCGCGGCGTATCACGCGTCGCGTCGCGCTGCGCCCTCATCCGGGTGCGCGAGCCAGTCGAGCGCGACGGCGGCGGTCCACGACTGGTTCACCGACCCGAGCGGCTCGGCGGAGAACGGCTCGTAGTACTCGGCGAATTCCGCGGCTGGGCGCGCGAGCAGCGCGAGGTTCGCGTCGCGCAGACGCGAGGCTTCGGCGTCGAGGCCGTGCGCGCGGAGGCCGCACCAGAGGAGCCAGTTGATGACCGGCCACGCGGGGCCGCGCCAGTACGCGCGCGGTCGGAATTCCGTCGACCGCGCGCCGGTGCTGAGGACGACGGGATACGCGAGACCCGCAGCACCGGCGAAGTCGGGCCCGAACATGCGATCCGCGAAGGCGCGCGCCTCGTCCTTGTCGAGACTCGGCACGAGCACTGGGCAGAGGCCCGCGCTCGTCACGCAGCGGATGGCCTCACCGGTCCGCTCGTCCAGGTCGAGCGCGAGCTCGAGGTCGTGATCCCAGCGGCCTCGCACCGCGTTCGCGGAACGCTCCGACCACTCCGCGATCGCGGCGCGTTCGCTCATCGGCGCGCCGGCGCGCTCTGCGAGCTGCGCGAGGGCGTCATTCGCCGCGACGAAGATCGCGCTGCATTGGACATCCTTGATGAGAAATGGATGCTCGCGTCGTATCGCGTGGTCGTCATAGGACTTGGCACGGAGACGATCGACGAGCCAGAGGTAGCGGTCGTACTCCGCTTTCGTCGGACGCTCCGCCGCGTCGACGAGGCTCACATCGGTACGCGGATATGGCGGGATTTCGCCGACCTCGATGCGCGCGAGCGCGGCGTCCCAGCGCGGCGTGTTGTCGGTTCCCTCCCAGGGGTGGTAGACGCTGATGAGGCCCGACTTGTGGGGATCGCGCCGCTCGACGAGGTACTGGTGCCACGCGAGGAGCTTCGGGTAGAGCGCGTTGATCCGCGCGAGCAGCTGCGCGCGCTCGTCGCCGTCCGGCACGGCGCGCGCGACCTGGACGATCCGCCACACGGCGATCGCGTGCATCGGCGGCTGGATGAGGCCGCTCGTCGCGACGGACCGCGGAGCCGCGTCGATGTCGCGAGAGCCCCAGAGATCCGGTCCGGGCCAGTACTCGGGGACCTTCGGATCGAAGACCATGTGCGGCACGCGGCCGTCGGACCACTGGGCGTTGAACAAGTGCTCGAGCTCCTCGACCGCGCGCCCGGGGTCGAGGTGCGTGAGGCCGATCGCGATGAACGCGCTGTCCCAGCTCCACTGGTGCGGATAGAGGCGCGGCGCTGGCTTCGTCCACCCCCCGACGTCGTTCGCGCGAAGCACCGCGGCAGCCTCCTGCCAGAGGCGCGCGTCGCGCGGCGAGAGCGTCGCGGGTGCGCCGGAGCTCAGTTCGGCGCCGCGACGGCCCTGCCGCTGGCCTCGTCCATCCAGCGGATCTTGTGCGGCTCCGGTGCGATCTGAAGGGCCTGGTCGGGCTTGAACACGTCGTCGGCGGGCGCGACCACCTTGAGCTGGTCCTGGCCGACCTTCACGGTGAGCAGCGTGTGCGATCCGAGCGGCTCGGCGACCATCACTCGACCATGGAGCGGGCCCTGGCCGATACGGATGTTCTCGGGACGTATGCCGAGGAGCAGCGGCTTGCCGTCCATCCCGGGCGGTCCGGGAACTTCCCAGCCGTCGCCCACGGCGTGCCCGTCGCGGGCGGCGCACTTCAGGAAGTTCATCGGCGGCGAGCCGATGAACGATCCGACGAAGACGGAGGCCGGACGGTCGTAGATGATGCTCGGCGTATCGACCTGCGCGATCTCGCCGTCCTTCATCACGGCGATCCGGTCGCCCATTGAGAGTGCCTCGATCTGGTCGTGGGTCACGTAGACCGTCGTGCGTTTCACATCGGTGTGCAGGCGCTTCAGCTCCGCACGGGCGTGCAGGCGCAGCAGCGCGTCGAGATTCGACAGTGGCTCGTCCATGAGCAACACCGGCGAGTCGGTGACGATCGCGCGCGCGACGGCGACGCGCTGGCGCTGGCCGCCGGAGAGCTGCGCCGGATAGCGGTCGAGGAACGGTTCGAGCTGCAGGAGCGCAGCACCTTCCTTCACGCGGCGCTCGATCTCCGGCTTCGGCTTCTTCCGCATACGGAGGCCGAAGGCGATGTTGTCGTAGACCTTCATGTGCGGGAACACGGCGTACGACTGGAAGACCATCGCGATGTTGCGATCGCGCGGGGGGAGGTCCGAGACTTCGCGGTCACCGATGCGGACGACGCCGCCGTCGATCCGCTCGAGCCCCGCCAGGCAGCGCAGCAGCGTCGTCTTGCCACAGCCCGACGGGCCGAGCAACACCATGAACTCGCCGTCGCGGACGAGCAGGTCGATGCCCGGCAGCGCCACGGTCTTACCGAAGACCTTACGGACGGACTCGAACGAGACGCTCGCCATCGCTACCTCCCCGGGCCCCACAGGTTGAAGAGGTACTTGCGCATGAACCAGATGAAGAAGAGCGAAGGGATGATGAGGAAGAAGCCGCCGGCGAACTTGAAGTACAGCGGCGACTGATTGAGGCTCGCGACGACGAGCGCGGGCAGCGTGCGCTCGCGCAGTGTGAGGATCGTCGCCGCGAAGACCTCGTTCCACGAGGTGACGAACGCGAAGATCGCCGCGGCAGCCAAGCCCGGCAGCGCGAGCGGCAGGGCGACGCGCATGAACGCGCCGAGGCGGGACGTCCCGAGCGTCTGCGCTGCCTCTTCGAGCTCCCGCGAAACGGTCGCGAACACGCCGGCCGTCACGATCACGACGAACGGCAGGACCATCGCGCTGTGGATGATGATCACGCCGAGCAGTTTGTCGTACAGACCGAGGTCGATGAACGTCACCGCGAGCGGGATCGCGAGGATGGCGATCGGGAACATCTTCGAGGACAGGACCGCGAGCTGAAAAGCGTCACGTCCCGGAAAGCGGAAGCGCGACAAGGCGTATCCCGCGGGTGCGCCCAGGGCGAGCGCGACCACGATCGTGCCGAGCGCGACGATGACGCTGTTCTTCACCGAGGTGAGCACGCCGCTCGACCCGACGAAGAACTCCATCGTCTCGGTCGAGAAGCGCGTGGGCAGAAGCGCCTTCGGATACTCGAAGACCGCGACCTTCTCGCTGAACGCGGCGATCGCGATGAGGTAGATCGGCACGAGCGTCCAGAGCGCGAGGATCACCGCCACCGTGTAGAGCAGGATCCGGTCGACGATGACGCCGCGCCACAGTGACTTCCGCTGTGCGGCCGACGTGGCAGCTGCGCTCATCGTGGGGCCTCCGCCTCGCTGACCTTGAACACGCGCAGGTAGAAGACGACGACGCTGAGCGTCATGAGCAGGATGAGCCCGGCCCACGCGGCAGCGAGTCGCGGATTGAAGAGATTCGCGTAGGCGTCGTACGCCTCATACGCGAGCACAGGGAACTGACGTCCCGCAAGCGCGAGCACGACGGCGAACGTCTGGAACGCGAAGATCGTTCGGATGATGAGGGCCGACTGAAGGCTTGGTCGCAGCAAGGGCAGGACGATCTGGATCGTCCGCTTCCACCACGACGCGCCGAAGAGCTCGGCCGCCTCGAAGTAGTCGCGCGGGATGAGCTGGAGCCCGGCGAGCAGGATGACCATCACGATCGCAGTCGCACGCCATGACTCGGCGACGACGATGGCCGCGAGGACGAGATGCAGATTCTCGTAGGAGAGGTACGAGATCGGATCCTTGATCAGGCCGAGGCCCTGGAGGATGGTGTTCAGGTACCCGGTGTCGCTGAAGATCGAGAGCCACACGATGCCCGCGGCGAGGTCTGAGATCGCGAGGGGGATCGCGAAGATGTAGAGGAAGATCCCGTGACCCGGGAAGCGCGAGTTGATGAGGAGTGCCATGACCAGCGCGAGCGTGAGTTGGATCGGGACGATCAGCACAAGGAGCTTCGCCGTGTTGAGCAGCGAGTCCACGAACGCGGCGTCCTTCGTCACGCGCTGGTAGTTCTCGAGACTGAACGCGCCCTGCTCCGTCTGGATCGAGAGGAAGAGCGCTTGGGCGACAGGGACGAGGATGAGGAGCGTCAGGTAAATGATCGAAGGGGCAAGCAATCCGAGCGGGAGGGCCGCCTCCGACCGCGCGATTCGCGCGGGGAACGGCAGGGCCCTCCCGGCTCGGACGGCCACCTAGCTCACTGCACCTTGCAGGGGGCGGTACCGCTACTCGGGTCCGGCTTCCAGCACGGCGCCTTCGAGTCGTCCATGACCTTCTGGAGGTTGGCTCCCTCCTCGTTCAGGACTTTCGTGATGTCCTCCCCCTTGACGACGATCCGCTGGAACGTGTTCTTCTGCACGTTGTTGAAGTCGCCACCCTTCGTTCCGAGGCCGATGGGCAGCAACGCGACCTTCGCGTCCTTGTGCTTCAGCTGCTTCTGCACACCGTCAGCCTCGATCTTGAGGTACTGCGGCAGGTCGGCTGGCATCGCCTTGTCCAGGACCGGGAAGAACGCGACCGCGCTCAGGACTTTCGCCTGAGTCTCCGCCGTGATCATGTAGTCGATGAACGCCTCTGCGCCGCTCTTGTTCGGTGAGCTCTTGGGGATAGCGAAGCCCGCGATGACCGACATGTAGTAGAGACCCTTCGGCCCCTTCGGCGCCGGAGCGGCCTGGAAGTCGTTCGGCTTCTGCTTGAACGCATCGATCAGACGCGCGACGTGGTCGAGGCCGACCCAGACCTCGCCTGAGAGCAACGACTCCTGCATGAAGTCGATGTTCAGGGACTTGGGGTTCATGTACTGCCAGAGATCCTTGACGTCCGCCCACATCTTTGCGGCGTCCGCGGACTTGTATGTCGTGACGAGACCGCCGGTATACGCCGGGTAGAGGTATCCCTGGATGATGCGGTGATACAAGCCGTTCGGACCGGCCGGGATACCGCAGCGCTTCGAGCCAGATTTCTCTGCGATGTTCTTGCACCAGTCACGCAGCTGCGTGTAGGTGATGTCGTCAACGTTCGCTCCAGACGGCAGGTACTGCAGGGCCTGCTTGTTGACGCCAAGGATGTAGGTCGCCTGCATCGACGGGATGTAGACCTGCTTGCTCGTGCCCATCTTCCCGAGGTCGAGCAGCTCGGCAGCGATCCCACGATCCTTGAGCCGGTTCGCGAGCGGCGTGAGGTCCTCGAAGATGTCCTTGTCGGGACCGACGAGCGCGCCGAAATCGCCGTGCTGGCCGAGGACGGCCCCGACCTGCCCCTTGCCGGTCTTCGCCTCGGCCTGGATGCGGTCGTTCCACGGACCGATCTCGGAGCCGACGTACTCGACTTTCGCTTTTGTGAACGGATCGAGGATCTGCTTCTGCACCGCCTCTCGCTCCGTCACG
>JBIOUD010000196.1:0-9193 GCA_044866725.1 Candidatus Limnocylindria bacterium | reverse complement strand
GGCCGTGGCGCGGATCTCTTCGAGTCCACGGCCGCCGAGAACATCGGCGCGATGATCCTCGGCGTCGCGATCTACGCGGTCACGCAGGACGTCGCGTGGATCCTGTTCCCGCTCGTCGTCCGCGCCTTCGGGCTCATCGCGAGCGTCATCGGCATCTTCACGGTGCGCGGAAGCGAGACGAAGAGCCCGATGTCGTCGCTGAACCTCGGCTACTACATCACCGTCCTCCTCTCGATCGCGGGGATGTGGATCGTCACGCAGGCGATGCTCAACGCGAAGGGCGCCGGCTACTGGTTCTTCTTCGCGGGCGTCGTCGGCATCCTCACGAGCCTCGCCTTTGTCTACATCACGCAGTACTACACCGCCGGGTCGTGGCGTCCGGTGAAGGAGATCGCCGAGGCCGCGAAGACCGGTCCGGCGACGACGATCATCTCGGGCGTCGCAGTCGGCTTCGAGACGACCGCCGCATCCACCATCACGATCTCGGTCGCGCTCTTCGCCTCGCACTGGTTCGGCGAGCAGTGGGGGATCGCGACCGGGCTCCCGCACGGCGGCATCTACGGCACAGCCGTGGCGACGATGGGCATGCTCATGAGCGCGGCGTTCATCCTGGCCGAGGACACCTTCGGCCCGATCACCGACAACGCCGGTGGCGTCGCGTCGATGGCCCGCGCGTCCGAAGAGACCCGCGAACGCACCGACCGCCTCGACGCCGTCGGGAACACGACGAAGGCGCTCACCAAGGGCTACGCCGTCGGTTCGGCCGCGCTCGCGGCCTTCCTGCTCTTCTCGGCGTATCTCGACAAGGTCACGGATCTGCGGCGGACGGCCGGCATCAATCCGCCGGACTTCCACGTCGTCGACCTGGCGAAGGTCGACGTCTTCCTCGGCGGCTTCCTTGGCGCGATGCTCGTGTACCTGTTCTCATCGCTCGCGATCCGCGCGGTCGGTGTCGCCGGCGGCGCGATCATCGAAGAGGTGCGCAACCAGTTCCGCGAGCACCCCGGCATCATGGCCGGCACCGAGCGGCCGAACTACGGCCGCGTCGTGGACATCACGACCGCGTCGGCGCTGCGGAACATGATCGCCCCAGGCGTGCTCGCCGTTGCCGCGCCCATCCTCGTCGGCATCGTGCTCAAGGCGGAGGCCATGGCCGCGATGCTGATGGTCGGCACGATGTCCGGCGTCATCCTCGCGACCGTCCTCAACAACGGTGGCGGCGCCTGGGACAACGCCAAGAAGTACATCGAGTCGGGCGAGCTCAAGGACGACAAGGGCAACGTCATCGGCAAGGGCACGCCCGCGCACGCGGCCGCGGTGGTCGGCGACACGGTCGGCGACCCGTTCAAGGACACGGCCGGCCCGAGCCTGCATGTCCTCATCAAGCTGCTCGCCACGATCACGCTCGTGCTCGCACCGCTCTTCATTTAGCGGCCGTCTCGCGCGCCGACACGGCGCATGTTTGGCCCGGGAGAGATCCCGGGCCATCCCGTACCCTGACGCGATGCGGCATCACATCGCCGCGGCCATCGCGCTCGCGCTCGTCGCGTGTACGAGCGGCGTGGCTGTCCCATCGTCCTCGCCCGCCGCATCGGCACCGTCACCGGTCGCGGAGTCCACGGCGCCGACCCCATCGGCGACACGGCCCGGAGGCGTCGACAACGGCGTGCCCGTGGTCGTCAGCGACATCTCTCAGGTGTTCCGTCCGCTCGTGTCCGGGTGGCGGCCGTCGGCGCCGACGCTTCTCTTCCAGTCCACCGATGGCTTCCGGTCGACGCTGCTCGCGGTGCCGCTCGCCCCGTCGGGAGCGACCGGCCAGGGGCAGGGCATCGTCGAATTCGTCGGCGGTGGATCGGTGCGCGCCGATGGCGGCGCCCTCGTGGTGCTCGTCGGCACCGTCGATGGACAGCGCTTCGCGATTTTGGACCTCCGATCTGGGACGGCCTCGTGGATCGGTCCACCGGAAAAGACGCTCCTCTACTCCGGACCCGTGCTCTCTCAGGACGGTGGCTCCATTTTCTACGCTGCTTACGCGCGGCCGACCGGCGCGCCAACGGACTTCACAGCCACGCTCGTGCGCGCCTCCGTCGACGGGCGATCGAAGGTCGAGATCGGCACGCTCGAGAGATTCGGCGCGCTCGTCCGTCTCACTTCGGATGGCGCGGGCCTCATCTGGTCAAGAGGTCAGGCGGGCGGTTCAGCCGAGATCTTCGATCTTGCGAGCGGCGTCAGTCGGCATCTTGCCGACGTCGCCACCGTGAGTGCGATGAGATCGCGGCAGCCCCGCGCGATCTTGTCGGTCGGTGGATGCTGCGCCGGCCGGCCGGGCGGTGCGCTCGAGCTCTGGGACGACGTCGCTCTCACGTCGCGGACGATCGGCGAGCGCGCAGGCGGCGTCGCGTGGGGTGGGGCGGTGTGGGATCCGTCCGGTGCTCGCGTGGCCGCGTCGAGATACGACGCGACGCATCAGTACGACCCCTCCGTCGTCATGTTGGACCCGGACACCGGCGCGGTCACCAGCGTTGCCGGTGCGGACGTGGGACACGTGCTGCTCTGGCCCGCAGAAGGGCTCGTGTTCCTGGTCTGGCCCGCGCAGCTGACCTCCGCGCCACGGACGACGCCGGAGTTGAAGCTGCTGCCTGCGAGTGGGGGCGCGGCCGTCAGCCTGCACAAAGGCGGCGCGAATATCCACGACGTCCTGGTGGTGCGACCGTGAGCTCCTTTCGCTCGATCGACCTCAACTCGGACCTCGGTGAAGGTGCGGGACACGATCCGGAGATCATGCCGCTCATCAGCTCGGCGAACATCGCGTGCGGCGGGCACGCCGGCGACGAGCGCACGATGCGGGCGACGATCGAGCTCGCGCAGAAGCATGGCGTCGCGATCGGCGCCCACCCGGGCTATCCAGATCGCGCGAACTTCGGCCGGCTGCCGATGAACATGGACCCGCTCGCGCTGATCGAGACGGTGGCCGGCCAGATCCGCGCGCTGGCCGAGGCCGCGAACGATGCCGGCGCGACGGTCCGCCACGTGAAGGCGCACGGCGCCATGTACAACCAGGCCGACCACGACGAGTCCATCGCGCGCTCGATCGCGACGGGGATCTACGACGACGCGCGCGGCAGCGACCTCCTCGTCTTCGCGGCACCGCGGTCGAAGATGCTCGAGGCCGCGCGCGCGATGGAGCTGCGCGTCGCGCGCGAGGGCTTCGTCGACCGCGCATACGAGCCCGACGGGACGCTGCGATCTCGGAAGCTCACGGGCGCCGTGCACACCGATCCGAAGGTCGTCGCGGCGCAGGCGCTGTCCTTCATCCGTGAAGGCGGCGTGCGGGCGCACGACGGTACCTTCCTGAAGCTCGCGGTGGACACGCTCTGCTTCCATGGCGACACGCCCGGTGCGCCCGCGATCGCAGCGGCGGTGCGCGAGGCGCTCGCGCGCGAAGGCGTCGCCGTCCGTCCCGCAGCGCTCGCGTGACGCCGCACGTGCTCGCGTTCGGCGAGTCCGCGCTCATGGCCGAGCTCGGGGACACCTTCGACGAATCCCTGGCGCGCTGGGCACGCGCGATCGCGGACGCGTGGGACCTCGGGCCGTCCGTACCCGCGTACTCGTCGGTCGTCGTCAGCTTCGATGTGGCGCGTGTCGCGCCGGAAGAGGCGGAGACGCGACTGCGCGATCTCATCGCGCGCGGCGCGCCCGCGCCGGCGGATGTGTGGGACGCGAGGCTCGTCGAGATCCCGACGAGCTACGACGGGCCTGACCTCGCTGCGGTGGCCGATCGCTCTCAGATGTCCATCGGCGAGCTCATCGAGACGCACAGCCGCCGCGAGTACACGGCGATCTTCCTCGGCTTTCTCCCGGGCTTCGCGTACTGCGGCCGGCTCGACGACCGGATCAACGCGCCGCGACTTCCGCGGCCGCGCGAGCGAGTGCCCGCGGGCGCCGTCGCGGTGGCTGACGGTCAGACCGGCGTCTATCCATTCGTATCGCCTGGCGGATGGAATCTCCTCGGGACGACGGACGCGGCCATGTTCGATCCGCGGCGCGAGCAGCCGTCCCTCCTGCGCGCGGGTGATCGCGTCCGGTTCGTGCCGCGTTGATCCGCATCGAGACGCCAGGTCTCGGCTCGAGCGTGCAGGACATCGGACGAACGAAGCATGTCCGCGCGGGCGTACCGATCTCGGGTCCGGCCGATCCGTTCGCCTTCCGCGCGGCGCAGGCGCTCGTCGGGAACACGGCAGAGGACGCGTGCATCGAGGCGATCGGCCTGCCTTTCGCATTCCGGTGTGACACGTCGCGCGTCATCGCGGTCACCGGACGCGACGTGCAGGTCAGGGCGCGCGATCGCCTGCCCGCGTGGACCGCGCTCTTCGTACGCGCCGGACAGCTTGTTCGCGTCACCGGCACCGATCGCAGCCGCTACACGTACATCGCGGTGAGCGGCGGGATCACCACTGAGGCCGTCCTCGGATCGCGCTCCGCCTTTCCACGCGTCGGCATCGGCGCGCTGCTGCGTCACGGAGATGCGCTCCCGCTCGGCAAGCCCAGACGGAGCGCCGAGGATGCGGGCAGCCAGGTCGCGTTCGAGTACAGCGAGGAGATCGCGGCGCTGCCCGGGCCGCACCTCGACCGCTTCACAGACGAGACGGTGACGCAGTTCTTCGAGAACACGTTCAGCGCGTCGGCGCAGAGCGACCGCCAGGGTCTGCGACTCGAGGGCGCGCCGATCGCGTCACGCGAGGGCGAGATCCTCTCGTGCGGCGTGGTGTCCGGTGCAGTGCAGGTCCCGCGCGGCGGTCAGCCGATCGTGCTCCTCGCGGACCACGGCACCACCGGCGGGTATCCGGTCATCGCGACGGTGGCCGGTGCGGACCTCGGCTGCGTCGCGCAGCGCGCGCCCGGTGAGACCTTGCGCTTCTACCGCGTCGACCGCGAGCGCGCGCTCCGTCTCGGGCGGGAGCGCACCGCCCTGCTCGACATGGCCTGACGGAGCGTGACCATCTCGAGCGCCGCGTCCATCGCCTGGGCGCCGAGGTTGCCCTCGCTGCCGCCGGCGCGGGCCTTCGCCTGATCGATGGTCTCGCACGTCAGCACCCCGAACGGGATCGCGGCCGGGTACATGGTCGAGAGCTCGATGAGCGCGCGCGCGACGGCGTGCGCGAGCACGTCGAAGTGCGCGGTCTCGCCGCGAACGAGGCAGCCGAGGGGCACGATCGCGTCGTAGCGGCCGGTGTCGGCGAGCATCGCGACCGCGGCCGCGAGCTCGAACGAACCCGCGACCTCGAATAGATCTACTGAAGCCCCGGCCCGTCCGGCCCGCTCGATGGCGCCGCCCTCGAGCGCGAGGGTGACATCTTCGTTCCAACGTGCCCGGACGATCGCCACGCGAGCGCCCTGTGTCATTTTCCGCGACGCTGGTCGTGTCTTCTGGGCGCTCACAGTCTGGTCACTTTAGGGGACGGCCGTAACACCGCCCTGCGCTACCGTTCAGTCGGAGGAATGACGGTCTTGGGAGCCGCCGCGCTGACTGGCGCGACCGATCAGCTCGCGCTTTCCATCGTGAACGACCGCGCCGTCCGCAGCGACGCGCGCGAAGGCGTCTGGGGGAAGCGCGTTCATGTCGCAGCCGCGCCGGCCGGTATCGCGTTCGTCGGCGAGAAGATCACACATGCCTATCCCTGGGACGAGGTCAAGTCGGTGCAGGTGCGCCGCGGTTCGGTCGTCGTGAAGCTCACCACCGGGCAGATGCGCACCCGCGCGTTCCGTCTCGTCGTGGACGACGTCGAGGAGCCCGGCCTCTCGAGGACGTTCGCACGCGTGATCGAGGACATGCGGGCGGGGACGTTCGCGTTCAACGGCAGCGCGTGGTTCGAGTACCAGAACGCGCACGATCGGATGCGCCCGGACTTCACCGACCAGGACGACCACACGCTCCCCGGTGTCGCGCTCGGGATGTGGTTCGCGCTCGGACTCGTGGGCGCCGTCATCGTGGCGCTCGCCCTGAACGTGGCGCAGGCCCGCGGGATCCCTGCGGGTTACTTCTCGGTCAGCCATCGCGCCAGCGCGCTCGATCCGCGCGTCATCATCGCGGCGTTCGCGCTCTCGTCATTGCTCACGTCGCTCATCCTGCGCCTCGCTCTCGGTCCGCAGTACAGCGTGTGGGCTCGGGGTGTGGGGCGCGGCTGGCAAGAGACCGGCAACCGCGTGTGGCGAATCATCGTGCGTCAACTCGGACGCATGCTCATCGCGACCAAGTCATCCGCGATCGTCATGCTCCTCGCCCTGCTCGCGTTCTGGCCGAACATCGCGTCGTCCGCGCTGGTCGGCGCCGACGGCGTGCGACACGAGATCGTCCTCCCGTTCGTCGGCCTCGATGAGAAGTGGTCGGCCGTGACCGACATCTCGATCACCGGCAGCAGCACTTCCGATCTGCGTGACCGGACGGTGACGATCAAGTTCAACGACGGGCGCGAGCTCGTCGCCCCGCCTGACGACATCGTCGGCGGCACCGCGACGCAGCTCTTCAATCTCGCGACGCAGTGGAGGAAGGCCGCTCCCTAGCGCTCCTCGTCGACGAGGGAGAGCAGGTGTCCCATCTTCGCGGCCTTCGTCCGCAGATACGCGCGATTGGTCGGGCGCGAGGGCACGTCGATCGGGACGCGCTCGGTGACCTCGAAGCCGTAGAGCGACACCGACGCCTTCTGCGGGTTGTTCGTCATGATGCGCGCGCGGCGCACGCCGAGGTCCATCAGGATCTGCACCCCGATGCCGTACTCGCGATGGTCGGCCTTGAAGCCGAGGTGCTCGTTCGCCTCGACCGTGTCGAGTCCCTGATCCTGCAGGGCATACGCGCGCAGCTTGTTCATGAGCCCGATGCCGCGACCCTCCTGACGGAGGTAGAGGAAGACGCCCCGGCCTTCCTGCGCGATCCGTCGCAGCGACGCGTCGAGCTGATCGTGGCAATCGCATCGGACGGACGCGAACGCGTGACCGGTCAGGCACTCGGACTCGACGCGCACGAGGACCGGCTCGCCGCTGGCCACGTCGCCCATGGTCAGCGCGACGTGCTCCGCCTCGAGGTTCGCGAACTTCGCGCGATAGCCGTGGACGGTGAACTCGCCGTACTCGGTCGGAAGCTTCGCCGTCGCGACGCGCTCCACGAGCTGCTCGCGCGCCATGCGGTGCGCGATGAGCTCCTTGACGGTGATCATCTTCAGGCCGTGGCGCTTCGCGAAGCGCTTGAGCTCCGGCAGCCGCGACATCGAGCCGTCGGGGTTGGTGATCTCGCAGATGACGCCGACGGGCTCCTTCCCGGCGAGGCGGCAGAGGTCGACCGCGGCCTCGGTCTGGCCGGCGCGCACGAGGACGCCGCCCTCGCGTGCGCGGAGCGGGAAGATGTGCCCGGGCTTCACGAGGTCAGGCTCGCGGCTGTTCGGGTCGGCAAGGACCTGGATCGTGCGCGAACGGTCGGCCGCGCTGATGCCGGTGGTGATGCCCTCGCGCGCGTCGACGCTGACCGTGAATGCGGTGCCGAGGCGCGCCTCGTTGCGCTCGACCATCTGCGGGAGGTGGAGCTGCTCCAGCCGCTCCGACGTCATCGGGACGCAAATGACGCCACTGGCGTACTTGCGGATGAATGCGACCGCCTCGGGCGTGATGCTGTCCGCGGCCATCGTGAGGTCGCCCTCGTTCTCGCGGTCCTCGTCGTCGACGACGATGATCATGCGGCCCTTCGCGATCTCATCGACAGCGTCGTCGATCGTCGTGAACGGCGGCACCGGCGACACGATCCGCGGATGCGGAGTGATTTGCCCTCGCGCACTTCCCCTGGCCATCGCTACCAGTTTAGGCGGGTCACTTGTGCCGGATGATGCTTTCCACGTACTTCGCGAGGACATCGACTTCGACGTTCACGGCGCCGCCGGGTCGGAGCGAGCCGAGCGTCGTTCGCTCCGCGGTGTGCGGGATCAGCGCGATCTCGAAGTACGTCTTCGCGAGGCGCGCGATCGTCAGGCTCACGCCATCGAGCGTGATGAATCCCTTCATGACGATGTAGCGCGCGAGCCCCTTCGGCACGGCGAAACGGAGGCGCGAGCCCTCGCCCTCGGCCTGCCAGTCCATGAGCTTCGTCGTGGCGTCGACGTGGCCCTGCACGAAGTGGCCGCCCAGCGCGCGCTCCGGCGTCGCCGCGCGCTCGAGATTCACGCGCGAGCCGCGCGCGAGCGTCCCGAGCGTCGTCCGGGCCAGCGTCTCGGGCACGACGTCGGCCGCGAATCCACGGTCGTCCCGCTCGACGACGGTGAGGCAGGTGCCCGCGACGTTGATGCTGTCGTCGACCTCGAGTCGCTCGATCGCACGCGACGCCGCGACCTCGAGACGCGTGCCCGAGGAGGTCGCCGCGACGTGGCGCACCGTGCCGATCTCCTCGACGATCCCGGTGAACATCAGAGCTCGCCCTCCATCACCACGTCGTCCCCCAGACGCCGCACCTTGAGCGATCTCAGGTCGAGGACCGTGCCGATCCCGTCGAGGGCATTCGCGCCGTCTCCGCCGGCGACAGGTGACTGGATGAGCATGAGCCGGTCGGCCAGGTCCTTCATGACGAGCCGGCTCGCGATCTTCGGACCGGCCTCGCTCATCACGGTGTTCACGCCGCGGTCGGCGAGCCAGCGCAGTACGGCGGCGAGGTCAAGGCCCTCCGCCGATCGCGGGAGCGACGTGACGAGCACGCCCGCGTCGCGCAGGCGGTTCACGCGGCGAGCGTCGGCGTCGCGCGCGACGAAGATCACGGTCCGCTGCGGATCCTTCGCGCGGACGACCTTCGCGCTCGGCGGCGTCTTCGCATCCGTGTCGACGATGACGCGCAGCGGATCGCGCCCCTTTACCTCGCGCACGGTGAGCGCCGGATCGTCGGCGAGGACCGTGCCACTTCCGACGAGCACCGCGTCGAAGCGATCGCGCAGCCGATGGACCTCCTGCTGCGCGCGTTTCCCCGAGAGGTAGCGCCGTCCCTTCACCGAGACGCGGCCGTCGAGCGTCGTCGCGAGCTTCACGAGGACGAACGGGCGGCCGCGCTCGAGGCGTGAGATGAACCCCTCGTTGAGACGCTTCGCCTCGGCCTCGAGCACGCCGGTGGTCACGTCGATGTTCGCGGCGCGCAGCAGCCGGAAGCCCTTGCCGTCGGTTCGTGGGT
>JBIOUD010000195.1:0-6009 GCA_044866725.1 Candidatus Limnocylindria bacterium | reverse complement strand
CGAACGAGAGGTCGACGCCGCGCCGGCGCATGAGCGTGAGCACGCGGACGGCGAGCTCGTCGGGCGTGAAAGGGATGCGGACGACGTCGTCCGCGCCAGCGATGAATGCGTCGAGGCTCGAGGCGTGACCTGCGAGGTCGACGAGCGCGATGACGGCGTAGCGCCGTCCCGCGCCCGCGACGACGTCCGCGGCCGCCGGCACGCCCGTGTCGGTGACGACGAGGATCGGCCGGCGCTCGATGAGACGTCCGCGAGACAGCGCGCCGTACGCCGCGACCACATCGATGGAGAGATGCCGTAGCACGAGTGCGACAAGGCGCGCGAGCGCCGGCCGGCCGATGACGAGGACGAGGGGACGCGCGTCGCCCGCCGCTATGGCCCCACGAGGAAGCGGTAGCCCTTGCCGGGCACCGTGGCGATGTAGCGCGGTCGCCGCCAATTGTTCTTCAGCTTCACGCGCAGGTTGCGGATGTGGCGATCGACGAGGTTGCTCTCGGCGACGTAGTCCGATCCCCAGAGCGCGTCGAGGATCGACTCGCGGTCGATCGTCTCTCCAGGACGCGACGCGAGGAGGTACAGGAGTGACTGCTCGATCGAGGTGAGGTGGAGGCTCGAGGTGCCGGAGCGCACGACCTGATTGAGGAGATCGATCTCGAGCCCGCCGACCTTGATGACCGGCACGAACGGAATCGACTCGCCGTAGCTGCGGCGCATCAGCGCAAGGGTGCGCGCGACGAGCTCCTCCGGGCTGATCGGCACCGCCAGGAAATCGTCGGCGCCCTTGTCGAACGCGTTCAGCTTCGTCTTGAGGTCGCCGCGCTCCGCGAGCACGATCGTCGGCACTCGAGCGTCGCCATTGGCTACCCCGATGAGCGCGCTCGGGTCGCCGGCCCGCAGGTCGACGTCGACGATGAGCAGATGCGGTCGCCACTTCTTGCGCTGAGAGACGGCGTCGTCGACCGCCTCGCTGAGCCGCACGTCGTAGACGCCGTGATTGAGGGCGAGCGCGATGACACCAGCGAGTGGCTCGTCGGCGACGACCAGCACGCGCGCCGGACCGGTGAACGGGCTCCGGGAACGCGCCACAGGCTCTCCCGACCAAAGGCGGTGACTCCCGCCTCTGGTCAGCGTACTACCCGGATGAAGGCCCGTAATGAGCCGGGTCAGCTCTGCTCTTTGAACTCGCCCTCGATCGTGTCGTCGGACTTCTTCTCGCCCGCGGTCGCGCCGGCAGGCTCGCCTTCAGGCTGGCCCTGAGGCTCGCCGTCCGGCGAGGAAGCCTGCGCCTTCGCCTGCTCCTGCTGGTACATGAGCTCGCCGATCTTCTGCGCGGCCGTGCGGAGCTCGTCCATCGCGGTCTTCATGCGCTGCGTGTCGTCGCCCTTCAGCGTCTCGCGCAGCGCGGCGATCTTCTCCTCGACGTCCTTCTTCGTGTCGGCCGGGACCTTGTCGCCGAGGTCGCGAACGGTCTTCTCGATCTGGTAGGCGAATGTGTCCCCCTCGTTGCGGGTTTGGATCCGCTCGACGTTGCGGCGGTCCTCCTCCGCGTGTGACTGCGCCTCCTTCACCAGGCGGTCGACGTCGTCCTTGTTCAGGCCGCTCGACGCGGTGATGGTGACGTGCTGCTCGCGGCCCGAGGCCTTGTCCTTCGCCTTCACGTTCACGATGCCGTTCGCGTCGATGTCGAACGACACGTCGATCTGCGGGACGCCGCGCGGGGCCGGGGGGATGCCGTCGAGGATGAACCGCGCGAGGCTCTTGTTGTCCGCTGCGAGCTCGCGCTCGCCTTGGACGACGTGGATCTCGACCTGCGTCTGACTATCCGACGCGGTCGTGAAAGTCTGCGACTTCGACGTCGGGATCGTCGTGTTGCGCTCGATGAGCTTGGTGGCGACGCCACCGAGCGTCTCGATGCCAAGGGACAGCGGCGTGACGTCGAGGAGAAGGATGTCCTTCACCTCTCCCTTGAGCACGCCGGCCTGGATCGCCGCGCCGACCGCGACGACCTCGTCCGGGTTCACGGACTTGTTCGGCTCCTTGCCGAAGAGCTTCTTCACCGTCTCGACGACAAGCGGCATGCGGGTCTGGCCACCGACGAGGACGACCTCGTCGATCTTGTCGGGGCTCACGCCCGCATCAGCGAGAGCGCGCTTGACCGGCTCGATCGTCTTCTCGACGAGATCACCGACGAGCTGCTCGAGCTTGCTGCGCGTGAGCGTCACGACGAGGTGCTTCGGACCGGACTGGTCCGCCGTGATGAATGGCAGGTTGACCTCGCTCTGCATCGTGCTCGAGAGCTCGATCTTCGCCTTCTCGGCGGCCTCCTTCAGACGCTGGAGCGCCTGGCGGTCTTTGCGGAGGTCGATGCCCTGGTCTTTCTTGAACTCCTCGATAAGCCAATCGATGATGCGTGAGTCGAAGTCATCGCCGCCGAGGTGCGTGTCGCCATTCGTGCTGCGAACCTCGAAGACGCCCTCGCCGAGCTGCAGCACCGAGATGTCGAACGTGCCGCCGCCGAGGTCGTACACGGCGATGAGCTCGTCCTTCTTCTTGTCGAGGCCGTACGCGAGCGACGCCGCGGTGGGTTCGTTGATGATGCGGAGGACCTCGAGTCCGGCGATCTGGCCGGCGTCCTTCGTCGCCTGACGCTGGTTGTCGTCGAAGTACGCCGGGACCGTGATGACGGCCTGCGTGACCTTGTCGCCGAGATACGCCTCGGCGTCGGCCTTGAGCTTCTGGAGGATCATCGCGGAGATCTCCGGCGGGGTGAACGTGCGGCCGTCGGCGAGCTTGATGAGCACACCGCCGTTCGACGCCGCCTCCGCCTTGTAGGGCACCATCTTCTGGGTGCGCTGCGACTCACTGTCCGTGAAGCGGCGTCCCATGAACCGCTTGATCGAGTAGATGGTGTTGTCGGGGTTGGTGATGGCCTGGCGCTTCGCGAGCTGCCCGACAAGACGCTCGCCGCTCTTCGTGAACGCGACGACCGACGGCGTGATCCGCCCGCCCTCCGCGTTCGGGATGATCGTCGGCTCGCCACCTTCCATCGTGGCCACCGCCGAGTTCGTCGTTCCGAGGTCGATGCCGATGACTCGTGCCATTCCTATGACTCCTTCTTCTTGGCGACGGTGACCATCGCGGGACGGATGACCCGATCGTGGAGCCGATACGCCTTTTGGTGTTCTCTGATGACGGTGCCCTCGGGCTCGTCGCTCTCGACGTGCGCGATGGCCTCGTGCTGGTACGGATCGAAGGGCGCACCGAGCGAGTCGATCGCCTGGAGACCCTCGGCTTCGAGGATCTGACGGAGCTTGCGCTCGATGAGCCACATCCCCTCGACCCACGACGAGCCTTTGACGTCGTCCGGGACCGTCGTGAGCGCACGGTCGTACGCGTCGAGCACATCGAGCAGCTTCGCGATGAGATCGGCCTTCGCGAATTTCGCGTATTCGGACCGCTCCGCGTCATTGCGTTTGCGGTAGTTCGCGAAGTCCGCGGCCATGCGCTGCAGTGCCTCGAGGTTCGGATCGCCCGCCGCCTCGGGCGCGGGTGGCTCCTGCGTCTCCGAGCCGGTGCTCGGGTGGCCGTTCGGCTTGCGCGTGCGCGCACGCTCCTCGAGGAGCTCCTCAGCGCGCCGTGCCTTGTCATCCACCCTAGTCACCCTCCATGACGCGCACCAGATCGCTCATCAGCGACCCGACGTAGCGGACAGCGCCGATCGACCGCGCGTAGTCCATACGCGTTGGGCCGACGACACCGACGTACCCGACGACATCGTCCTCGCCACCGTACCGGCCGAACACGAGGCTGAAGCCGCGAAGCGGCTCGAGGCGATGCTCGCTCCCGATCGCGACGTGCACCTCGCCCCGCCCGAGCTCGCGCGGAAAGATGTCGGCCAGCCGCGTGTGGTCCTCGAGGAGCCGCAGCATGTCCCGGACGCTTCCGGTCGCCGCGAACTCGGGCTGCGCGAGGATGTTCTGGATGCCGTCGTAGTAGATATCGGTGCGCTGCGCGACCTCGTCCTGCTCGAGGAGTCGGGCGAGCGCGTTCGCGAGCTGCTGCTCCGGCACGCCCTGGCGCGTCTCCGCGTTGGCGGCGCGCACGTCGGTGATGTCCTTGCCCGCGAACTCCGCGGTGAACCGAGCCGAAGCCCTTCGCAGCTGCTCCGGGGACACCGGCTCGCGCAGCTCAACGAGCTGCTGGCGCACCGCGCCCCCGTCGAGCACCGCGACGAGGAGCGCCCGACGCTCGCTGATCGGCACCGCCTCGACGTGCTTCAGCGCCACGTGGGCCGTCGCCGGGCGAGTGACGATCGCCGCCTCCGCGGTGAGCCGCGCGAGGGTCGACGTCGCGAGGCGCATCCACTCGGCGCTGTCCGACATGGCCTGCTGGAACTGATGGCTCACCGTCAGCTGCTCGTCGGGGAGGAGGCCGGTCCGCGGCATGAGGTTCTCGATGAAGAAGCGATAGCCGAGGTCCGTCGGCACGCGGCCGGCCGAGGTGTGCGGATGCGTGAGGAGCCCGAGGTCCTCCAAGATCGCGAGCTCGCTCCGCACCGTGGCCGACGACACGCCGAAGCCGTAGCGACGGACGAGCGCCGCCGACGCGACCGGCTCGGCCGTCGCGATGTACTCACGGATGACCGCACGCAGCAGCTCGCGCTGCCGGTCGGCGAGCTCAGGGAGCGGTTTCGGCTGTTTTCCTACTGATTTGGGCAATTAGCACTCTCCCTCTGAGAGTGCTAACAAGCCTACGCCAGCCGTCGGAACGCGTCAAGGATGCAACGGCGGGCGGCCGCGCGCCGAGCAGGCATGCGTCCTGCCGTTGCCGCGCCGACGCACGCTCACGGGCCGCCGTACCGCGCGTCCAAGACGCGGAGGACCACATGTGGACTGAGTTCAAAGACTTCCTGCTCAAGACGAACGCGCTCGCCCTGGCGATCGCGTTCATTCTCGGCCTCGCGCTGGCGGCGGTGGTGACGTCGCTCGTGACCGACATCATCATGCCTCCGGTCGGGCTCGCACTCGGTGGGGTCGACTTCCAGAACATGTTCATCGACCTCTCCGGCCGCGGATACAAGACCCTCGCCGAGGCGAAGGAGGCCGGCGCGCCGACGATCAACTACGGCCTGTTCCTCAACAGCGTCATCACGTTCGTGATCGTCGCGTTCGTCGTGTTCCTCATCGCGCGCGCCCTCATCAAGGCGCCGGCCGCGTCGACGAAGGACTGCCCGCGATGCGCGATGCCGATACCGCTGGCCGCGACACGATGCCCACACTGCACGAGCGATCTAGGGGTTTCCTGAATTGCGCCGTCGCGTACTTGCGCCGGCGCGATAGCGGTTGCGCGACCGGCGAGGGGTGCGTATGAAGAGGACCGCTGGTGGCTTCACGCCCGAGCCCACGACGCGTACGCCAACGCGCAGTGCCCATCGATCCGACCGCCTTCGCGATGGCGGAGGCGCGGCTGCTCCGCGTGCGCATCGATGGGAGCGAGCAGGCGAACGTGGTCCGGGCGGCGTGCGATGTCACGCGCCTCAAGATCGTCAGCGCGCTGTCCGAGACGCCGCTACCAGCAAGCGACCTCGCCCGGATCATCGCGCGGACGCCCTCGGCGACGAGCCAGCACATTCGCGTCCTTCGTGAGGTCAACGCCGTCGAGGCGACGCGCTCGGGGAACGTGGTCCGCTATCGACTGAAGACGAACGCGAGCGCGCGGGTGCTCGAAGCGTTCGCGAGATCCCTCGAGTCGCTCGGCGAGGCCTAACCCGCGCCGGACTGCGCAGCCGTCGGTGAGACGAGCGCGCGAACGCGCGCGACGAGGTCATCGAGCTCGAACGGCTTCGTCACATAATCGGCGGCGCCGAGCTCGGTCGCGTACATCCGCTCCGAGAGCCCAAAGATCGCGGTCACGACGACGACGGGCAGGTGGGAGATGCGGCCGTCCGCTCGCAGCTCGCGGAGGACGGAGAAGCCGTCACGGCGAGGCATCATGAGGTCGAGGATCAGA
>JBIOUD010000194.1:0-3435 GCA_044866725.1 Candidatus Limnocylindria bacterium | reverse complement strand
TCGACCTGCGGGTCGACACTCGCTCTCATGGACGCCATCGACGACGAGCCGTTCGACTCGAGGGTCTCTGACACAACGCGGATCGTGTACGGGAACTCCTCCTTCGTCGGAAGGACCGGAATGAGCGAGCGCTCGGCGAGCGCACCGTGTCCGATCTCGCGTCGGCCGGCGCCGCGCATCATCCGCACCTCGCCGACCGAGTACGGCGGGAAGTTGTAATGGTGCATGTAGCGCTTCGTGTCCACGGGCGAGAGCGTGTCGATGATCTGCTCATCGCCGGTCGGACCGAGCGTCGCGATGGAGAGGACCTGCGTCTGGCCACGGGTGAAGAGGCCCGAGCCGTGCGTCCGCGGAAGGACGCCGACCTCGATCGCCAGGGGGCGGATCGTCTTCGTGTCGCGCCCGTCGGGACGGAGGTTCTCCTCGGTCACCGCGCGGCGGAACTCCTCCTCGAGCACCTCCTCGTAGACCGCGCTGACCTCTTCGGGGAGGATCGCGCCACCCTCGACCGCGAACTGCGTGGTGGCAGCGAGCTTCAGCTCGTCGAGGCCGGACTCGCGCTGCGCCTTGTCCGGGTTGCGGAGCTTCGCGCGGAGCTGATCCTTCAGGAACGCCATGACTGGCGCGAGCTTCGCGGCGTCCGGCAGGACCGGGACGTACGCGATCTTCGGCTTGCCTGCGGCCTTGCGGAGCTGCTCCTGCGCATCGCAGATCTGCTTGATGCCCTCCTGCGCGAGGGCGAGCGCTTCGACCAGCAGGTCCTCGCTCACCTGATTCGCGCCGGCCTCGATCATCATCACGGAGTCGCGCGTACCGGCGACCACGAGATCGAGGTCGCTCTCCAGGAGCTGCTGGATCGTCGGGTTGAGCACGAGATTGCCGTCGACCATGCCGACGCGCACGCATCCGATCGGACCTTCGAACGGGGCGTTCGAGATGTGCAGCGCGGCGGACGCGGCGTTCACCGCGAGGATGTCGTACTCGTTCTCCTGATCCGCGGACCAGGCCGAGACGATGATCTGGACGTCGTTCTTGAAGCCCCTTCGGCCACAGCGGCCGGATCGGGCGATCGACAAGGCGCGCGGTGAGGATGCCCTCCTCGGAGGGACGGCCTTCACGGCGCGGGAACGAGCCCGGGATCTTCCCCGCGGCGTAGAGCCGCTCTTCGAAGTCGACGGTCAGCGGGAAGAAGTCGATGCCGGGTCGCGTCGTCTTCGCGACGGTCCCTGCGGCGAACACGATCGTGTCGCCGTAGCGGACGGTGACCGCGCCTCCGGCCTGCTTCGCGAACTTCCCTGTCTCGAAGGTGAGGGGTTTGCCGTTGATGGTCGCGATGGCTTGATGGATGGGCATGTGCGTTTCTGTTGTGGATGCCGCGCGCTTATGAAAAGACCCAGGGAGTCCCTGGGTCACCCGTCTCGCGGGCCCGCTTACCGACGCAGACCGAGCCGCCCGAGGATCGCCTGGTAGCGCTCGGGGCTCTTCTGGTGAAGGTACGCGAGCAGCCGTCGCCGCTGTCCGACCATCATGAGCAGTCCGCGGCGGCTCGACGAATCGTGTCGGGCCGTACGGAGATGCTCGGTCAAGTGCTTGATGCGGTCCGTGAGCAGTGCGATCTGGACTTCCGGAGAGCCTGAGTCCTTCTCGTCGCGCCGGTAGGTCTCGATCAGCTCACGCTTAGGGGAGGTCGTGGCGGACGGCACCCACTGTCCTTTCTCTGATCCTTTGGATCTTTATTTCGATGAAATTGTACCTGAAAGACGCGTCCGCTGTCACAAAAGCGGACGCTCGCTCAGTACGCGACGCGTCTCATCGACATCGTTCGCGATCTGATGCGCGAGCGCCTCGGCGCTCTCGAAGCGCAGCTCATCGCGCAGCCTGCGCGCGAATTCCACGCGCACACGGTCACCGTAGAGGTCGCCCTCGAAGTCGAGGACGAATGCTTCGAGCCGGCGCTCGCCGCCACCGAACGTCGGACGCACGCCGAGGCTGGCTGCCGCCTTGAGGCGCTGGCCCTCGATCGTCGCCCAGACCGCATAGATGCCGTCGCGCGGCAGCAAGCGCGATGACGGGACACCGAGATTCATCGTCGGATAGCCGAGCGCCCGACCGCGCTTCTCACCGTGCTCCACGACGCCGGTCACCGCGTAGGGACGGCCGAGCAGGCGCGCCGCGTCCTCGACCGAGCCCGCGATGAGCGCGTTGCGGATGCGCGTCGAGCTCACGATCGAGCCGTCGACGGTCACGGGCTGCTGCACGTCGACGGTGAAGCCGTGGCGCTCTCCGAGCGTGCGCAGCGTCGCGACGTCGCCGCTGCGGTCGCGGCCGAACTGGAAGTCCTCCCCCACGCACACGCGCCGCACCTGGCCCGCACGCGCCAGGCGCTCGCCGAACTCGTCGGGCGTGAGCGATGCGAACTCGCGCGTGAAGTGGAACACCGCGACGGCGCGCGCGCCGGCATCCCGGAGCAGCCGCGTGCGCTCGTCGATGTCCGAGAGCGCCGATGGCGGAGCGCCCGGGGCGAAGACCTCGATCGGAAGCGGGTCGAAGGTGGCGGCCATCGGCGTCGCAGCGTCCGCCTGTGCGCGTTGCGACACGGCCGCGACCAGGGCACGGTGCCCGACGTGGACGCCGTCGAACACGCCGATCGCGAGGTGGAGCGGGCCCCGCGGCCAGTCCGCGAAGTCGTGGACGACGGTCACGACAAGAGCGTATTCGCGTGTGTCCGCGCCCTGTGAGTGAGTACTCGTTCTACTCGAGGGACGCGGGGGCGGGCTCGGCCAGCGGCGCATCGACAGTCGAGGCGGCGGGCGCGAGCGCCGACGCCGCGCGACGCGGCGCGCGACGCCGGCGCGGCCGCGCCGGTGCGCGCGTCTCGCGGAGGAGGAACGGCACGGGCGTCGCGACGGCGAGGATGTAGCCGAGGTAGTTGCCCTGGAAATAGCGGCCGAAGAAGAGGAAGGCGAGCAGCGTGAGCGCGTATCCGGTGAGGAGCGTCGCGAGCGTCGGGCCGATCCACAGCTTGCGCAGCCACCACAGCGCGACCGGCGCCGCGATCGCGATCTCGATGGCCGCGAAAGGGAAATCGGCTTGCCGGTACTCGATGACCCCGAGCCACAGCAGCAGCGCCGAGAAGCCCATCCCGCTGATCGGATACGTCCACGCCGCGCCGCCGGCGTTGTACCGGACGACGTCGTCATAGAAGGCGTTCCAGTCGTTCACGAGGAATGGCACGAACGTGATCGCGAGGAACACGGCGGCGGGCGCGAGCGGTCGCAGTGCGCCGAGCACGTCGCGCCAGGTCTTCGGCTTGCGCGTCGCGACGAGGTACACGACGACGAAAGGCAGCACGAACGCGGCGTGGAGCTTCGCGGCGGCTGCCGCGGCGATCCCGAGAGCGCCGAGGGCGCGATGCTCGCGCTGGAGCAGCGCGAC
>JBIOUD010000193.1:0-12570 GCA_044866725.1 Candidatus Limnocylindria bacterium | reverse complement strand
CATCTGCACGGCCATCTACGGGACCTATGACCTCAACGTCGACCTCGGGAGCAACTTCGCGATCGGCACGACGTACACCGTTCGCGTGAACGACAAAGTGACGACCTTCAAGACCTAGGCGTAGGCTCTGCCCTTCGCGAATACCGCCGGAGGGGTGAGCATGCGCAGCGCGTTCGCGTCCCTATTCAGCGCCTCGTTCGTCGTAGCCCTCGTCTTCGCACCAAGTGACGGACTCGCCGGACCGTCGGCGATCTGTCTCCCCGAGCAGACACTCAATGCTCGCGGCGACGGCGACGTCAAGGAGCCTTCGATCAGCGAACCCACGTCCCCGCTGCCCGACAACGCCAAAGGAAAGGGCGCGAGTGCGAAGTTCAGGGCGGACATCCCGGTGTACTTCCACGTCGTGTCGCCCGACGGTGTGGCGGCAAACGTCACCGACGACCAGATCGCAGACCAGATCCGCGTCATGAACCTCGCGTTCGGCGGCGTGTACGGCGGCGCGAAGACCGGCCTCTCGTTCACGCTCGCAGGCGTGACACGAACGACGAACGCGGCCTGGTTCAACGCCGGCCCAGGCTCGCCGGACGAGCGCGCCATGAAGCAGACGCTCTCGACGAACGCTCCCGACGCGCTCAACTACTACTCGACGACCGCGGGCGTGTACCTCGGCTGGGCGTACCTGCCCGGTCTGTCCGACTCGCGCATGTACCTCGACGGCATCGTGGTCGACTGGGAGTCGATGCTCCACACGTCGACACGGTATGAGGACCGCTACGACCTCGGCCTCACCGCGGTGCACGAGGCCGGGCACTGGCTCGGGCTCGAACACACCTTCTTCGGCGGCTGCAACGCGAAGGGCGACTTCGTCGCGGACACGCCGCCGATGCGGGTGCCGACGAGCGGATGCCCTCTCGGCAAGGACACCTGCGCGGAGCCGGGCCTCGACCCGATCCACAACTACATGGACTACTCGTACGACGCCTGCTACTTCGAGTTCACCGCGGGCCAGAGCTCGCGCATGCAGGACCACTTCGCGTTCTTCCGCGCACCGAGCAACTGAGCTGAAGGGGAGGAGCAGCGGAGATTTTTGGAACGCTGCTCCCCCCTCCGGTCCTAGCATTCCGAACGTGAAACGCCGCATCGGCATCCTCACGGGCGGCGGCGACGTACCCGGCCTCAACCCCGTCATCAAGAGCGTCGTCTACCGCTCGACGGAACTTGGCTACGAGGTGCTCGGGATCCGCCGCGGCTGGGAGGGCTTCACGCACATGCGGCCAGGCAAAGAGCCCGATCCCGATTACGTGTGGCCGCTCGACCGCGCGAACACGCGCGCGATCGACCGCACCGGCGGGACGATCCTCCACACCTCGCGGACGAACCCGCAAAAGATGAGTGCCGAGCGCCTGCCGAAGCATCTCGATGAGCGCGCACGCTCGCGCTACGCCTCGAGCGATGGCATGTATGACCTCACGCCGCTGGTCCTCTCGAACATCGAGCGGCTCGGGCTCGACTGGCTCGTCACGATCGGCGGCGACGACACGCTGACGTTCTCCGAGGTGCTCGTGCGCAACGGTGTTCGGCTCGTCGGCGTGCCGAAGACGATGGACAACGACGTCCAGGGCACCGAGTACTGCATCGGCTTCTCGACCGCGATCACGCGGGCGGAGGAGCTCATCGATCGCCAGCGCACGACGCTCGGGTCGCACGAGCGCATCGGCGTCTTCCGCATCTTCGGTCGCGACGCCGGATTCACCGCGCTCCACTCGGCGTACGTCACCTCGTCACGCTGCCTCATCCCGGAAGCGCCGTTCGATCTCGACCGTCTCGTGGAGCTGCTGGTGGAGGACAAACGCAACAACCCCTCGCGGTACGCGCTCGTCGTCGCGGCCGAGGGTGCGATGTGGAAGGGCGGCTCGATCGCGGAATACGGCGCCACGGACGCGTTCGGCCACCGCCACAAGGCGAACATCGCAGAGACGCTCGCCGCGGTCATCCGCGAGCGGAGCGGCGCCGAGACGATCGCGAGCGAGCTCACGTACGACCTGCGCAGCGGCGACCCCGACGCGCTCGATCAGACCGTCGCGATCACGTTCGCGAACATCGCGGTCGATCTCATCCGGGACGACGTCGCGGGTCGCATGGTCGCGATCCAGGGCGGCAACTTCGTCCACACCACCTTGCCGGACCCGAAGCTCGGCGCGCGCCGCGTGGACGTCGCGCGCCACTACAACGAGGAGCGCCTCAGGCCGCAGTACGCGGACCGTCTCGGGATGTCGATCTTCCTGTCCGCGCCCGCGGACTAGCGCTAGCGGCGCTTGGTCGGGCGCGGTGTCGGGGTCGGACGCGGCGTCGGCGTGCGCCGCGTCGGTGTGGCCTGCGGTGTCGGGGACGGCGAGATGCTCGGCGATGCGAAGCCGCAGAAGCGCCAGCTGTAGCGGCCATAGCTGTGGCCGCCGGCGGCGGCAGACGCGGCCCAGCGGTCGTAGTCCTTCTGCCAGTCCGGGAACGGTGCGACGAGCTTGATGCCGCAGCTTTGATAGAACGCCGCGTCGTTCGTCTTCGGCTCGGTGCCCTCGACGAACTTCTCGGTCATGCGGAATCCGGCCGGGCAGTACGGGCCGGGCAGCTCGCCCGAGCCGTTGCCGCCGTACAGCGACGGGTTCACGCAGACGACGCGGTCGACGATGCCCGGCGGGCGCTCGTACCAGTCCGGCGGGAGCGCGCCGACGACGGTGCGCATGTAGTCGCGCCAGAGCACGCCCGGGCCGAGCGCCGATGAGATGCCGCGCATCTCCGAGTTGTCGGAGTTCCCCATCCAGACCGCGGTGAGGCGCGTCGGCGTGAAGCCGATCGCGAGCACGTCCTCGAGGTCGTCCGTCGTGCCGGTCTTCAGCGCGGCCGGCCGGCCGATGTTCGTCCAGGGTCCGAACACGAACGAGCCGTTCGGGTCGGTGTTGTCCTTGAGGATGTCGGCCATGATCCACGCGAGCCGTTGGTCGAGCACGCGCCGGCCCTCGACCTTCGACCAGTCGCGCACGACCTTGCCGTCGCGGTCGGTGATCTTCAGGATCATCGTCGGCTCGATGCGCACGCCCATGTTCGCGATGACCTGATAGGCGCTCGCCATGTCCAGGAGGCGCATCTCGCCGGCGCCGAGCCCGAACGCGAGCCCGATGGCGTCGCGGTTCCAGTCGCGGTCGATGCCGAGCTGGTGGACGACGTCGATGATGGCGTCGACACCGACGGCGCGCGTCACCTGCAGCGCGGGCAGGTTCAGCGATTCGCGCAGCGCCTGTCGCAACGTGACCGGACCGTGCTGCTGGAGCGTCGCGTCCCGCGGGTGGTATTGCCCGGGCGTGCCGGCGAACATCGTCCACTCGATGTCGTAGAGCCGTGACGATGCGGTGAGCCCGAGCTTCTGCATGCCCGCGAGGTACGTGAACAGCTTGAAGGTTGAGCCCGGCTGCCGGTACGCGATGCCGGCGTGGTCGTAGTCGCCCTGCATCTGCGGCGTGCTGCCGTAGTAGTCGTACGAACCGACGTACGCGAGGACCTCGCCGGTCGACGGATCCATCGTGACGAGCGCCGCGTTGTTCACGTTGTTCGGCCGGAGCGCGTCGACGTGGTCGCGGACTTCCTTCTCGGCGAGCTCCTGCATGTTGTAGTCGAGCGTCGTGAACACGTTGTAGCCGCCGCGGTACGCGGCCTTCTCGCCGAGCTCGTTGATGAGCTGCTCGCGCACGCGGAACACGAAGTGCGGCGCGTACAGCGCGGTCGACGCGGGCCTCACGTCGATCGGCTCGAGATCGGCGGCGTCCGCCTCTCCGGGCGTGATGAAGTCGTTCTCGACCATCGCATCGAGCACGGCCGTGCGCCGCGCCCGCGCGCCGTCCGGGTTCTGCGTGGGGTCGTACGCCGACGGCAGCTGCGGAAGGCCCGCGAGCATCGCCATCTGACCGAGGGTGAGCTTCGAGAGATCCGGCTGGCCGAAGTAGGTCGCCGCGGCGGCACGGATGCCGTACGCCTGGTTCCCGTAGTAGATCTGGTTGAGGTACATCTCGAGGATCTGGTCCTTCGAGAACGTGCGCGTCGCCTCGAGGGCGAGCAGGGCTTCTCTGATCTTCCGCGTCAGCGTCGGCTCGTCACCGAGGAGGCGCGTCTTGATGAGCTGCTGCGTGATCGTCGAGCCACCCTGCGTGATCGCGCCGCTTCGCGTGTTCGCGGTGAACGCGCGGATGATGCCGCCGATGTCGATGCCGGGATTCGTGTAGAAGCTCTTGTCCTCGATCGCGATCGTGGCCTCCCGGAGCTTCACCGGTATCGCGGCGAGCGGCACGAGCTCGCGCCGCTCGTCCTCGAGGGAGTACAGGAGGTGCTCGCCCGATCGGTCGTAGATCCGTGTCGTGAGCGGCACCGGGAACGTCGCGAGATCGTGCGCCGCGGGGAGATCCGCCGCGAACGCGGCGACGGTCGCGAGCGCGATGAACCCGAGCGTCGCCCCGATCCCTACGAGGACCGACGCGATGCCGCCCGAGAGCGGCCCGAGACGCGGTCCACGGCCGGCGTGCCGTGCGGACGCGCCGAGGCGGGAGGCGATCCGATACCCGCGCCGGTGCGTGGCTCCCTTGTGGAAGGGCATCGAATGGGATTAACGCATGACCGGCCGAGATGGTCCGTGACTGGCCGAACGGCCTATCTGCGCTCTCCGGAGCCGCTGCGGACGAATCCCGGTGCTACCGCAGCTTTGTGCCGGCCCCCGTGACGGTCCCGCCGGACCACGTGACGCTGATCGAGTAGGGGCCGGGCCGCCACTGCTCGTCCAGGTATGAATAGAAGAAGCCGTACGCGTCGGCGGTCCGCGTGACTGGGACGGACTGCCCGGTTCCCGCGATCGAGAGCGTGAACTGCGTGTTGGGCGGCAGCCCGTACACGATGAACGTGAAGTTCGCGGCGCCCCCAGGGCCATCCACTGCGGTGACGATCGCCGGCCCCTGCGGCGCGAGGCCGCGGATGCGCGTCGTGAACTCCTGCTGGAATTCGAGGTACGACCGTCCCGCGGCGATGTCGTACGAATCGAAGAAGCTCTCGCCGTTCAGCATCAGGTCGAAGATCAAGAGCTCGCCGGCCAGGCCGATGTCGCTCCGCAGGAACTGGACAGCCTGCGCCGCGAGCGCATATGCGTACGACGCGTCGACCTCGTTGCGCGCGCTCCACGTCGTTCCGGAGATGAGCTCGAACAGCGTGAACGTCGCGTTGTTCCAGGACATCGACGCTGAGCGGTACTTCTGCACGGCGGCCCACCACTGCGTGTCCGGCAGCGTGAACTCCTCGAGCCGTGCGTTGCCCTCGTCGAACCAGGTCGGCGTGAGGAACGTGAACGGCGCGAGCTGATGCTGCATCACGTGCGTCAGCTCGTGACGCGTGACGGTGGGCTGGCTCTTCGACTGCTCCTGCCAGTTCACGAACACCCAGTCGGCGCGTGGGCCGAAGCAGATGCAGAGCCCGGCCGCCCACGACGGCGTCGTTGTGGTCGTGCCGCCGATGTCGCGGACCGCCTTCTGAAAGTTCGCGGAATTCGCGAGCGTGTATACCGACGGCCGGCGCGCGTACGGGCGGGTGTACGTCTTCTGGATCTGCGCGATGTCGCCGTCGACCTGCGTGACGATCGCCTGCGTGTTGTTCAAGCCGACCGCCGTCTCTGTGTAGACGTCAGCAAGCCCCATGGAGAACTTCCAGAACGCCGTGCCCTGGAGGGTCACCGTCTGCGGGAGGCTGACGTCGATCGCGAGGCGGGTCGAGACCTGACCCGCGGTGACCGTGAGTGTTCCACTCGCCGGCGCCGCGCCCGCGGTGAAGGTGCCGGTCTGCGAGATCGTGCCGAGCGTCGCGGGAGCGAGCGTGTACGTGACGAGCGGCTCCAGCAGCGCGCCGCCGAACTGGTCCCTCACCGCAGCGGCGAACGACTGCGTCCACGTCGTCGGGATCGTGGCTGGCGGCGGCGTCACGCGGAGGCTTGCGGGGGCGAGCGCGGAACCGAGCGCGTTCGCGCCGAAGGCTTCGAAGACCATGAGGGCGTCGCCGCCGGTCGAGGCGCGTTCGATCGCGATCGTCGTCAGCGGCGCGCCACCGCCGTCCACGGTCACCGCGTACTGGGAGTTGTCGGCGAGACCCGCGACGCTGTTGAGGTCGAAGCTCGCCCAGCCCGTCTGCCCGATCGGGACGGGGAACGTCGCCTTGATGTCGCCGGACGGGATCGCGAACACGCGCGCCGTGAGCTGCGCAGGCGCGCCGGTGTACGACACGATGCGCGTTCCCCAGCCCTGCGCGCCGCCGATGAGGCGAAAGGCCGTCGGTACGAGCGTGCGCTCGGCGAGCTGGCTCGACGCGAGATATCCACCCGCGGTGGAAGTCGAGTTCGGCAGCACGACCGCGGCGACCGGGTTCGGCGCCGTGATCCGGAGCGAGAACTCGCCGATGCCGAGGCAGGTCGCGCTCGCGACAAGGCAGGGCGTCGTCGTTCCGAGCATGAAGCGCGGGTCGAACGCCTGCGCGCCGCCGGCTGGGATCGCGCGCAGCGTGAATGTCTGCGTCGCCGTCGCCGGATTCGACGACGTGAACAGCAGCTGCGCATCCGTCGGGGTCGTACCGAGGTTCTGTACGACCACCGGCGAGAAGGTGTCGCCAGGCGGGACGGCCTTCGCCGCGTACGGCGCGAAGAGCATCGTCGCGCCGCGTCCGATGCCGTTGTGGCTGAATGCGACGGGCGCACCCGTCTCGTTGTGGGCGTTCACGACGACCGCGATGGGCTGCGTCGATGTGAGCGTGACCGCGTACTGCGTGCCGTCGCGGAGCCCGGAGTTCGGCGCTCCGGTCGACGCAGGCTCGAAGTCGGGGTCGACGACCGCTGAGCGACCCGGCGCGACGGTGAACGTGCGCGTGAAGGTGGAGGTGCCGTCGAAGCTGATGAACTTCGCCGTCACGGTCGCGACCGCGGGACCGACGTCCTGGACGATGAACGGCACGTCGTATCCGAAGAAGCGCCGCGTGACGTTCGGGAGATACACGGTCTGGTCTCCCTGTGTGAAACCCGAGTACGAGAGCGCCTGCTGCGTCGGGCCGCTGCCCTGGAGCTGGTTGACGATCGCGACGATCGGCGCGCCGAAGCTCTTCGCGACGACGCTGAACTGCGTGTCGTCGGGGAGATCGATGTCGTCGTTCGGGTTGTCGACGAGGCTCGTGCCCGGCGCGATATCGCTCGTCTTGTGGCAGGCGATGAGCGCGCCGTCGCGGAAGCGGAAGAACGACAGCTCGACCGTCGTCTGGATCGCGCCAGAGTTCTGGACGTAGATGGGAGTCACCCACCCGGCTGGCCCGCCGAGCGTCTTTGTGATGTTCGGCAGGTACACCGTCGTCGTGGGAGTACCGGTGCTGTCGCAGCGCTCCGCGCCGAGCGCGTCGCTTCCGAGGGCGCTGGTCGTGGCGGCGACGGCGAGGAGCGACAGGAAACCGAGGCCGACCAGACGCGCGACCCTTCCCATCGGCATGACGCTAGGAACGCCGTCAAGGTGCCGGCGTTGTGCTTCCGAGCGGCCTCCGGTCCCGTTCCGACAGAATCGCGGGCAATGCCCGCTTTCACGCCGAGCGAACTCCGCAAGCTTCGCTCGCTCAAGACGCCGTTCGGGATCCAGCGCTTCATCGACGCGATGCCGTACCACATCGCGACGACGTCCTGGTCGCCGCGGCGGGTCCTGCGCGAGCGGACCGCGCACTGCCTCGAAGGTGCGATCTTCGGTGCCGCGGCGCTGCGCGCGATCGGGCACCCGCCGCTCCTACTGGACCTGGAAGCGGTGAACGACACCGACCACGTCATCGCCGTATTCCGTGAGCGCGGCCACTGGGGAGCGATCGCGAAGTCCAACTACGCGTTCCTCGAGTACCGCGAGCCGGTCTATCGCACGCTCCGCGAGCTCGCCCTCAGCTTCTTCCCGGCGTACTTCAACCTGCGACGAGACCTCACGCTTCGGACGTTCTCGCGGCCGGTGAACCTGAAGCGCTTTGACGCGCGCGATTGGATGACATCAGAGAAGGATGTTTGGTTCATCGCCGAATACCTGCTCACGATCGCGCACACGACGATGATCGGACCGGCGATCGCGAAGCCGCTGCACCGGCTTCGCACGCGCGACTACCAGGCGGGGCTCGTCGGACACCGCTGGAAATAGCCCCCGCCGCGGCTACCGGGTCACGTCGATGACGCAGAACCGGTTGCCTTCGGGATCGGCGAGGATGACGTAGTCCGCGTCCGGCGGACGCTTGTCCCAGTGCACCTCGGTCGCGCCGAGCTCGAGCAGCCGCTTCACCTCCCCCGCCTGATCTTCGGCGTACAGGTCGAGGTGGATGCGTGGCGGTATCTGCGCCGTGGACCGGACCCGATCGAGGGAGATGTTCGGTCCAGCGCCGTCCCTCGGGCGCAGCAGCGCGAAGTCGTCACCGTCGCCTTCGCGCGGGACGTAGCCGAGCGCCGCGGTCCAGAACGCCTTCTGGCGGGGCAGGTCATCGACGCGAAGCACGATCGAGCCGATGCGGAGCATCGGCGCAACGGTACCTCGGGGTGGGCTGTCGGGTGCTTGCCTGACGTGAAAGAATCTAGGGAGCGATCGATCTCGCGATTGAGGTGGGAGAAGTGTCGGGAGCTCTTATCCGGTTCGTCTGCCGGAACGCCGAGCACCAGGTCGCGCGTAACGACGTCTCCAGCCCGGTCACGCTGCACGAGCATGAGTGGGCGTTCTGCCCGGCCGGCGTCATCGCGGACCACGCCTGGGAGCGCGTCGAGGGCACGACGGTCGAGGCGCTGCGCTCACCCAAGGGCGCGCGCGAAGGCGTGAACGACGCGGCTCGCGCCACTACCTAAGCCGCACGGACCTCCGCTGGTCGCGCGTGTCGACGGCGATGAGCGGGACGAGCACGGCAAGGCGCGCGAGCATCGATGACCGGCGTCGCCATATACACCGTCTGAACATCACTTCCCCGATGAGGTAGAGCGCCACGCCGACGGAGAGCGAGAGCGCCGCCTCGATGGTGATGTGCTGGGCCACGTGAGTCATCACGATCGCGCGGTCACTGCCATCGAAGTTGCGGACCGCGCTCGCGGCCGCTCGTAGCGTCGGCCGATCGCATCTCGGCGTGGGATGACAGGAGGAAGGGCATGCGAACACAGATGAGGCTCATGCGAGGAGTTGCGCTGACCGCGGTGATGGCGATGGCGTTGGGGATGTTCGGCGGTTCTCGCGCGAGCGCCGCGACCGTCATGTGCGACGCCGCGACGAATCACTGCTACGAGGCGGTGGCCGTGGCGGCCGGCATCACCTGGCCGAACGCGAAGGCCGCGGCCGAGGCGAAGAGCTACAACGGGTTCTCGGGGCACCTCGTCACGATCACCTCGCAGGCGGAGACGGATTTCCTCGTGACAAGTGGGCTGGCGCTGTCCATCTATTGGATCGGGGGATCGCAGCCGCTCGGGCACACGGGCATCGCGACGAACTGGTCGTGGGTGACCGGTGAGCCGTTCGTCTACACGAACTGGGAGGCCGGCGAGCCGAACGACTGGTACGGCCCGGCGAGCGAGCAGTACCTGGAGTTCTGGGTCACCCCAGGGAAGTGGAACGACCAGAACAACACGTTCCTCCAGGCGGGATACGTCGTGGAGTACGACCGACCGCTCGACTTCGCTGACTGCAAGAAGAGTGGCTGGATGGCCTACGGGATCTTCAAGAACCAGGGCGACTGCGTGAGCTGGATCGCGAGCGCAGGCAGGAACGAACCCGCGAATCTGCCGTAACTGAGTCCGACCTCGCTGGTGAGGAGGGAGCGAAAAGGGCCGCCCAGTTGGGCGGCCCTTCTTCGTCGGAGCGCTACGAATCCGTCTGGAACTCCCACTCCTCGACGGTGTCCGCACCGGCGATCCGCAGCTCGAGCCGTACGCGGTAGCGCGCGCCGCCCGCGAGCGGCTGCGCCGGGATGATCGCGACGTAGTCCCGTTCGTAGATCTGCGGCACGACGAAATGCGCGAGCTCGCGCCCTGCCGCGTCGGTCAGCCGCGCGGATCGCAGGTCCACCGTCTTCGCGCCGGAGGCGACGAGCATCACCGGATAACCCACCGGACGCGCCGCGCCGGCCGGAAGGACGTCGGGCGATTCCTCGCCGTGCCATGACCCCTGGACGCGCTGACCGACGGCGGGCGAGCGAACGACATCAGGAGCCGGCGAGCTGAAGTCGTAGACGATGACCCCCACCGTCGTGGAGCGGCCGCCAGATTCGGCGTGGCCCCATCCCGCGACGATCGCGTGCGGATGCATGAGGCCAAGGCGGTGATACGGCAGGACCCAGAGGGAGCGCACGCCATCGACACCGGACCCGAACGATGTTGCGACCTCGCTCGCGGTCGCGCCGGTGTAGCCCTGCGCCACGAGCCGGTCGCGAACGCTCGCGCCGGTGAAACCATCAGCGCCGGGCGCCTCGTCGTGTCCGATCGTGCTGTTCCGCGCGAGGTACTCGGCGTGACGCTGCGCCGCCGCGGTCACACGATCATCGCCGCGGACCGCAGGGACGGCGATCGCAAGACGAAGCTCGTTGTGGACGCGGAACATCTCGGCGGCGTCAGACCGCGACGTGGCCGGCGATGCGCTCGCCGCCTGCGTGCTCGCGGCGGCGGTAATCGTCGGCTCCGCTGTCCTGCTCGGCGACGGCTGCATGGTCGGCGTGGCGGTGAGCGACGCCGTGACTGATGTCGGACCGCGCGGAGCCGCACAGAACCCCGCGATCCCGAGTCCGAGCGCGAGCGCCAGGACGAGCCCAAAGGGGAGGTATGTGAGTGCGGCCGCGGACCTCGGCATAGCGGACGAACAGTCATGCGCCGTGCCGAGTCACCGAAGGACGCGTCAACGACCGCACGCTCGACCGCTGAACTACTGAGCCGACGGGCAGACTCGAACTGCCGACCGGTGGTTTACGAAACCACTGCTCTACCGACTGAGCTACGTCGGCGGGATTTCCTGTTGATTCTCGCACGTGCAGAACCAGCGCGCAGCGGTGTCGGCAACCGCTGCGCAGCAAAAGGCGCTCCGCGCCTGCCTGATGTGTTGGCCTGAACACCGCCGCCCTTAGCGTCGGCGGGTTCAAGTTGTGACGCAGACTTCAGTCAGCGGATCAGGAGGAACCAACAGCCGGCGTCACAAAGGAATGTGACTTGACCGCTCGTGAGGTCAACGACGCCGACGCGGCCGACGGCTAGTCCGTTCCGCGTCTCGGTCAGCACGAACGAGAAAAACAGACCATCGCGCGAGAGGCCCACCTGGGCGACCGAGCCTTCGACCGTGAGTTGAGGCACTCCGAACGTGCGGACGATGCGCCCGGTGGTGTCGAACACCGTCGCCGTGTTCCGACCGTCGCGCGTTGCGCTGAACACAAGGATCTCGTCGTTGCCGCTGTCGGTCTCGACCCGCGGCGCAAACACGTCCGAGACCGTTGCGAGCAGCACCGGAGTCGTGCCGGGCGCACCGATGTATATCTCGAGCGTTGAAGTCGAGCGGTCGCACTGCCAGGTCACGAGACGGTTGCCACTGAGGAAGCCCACCGATGCTGCCGCGGCGCGACCTTTCGCATCAACAACCTCGACGAGTTGGTGAGTCTGTAGGTCGTACAGGCTGTGAATCTGGCCACATGGTCCCCGTCCGCGTAGCACAGGCAGCCAGCGGCCGTCCGGAGAGATCACGGAGTACGCGTGCCCCGGCAGCGGGGAATCGAGGGCGCGTATGTCTCTAGCTCCCGTCGAGAGATCGACGGTGATGTAAGACCAGGGCGCACCCGTGCTTCCCGTCGAACTCGACGGGCGCAAGAGCCCGAAGACGCGATCGCTCCCGATCCACGCTGGGCTCACAACCACATACGCCGGTCCGACGTCCGCGATCTCGCGAAGGTTTCCGCGGCGATCCGCGACGTAGATCTTCGTGGCGCTGCTCACCGTTAACTGCTCACGGTCAGGCGACCATTGACCGTGGTCGAGTGTGGGGCCAATGATGTCGGGCCTAGTCGCAGTGCTAGTCCCATCGCTCGAAGCGAAGCGCAAGCGAGACACCGACGCCCCTGACGCATCTGTCGCGTTCTGGTCGATGTAATAGCCGACCCAAGCGGGGCCAAACAGCACACGCGTCACCCACCTCGTGAGCTCATCGCCGCGCTCGGTGAGCGTCGGAACCGCGACGGAGCTTGTGACCAGCACCAGCAGCGCGGCGAACGCGATGAGCCGAGGATCGCGCAGACGCGATCGCCCGGCGGGCGATGACAGACGCTCAAGGCCCGCGGGTAGCGCGATCATGTCGAGGGCGGTGACGACTCGGTGCGCGAGCGCGTCGTGGCTCGCGGTCATGTCCGCGAGCGTGTGTGGATCCCGCGAACGAAAGCGGTCCGCCGCTCTCGCCAGTTTGGATGCGACTCTCGACGACGCGAAGTGCATGTGCGCCGCGATCTCCTCAGCGCTCATCCCCACGTAGTGCTTCGCGACGATCAGCTCGC
>JBIOUD010000192.1:0-3505 GCA_044866725.1 Candidatus Limnocylindria bacterium | reverse complement strand
AGCTCGTCCGCTACGGGGACTCTGTTCGGGTACTGCAGCGCGTTCGTCGACTCGATGTCGCCGAACCGGCCGGGGCCGGACTCGAACCGCTCGCTCACGTCGAGCGACTCGATCTTCCCCCTGATCGTGAAGATGTACACGCCGGTCGCCGTCGGAAGGACGTGACCGTTGTAAGCGCCGGGCGTGCCGAACCGCGCGGTGACCGCGAGCCGCAGCGGCGCCAGCCCGCCCGCCTGCACGTCGACGGTCAGCGTCTGTTCGAGACCTTCGACGGCCCTCGCCGGCGTCACGCGCGTGTCGGTCACTCGCAGGTCGAGGCTGTTCATGAAGCCCACGTAGGCCGGCTCGTTGAGCCAGCCCACCACCAGCTGATACGGCCCGACGGTGCGGCGCTCGTGCGCCGCCGCGGTACCGGAGAGAGCGATGAAGCTCGTCGCGACGACAAGCGCCGCCGCGGCGAACGAGATGAGGCGCGTCATGGGACCCTCCAAGGTCTTCGTGCCCGGTGGTCTCCCCGGGCCGTGCCACGCGCGAGGGTCAGGCGCGCGGCGGGCTGAGGACGAGCGGCGTCCGCCACTGCCCGGCCGCGACGCCCTGCGGCGCGAGGTCCGCGAGGACGCGTCGCGCCGGCCGCGGCAGTCGTGGCCACGCGATGAGCAGCAGCGCGAAGGCGATCGCGAGATCCTGTGTCGGATGGAGGCCGGACGTGGCGAAGACCGGTCCCAGATCGTCGGCGTCCGCGTGTCGCATGCCGGGCATGTCGGTCATCGGGATACCCGCGAGCGCGAGTGCCCTGTGCAGCGCCGCCATCGCGGGTGACATCGCCGTCGTCACGTCCTGCGTCTCGATGAGAAAAGCGAATCGATACGCACCCAGGACGAGCGTGTGGTCCACCGGTGTGCCCGGAGCGACACGGTGCGGCGGGGCCGCCACCCCCGTGCTCGCGAGGAACGTGCTCACGGCCGCCGCCGCGAAGACCGCCACGCCGAGGATGCGCATCTAGACAGAGGATACGTTCGAGCAGGTCTTGCAGATACCGACGATCGCCGAGTGCGCCAGATCCGCGGAGAAGCCGTGCTCGTCGCGCAGTCGGCGCCCGAGGGGCTCGAGCAGGCGGATCGGCAGCTCTTCCTCCGCGCCGCAGCTCCGGCAGACGAGGTGGCCGTGACGTTCCGCGTCCGACCGGTGCCAGCGCGTCACGCGGTCGTCGAAGTGCGTGTGCGTCACGTAGCCGAGCTCCTCGAGGGCCTCGAGATTCCGATACACGGTGGACGGGTCGATCTGGGGATGCCGCGCGCGGATGCGTCTCGCGATGTCGTCGGCGGTGATGTGGTGGCGCGCGCGCTGCAGCGCCTCGAGCACCAGCCGGCGCTGGACCGTCATGCGCCGGCCGGCCGCGCGCAGTCGCGCGTCGATGCTCATGACGCAAGCGTCGCGCAAACGCGAGCCTGTTGCAACAGGCCACTATTGCGGTTCATTGCGATAAGCCCGAACGCTCGCTAGGCTGCGCGCGTGGACCTGAGCCTCGTCACGTTGCTCCTCGGCATGGTCGCGCTCGGCTTCCGTCACGGCTTCGACTGGGACCACATCGCCGCCATCACCGACATCACGAGCACGACGACGGCGGGCCACGCCGAGGTGGACGTGCCCGCGGCCTCGCCGGTCACACCGCACGGGCACGACGCCGTCGAGATGCGCGGTCACGCACACGAACATGCGGCGCGCGGGCCGGGCGCGATGCACGCCTTCGGTGAGTCGCGTTTCGCGCACGAGCAGCGGCACGCCATGGCACTGGCGTCGCTGTATGCGCTCGGCCACGCCACGGTCGTCGTCATCCTCGGCATCATCGCGCTCAGCGTGGGCGCCATCCTGCCGGACTGGGTGGATCCGATCCTCGAGAAGGTCGTCGGCGCGACGCTCGTGCTGCTCGGCGTATGGGTCATCTACTCGGTCGTGCAGTACGTTCGTGGCAAAGGCGAGTTCCGGCTGCGCAGCCGCTGGATGCTCGTGTTCGATCTGGCACGGAACGCGTGGGGCGCGCTGCAGGCGCGGATCCACGGGCACGAGCACCGACCTTCCGCACACGCGACGCAGTACGGCCCGCGCACGGCGTTCGGAGTCGGCATGATCCACGGCATCGGTGCGGAGACCGGCTCCCAGGCGCTCCTCCTGGCGGGGATCGCAGGCGTGACCGGGACGACCGGGATCGTCATCCTCCTCGCGTTCGTCGTCGGACTGCTCATCTCGAACACGCTCGTGGCGGTCGTGAGCGCGAGCGGCTTCATAGGCGCGCAGCGGATGCGGATCCTCTACGTGATCGTCGGAGCGGTCGCCGGTCTGGCGAGCCTGGTGATCGGCGTGTTCTTCATCTTGGGTCTCGGTACCGCGCTGCCGGATCTGCAGCAGCTCATCTTCGGCGGGGAGAGCTGACCGGCGCGAGCTAGAAGCCGGCGAGGATCTCCTGGCCTTCGGCGGACTTGATGAACTCGAAGAACGCCGCGATCGCCGGCTTCGCGCGGACCGGGTCTGGATGCAGGGTGAGGATGATCGGCCTCCGCACGGGATAGAGGCCGCTGTTGACGTTGCGCGTCGTCGCGGCGATGCCGTCGAGCGCGAGCAGCCGGAGCGTCGTGTCCTCCGACGTCGTCTTCTGGATCGTGATCATCGCGATCGCGCCCTTGAAGTCACGGACCGCCTGGTAGGTCGGGCCGGACTCGACGACCTCGATGACGTTCCGGCCGTAGGCCGGCTTCCCGCCGAAGAAATACGCTTCGAAGCTCGCGCGCGTCGAGCTGCTGCTCTCGCGTATGAGCGGCCGGATCTCGCCGGGCTGGCCGCCGACCTGCGACCAGTCGGTGTACTCGCCCATGTAGATCTTGCGCACCTGCTCGGTGCTGAGCGCGCCGATGGCGTTGAGCGGATTGACCGCGAGTCCGGTGCCCGTTCCCGCGTAGGGCACCGACTGGAGGCGTGTCTTCTCGTCCGGCTTGAGGTCGCGGCTCAGGAACCCGAAGTCCGCGTCGCCGCTGGCGACGAGCGCGACGCTGGTGTCGGCGCCGAGATCCTCGAGCTTGATCGTCACGCCGGCGTGGCGCTGCTGGAAGCGCGCGGCGAGCGCCGTGAGCGACTCGAGTCCGGCGCCGGTCCCGACGCCGCGATATGTACCGGCCGGGACCGACGACGTCTGCGACGACTGCGTCGGCAGACCGCACGCGATGACCAGCAGCGCGAGGAGGGCCGACAGGTAGGCGCTGTGTCGCATGAGCGTCCGCCATTGTCCGTCATCGCGGGCTAAACCCGCGGGATCGAACCGATATCGTTCGGCACGGAGTGGGGCCGGGTCGCGCGGCATTACGTGTCTGTCTGCTCGCGGCGGCGTTGTCGACGGCCTGCGGGGACTGGAACCGGGGCGAGGGGGCCGTCGTCTTCGACGCTCACGTCGTTCGAGTCGTGGAGACCGGCGACCGCAACACCGCTCCGACCGGCATGCGCCAGCCGTTCCAGC
>JBIOUD010000191.1:0-11316 GCA_044866725.1 Candidatus Limnocylindria bacterium | reverse complement strand
GCTCCTGATGTCCGACTCGACGCGCGCCGAGGTGCCCGGCTATACGCAGTCGGAGCGCCACGTCGGCGAGCTGTTCGACACGATCATGGCGCGCGCGCAGGGCCGGGTCATCACGACGACCTTCGCGTCGAACATCTCGCGCATCAAGCAGATCATCGAGATCGCGTCGGTCTGGGGCCGCCGCACCGCGATCATCGGCCGCTCGATGGAGAACTACACGAAGACGGCCCGCGAGCTCGGCTACCTCGAGCTCCCCGAGGGCTCGCTCATCCACCCGAAGGAGATCGACAAGCTCAAGGACCACGAGGTCTGCATCATCACGACCGGCTCGCAAGGCGAGCCGACGAGCGCGCTCTCACGCATGGCGCTCGGCGACCACCGACATGTCGCCGTCCGAGAGGGCGACACCGTCGTGATGTCGGCGACGCCGATCCCGGGCAACGAGGAGCTCGTCTCGCGGACGGTCGACAACCTCTTCAAGCTCGGCGCGGAGGTCGTGTACGACCCGCAGGTCCGACCGCATGTGTCCGGACACGCGAGCCAGGAGGAGCTCAAGCTCCTGCTGAACATCCTGCGGCCGAAGTACTTCGTCCCGATCCATGGCGAGTACCGCATGCTCGTGCGCCACGCCCGCCTGGCCATCGACCTCGGCGTAGCGCCGGACAACGCGTTCGTTATCACCAACGGTGACGTGCTCGAGATCAGCGACAGCGCGCGGCTCGGGTCGAAGGTGGCGTCGGGTGTCGTCTACGTGGACGGCATCGGCGTCGGCGACGTGAGCCAAGCGGTCATGCGCGACCGCTGGTCCATCGGGAGCGATGGCTTCTTCCTCGTCGTCGTGAGCATCGATCGCCAGACAGGCGTCGTCGTCGCCGGACCGGACATCGTCACGAAGGGCTTCGTGCCCGAGGAGGACGCGGCCGACATCGTCGAACGCACGCGGCAGCGCGTCCTCGACGGGCTGGCCGACGCGCAGAGCGGCGAGCACCTCGCAGAGGCAACGACGCTGCGCGAGGCGATCCACGAGACCGTGTCGAATTACCTGTACGAGCGCACGAAACGGCGCCCCATGGTGCTGCCCGTGATCATGCAGGTCTGAGCCGTGGCCAGGAGGACCGCCAAGCGTGCGGCGCGTGGCGCGGTGGCCGAGGACGCGCGGATCCGCAACGAGGTCGCGGCGATCGCCCTCGCGGCGTTCGCGGTGCTCTCGTTCGTCGCGCTCTTCGCCGATCCGAACGCGCCGCTCCTTTCGTGGTGGCGGCGCTCGATCTTCTCGTGGCTCGGTTGGGGCGCGGTCCTCGTGCCCGTCGTCCTGGGCGCCCTCGCGGCGGAGATGTGGTTCGGCCTGATGCGCCGCTCGATGGCGGCGCCGATCGGCGGCGGGCTCCTCGCGTTCGGCGCGATCCTCGCGCTCGCCCAGCACTACCAGCGCGGCGACCCCGCGAACGGCGACGGCGCGGGCGGCTACCTCGGCTCGGGCCTCTCACGGCTCGCCGAGGGCGCGCTCGGCGACGTCGGCGCGCCGATCGCCCTGATCGCGCTGCTCCTCGTCGGCGTCGTGATCGCGGCGAACCGCACGCTCGCGCAGCTCGCGAGCCCCGCGTGGGAGCGACGCGCTGCGGTGACGGGCTTCCGGCCCGGTTTTGCCCTGCCGGGCGGGACCGCCGATCGGTTCGTCCCGAAGGGCGAGGAAGAGGACGAGGGTGCCGGCGGCAGGGGCCCTCGTTCAGCGAGCGAAGCGGGCGTGGCCGTCGACGACAGCGTCGCGCCCGCGCCGATGCGCATCAACCTGCCGCCGGAGCGTCCCAAGGGCCCTCCGAAGGCCGCTGAGGGCCCTCCCAGGCCCCAGCTGCGTCTTCTGCCACCCCCAGAGCCTGGTAGCGGCGACGGGCTCGAGCCCAGCATCGAGGGCCTCCCGCAGGCGGCCGTCGCCGCGGAGGGCGTCCTCCACGCCAAGGCGGACAAGGAGTGGCTCCTGCCGCCTATGACCATCCTCCAGAGCGGGGAGGACGGGAAGATCGGCGGTCGGGCCGACCTCGAACGGAACGCCCGGATCATCGAGGAGACGCTCTCGCACTTCAGCATCTCGGCGAAGGTCGTTGAGGTCACGCCAGGTCCGACGGTGACGCGCTATGAGCTGAAACCGGCACCGGGCGTGAAGCTGTCGCGGATCGAGGCGCTCAACGACGATCTGTCTTTGGCGCTCGCGGCGCGCTCGCTGCGCATCGAGGCGCCGGTCCCGGGCAAGAGCGTCGTCGGGATCGAGGTCCCGAACATCGCGGTCGGCCTCGTATCGCTTCGCGACGTGGTCGAGACGAACGTGTTCCGCCAGTCCGGCTCGAAGCTCACAGTCGCGCTCGGGCGCGATGTCGCCGGCGCACCGATCGTCCTCGACCTTCAGGCGATGCCGCACCTCCTCGTCGCGGGTCAGACCGGATCGGGGAAGAGCGTCTCGATCTCTTCGATCCTCTGCAGCATCCTGCTCAACGCGACGCCCGATGAGGTCCGCCTGCTCATCGGCGACCTCAAGCGCGTCGACTTCACGGCATTCGGCCAGATCCCGCATCTCGTCACCGACGTCATGACCGACTCCGAGAAGATCCTCAACGCGCTCTACTGGGCGACCGGCGAGATGGACCGCCGCTACCGGCTCCTCGCGCGCAAGAGCGCGCGCAACATCATGCAGTACAACGAGCGCCACACGGGGCCCGACCGTCTGCCGTACATCGTGTTCGTCATCGACGAGCTCGCCGACCTCATGCTCCAGGCGCCGATCCAGGTGGAGAAGCAGATCACGCGCATCGCACAGCTCGCGCGCGCGACCGGCATCCACCTCGTGCTCGGCACGCAGCGACCGTCGGTCGACGTCATCACCGGCCTCATCAAGGCGAACATCCCGGCGCGCATCGCCTTCGCGACCGCGTCGGCGGTGGACTCGCGGACGATCCTCGACATGACCGGCGCCGAGAAGCTCCTCGGCCGCGGCGACATGCTCGTGCTCCGCCCGGATCTCGCGAAGCCGATCCGCGCGCAGGGCGTCTTCGTCTCGGACAACGAGATCAGCGAGATCGGGCACCACTGGGTGCAGCAGTCCGGGCTGCGCTACGACCGTCACGAGAAGGTCGTCGAGGGTCCGGACCGGCTGACGCGCCGGCAGATGGAGGGCGACGACCCCGAGGACGATCGCTACGACGAGGCCGTGGAGATCGTCACCTCCGAGGGCAAGGCCTCCGTGTCGATGCTGCAGCGCAAGATGACCATCGGCTTCGCGCGGGCCGGGCGGCTCATCGACCAGATGGAGCAGCGCGGCGTCGTCGGCCCCGACCGCGGACCGGGAAAGTTCCGCGAGGTCTACGGCATCTCGCCGAACAGCGGGCAGGCCTAGACGGTGTCCCGACTCGGCGAGATCCTGCGCGCGCAGCGCGAGAAGAAGGGCATCACCCTCGACCAGGCCGCCGCCGACACGCGCATCCGCGAGAAGTTCCTGACCGCGCTCGAGGACGGGGACGTCCAGTCGCTCCCCGGAGCCGTGTACACGAAGGGCTTTCTCCGCAACTACGCCGCGTACCTCGACCTCGACGACGAGGAGCTCATCCACCTCTATCACCAAGAGCGCGGGCTGGTGGCCGAGCCGAAGCAGACGAAGCGCGGTTACAAGCCGATGACGCCGATCGGCAAGCGCAGCCTCGTGTTCACGCCAGCGGTGTTCGTGCCGGTCGCGGTGCTCGCGGTCGTCGTGCTCTTCGTCGGCTACCTCTACTACCAGTTCACCTCGTTCGCGGTCGCGCCACTCCTCGACGTGAACGAGCCCGCGACGGACGCGATCGCGCAGGACACCTCGTACGTCGTGCGCGGCAGGACCGTCCCGAACGGGCGCGTCACCATTCAGGTGTTCCCGGGGCCGATGACGCTCGCCGACATCAAGCCGGAAGCCGATGGCACGTTCAGCGCCTCGGTCACGCTCACGGCCGGCGCGAACCACATCGTCGTCGAGGTCCTCGACCCATCGGGCAAGGTGAGCCGTGTGAACCGCAGCGTGCTCTTGCAGCCCCAGGTCGCCGGGAGCGCGCCGCCGATCAAGCTCGTCGTGGATTCGCCGGCGAACGGCGCGCGCGTCGAGAACGCGGCGGTCGTCATCAGCGGATCGACCGATGCGACGAACGTATCCGTCAACGGTTTCGCGGTCCCGATCACGCAACCCGGCGGGCGCTGGGAGGCGCGGATGACGACCCCCGCGGGACCGCAGACGTTCGTCGTCGTCGCGCGGCTGAACAACACCAACGCCAGCGTGACGGAGACGCGCACCGTGACGGTCGCCTACACCGCGGCCGTCATCCTCGTCGCGGTGAAGGGCGGCGACGCGTGGATGCAGGCGACCGTCGATGGGACGGTCGTCGCGGGGACCGGCCGCGTGTACAAGGACGGCGAGACCGCCTCGTTCCAGGGCCATGAGGTGCGCATCCGTACCGGGAACGCCGCGGTCACGCAGATCACCTACAACGGGCAGTTCCAGGGCGTGATGGGCACGCAGGGTCAGGTCGTGGAGAAGACCTACACCGCGCAATGAGGCTCGCGGACAGTCTCGCGGTCCTCCGCGCGCTTTCGGTCATCCCGATCTGGTACGCGCTCGCGTTCGACCTGCGCGCGACGGCGCTCGGTATCTTCGCGCTTGCCGCGGTCACCGATGCGCTCGACGGATGGCTGGCCCGACGCCGTGCGTCGCCGACGGCGCACGGCGCCGTGCTCGACCCGATCGCGGACAAGGTCTTCGTCCTTGGCACCGCGGCGGCACTCGTCGCCGGCGGTCTGGAGGCAGGACCGATCATCGACCCCCTCCTCCTCGGGCTCCTCGTGGTGCTCGAGATGACCTCGGCGGTCATCCGCCTCGACGAGTACCGCCGCGGCGTATCGCGCCCCGCCGACGTCACTGGGAAGGCGAAGACCGCGGCGCAGATGATCGCTCTGGCTGTCCTCATCGTCGTGCGGCCGCCCGAGCCGCTCGGCGTGGGCGCGCACTCGCTCCTCTGGATCGCGGTGCTGTTTGGTCTCATCTCGCTGGCGCAGCAGTGGCCGCATCGGCGGCGCTCCGCGCTCTAGGCTCCCACGCATGCCCGCCAAGATCGCGCCGACCTACGAGGCACTCGCCGCGCGCATGCTGCCGCTGCAGAAGGCGCTGCTGCGGAAGAAGCTCACGGTCGCGGTCGCCGAGTCGTGCACCGGCGGGCTCCTCGGAGCGATCCTCACGTCGCACGGCGGGTCGAGCGCGTTCTTCAAGGGCGGCGCCGAGGTCTACAGCGACGAGGCGAAGACCATCCTCGCGGACGTGCCACCGCAGCTCGTCGCTTCGCACGGCGCGGTGTCGTCCGTGGTCGGCGGTGCGCTCGCGCGCGGCGCGCGCACACGGCTCGGCGCGAAGATCGGCCTCGGCATCACCGGGATCGCCGGCCCGGGCGGTGCCACGCCGGGCAAGCCGGTCGGCCTCACGTACGTCGCGGTCGACAGCGACAGGCACAGCGCGGTGAAGAAGTTCCAATGGACGTTCGACCGCGACGGCAATCGACTCGCGTCGGTCGGCGCGGCGCTCGATCTGCTCGAGGAGCTCGTGGGATGACCGAGCTCGGGCTGGGAGAGAACTTTGCCGACCGCGAGGTTGCGGCGCTCTACCGGCACCGCGCGCCCTATCCCAAGCGGATCTTCGACATCCTGGGGCGTCTCCTGGTCGAGCCACGCACGATCCTCGACGCCGGAGCCGGGAGCGGCGCGCTCGCGCGTGGTCTCGTCGGCGTCGCGGCGCGCGTGGACGCACTCGACCCGTCGGCGGCGATGATCGATGAGGGCCGCCGTCTCTCCAGTGGCGACGATCCGCGCCTGCGCTGGATGCTCGGTCGGGCCGAGGACGGTCCGGTGGACCCGCCGTACGGCCTCATCACCTGCGGCGCGAGCCTGCATTGGATGCGGCACGAGGTCGTACTGCCGCGCTTTCGCGACATGCTCGCGCCGGACGCGCGCCTCGCGATCGCGGATACCGAGAACGTGTACCAATCCGCGGCGGTCCGCGACGAGTCGCTCGACATCATCATTCGCTACTCGCCGGTCAAGGATCATGCGAGCACGCGCGAGATGCTCGACGACCTCGTCGCAGGGGGTCTCTTCACGCTGGAGGGCAGGGAAACCACGCCGCCGATGCCCGTCGAGCACTCGGTAGACGAATACCTCGGCATGCTCCACTCCACGAGCACGCTGAACGCTCTCGAGTTGGGAGTGCGCTCAGCGGATTTCGACCGCGACATGCGCGCGGTCTTCGCGAGGCACGGCGTGGATCGCATTCGCTACGGCGTCGTCGGCCTGGTCGCGTGGGGACGGCCCACTTGAACGCCCCCCTCGGCGTCGGGGTTCTCGGTCTTGGCACCGTCGGCTCCGCGGTCGCGCGCGCCATGGCAACGCGGGCGAAGCGGCTCGACGCGATGGCCGGGCGGCCGGTCCGTTTCGTCTCCGCCGCGGCCCGCGACCCGAAGAAGGCGCGCGATGCGGCCGGCGTGACCGTGACGAGCGATCCGTTCGCGGTGCTCGACGATCCGAACGTGCACGTCGTCGTCGAGGTCATCGGCGGCACATCGCCCGCGCGCGACCTGCACCTCGCGGCGTTCGAGCGAGGGAAGCACGTCGTCACGGCGAACAAGGAGCTCGTCGCGAAGCACTGGAACGAACTCCACGAGGCCGCGCGCCTCGCGAAGCGCGAGCTGCGCTTCGAGGCCGCGGTCGCCGCGGCGATCCCCGTGATCGCCTCCGCGCGGCAGCTCGGCGCGTCGCGGCCACGCGTGCTGCGCGGGCTGCTCAACGGCACAACGACGTACATCTGCTCGCAGCTCGACGAAGGCCGATCGTTCGACGATGCGCTCGCGGAAGCACAGCGGCTCGGCTACGCCGAGGCCGACCCATCGGCCGACGTCGACGGCTTCGATGCGGCGTACAAGCTCTCGATCCTCATCAGCCTCCTCGAGGGCCGGCACTTTCCACCAAACAACGTTCAACGAACATCTTTGAGGGAAGTGAGTACTCCGGCGCTGAAAGCGGCGCATGAGAGAGGTCGCACGATCCGCTACCTCGCGACCGCGGACTTCGGCGAGAAGGCGACGAAGGCGCGCGTCGGCCCCGAGGAGGTCGCGCGCGATTCGCTCGAGGGCGCCGCGACTGGCCCGACGAACGTCGTCCGTCTCGAGACCGACATCGCCGGGACGCTCGTCTTCAGCGGGCCCGGCGCCGGCGGAGATGCGACCGCGTCCGCGATACTCGGCGACGTGATCGCCATCGCGCGGGCCATGCGTTGACCCGGACCGTCCTGAAGTTCGGCGGGACGTCGGTCGCCTCGCCGACCGCGCTCGAGAGCGTCGCGCGCATCGTCGCCGCGCTCTCGGGCGATCGCATCGTCGTCGTGTCCGCGGTCGCCGGGACGACCGACACGCTCCACGCCGCGGCGCGTACCGCAGAGGATGGTGACGGCGACGCCGCGGTCCAGGCGCTCGAGCGGATCGCGAAGGCGCACGCGAACCTCGTGGCCGACCTCCTCGGCGTCGGCGGCGCGGATGTGCTGCAGGAGATCACCGAGACGACCGAGCGGACCGCAGGGCTGCTGCGAAGCGTGGCGCTCCTGCGCGAGTGCACGCAGCGTACGCAGGACGCGATCGTCTCGTACGGCGAGCGCATCTCCGCACCGATCGTCGCCGCATTGCTCGCGGCGCGCAGCGTGAAGGCCGAAGCTCGCTCCGCCGAAGGCCTGATCATCACCGACGACGAGTTCGGCCACGCGAACCCGCTCCTCGAGGAGACGCGCGCCCGCGTGCAGCGCGACATCGTCCCGAAGCTCAAGGCCGGCGTCGTGCCGGTCGTGACCGGGTACCTCGCGTCCACCGCGGACGGGCTCACGACGACGCTCGGGCGGGGCGGGTCGGACTACTCCGCGGCAGTCCTCGCGGCGGCGCTGAACGCGGACGCGCTCCTCATCTACACCGACGTGAGCGGCGTCATGAGCGCGGACCCGCGCATCGTGAGCGACGCGAAGCCGCTCGCGAAGATGTCGTACGCCGAGGCGGCGGAGCTCTCGTACTTCGGCGCGAAGGTCATCCACCCGCGCACAGTGCTGCCGGCGATCGAGGCGCGCATCCCGGTGCGGATCCTCAACACGTTCGCGGCGAAGGACGCCGGCACCACGATCACGGCCGACCCGGTGTTCGACGGGAGCGTGGTGAAGGCGACGACGTCGCTCGCCGGGCTCGGGCTCGTCACCGTGCAGGGCGCGGGCATGAGCGGCGTCCCCGGCTTCGCGGCGCGAGTGTTCGACACCGCCGCGGCGGAGAAGATCTCGGTGCTCATGATCAGCCAGTCGTCGTCCGAGAACTCGATCTGCCTCGTCGTCCCAAATGACGCAACTGATCGGCTGCGAGTTGGTCTCGAGCGCATGTTCAGCGCGGAGCTGCGCCGTCACGACGTCGAGCGCGTCGAGGTCGACCAGCCGGTCGCGATCGTCGCCGCGGTGGGGGAGGGGATGCGCGGGACCCCCGGCGTCGCCGCGCGCGTCTTCGGCGCGCTCGGCCGCGCGCGCGTGAACGTCATGGCGATCGCGCAGGGTTCGAGCGAGCTGAACATTTCCCTGGTCGTGAGTGAGGCCGACCGCGACAAGGCGGTGCGGTCCATCCACGAGGAGTTCCATCAGTCCTGACGCGGCCGCATGCACCGCGCGTCCCTTCCGATGCCGCACACTGATGCCGTGAAGAAGCGCAAGGTCGCGGTCCTGGGCGCGTCCGGCACGGTCGGGCAGCGATTCATCAGCCTGCTCGCGGGCCATCCCTGGTTCGAGATCAGCGCGCTCACGACGTCGGACGCGAAGGCCGGCAAGCGCTACGGCGACGTCACGCAGTGGCACTTCAGCGCCGACATGCCGAGTGAGATCGCGAACCTGAAGCTCGAGGCGACGAGCGTCGAGCTCGACGCCGACATCTGTTTTTCGGCCCTTCCGAGCGACGCGGCCGCGCAGTGGGAGGCCGAACTCGCGAAGGCCGGCCATCACGTGTTCTCGAACGTGAAGACGCATCGCGAGGATCCCGACGTGCCGCTCATCATCGCCGAGGTGAATCCGGACCATGCCGCAGCGCTCGACGTGCAGCGGAAGAACCGCGGCTGGTCCGGCTCGATCGTGACGAACGGGAACTGCTCGGCGATCACGTTCGCGCTTGCCGCGGCGCCACTGCACCGCGCGTTCGGCATCGAGCGCGCCGTCGTGACGACGATGCAGGCCGTCTCCGGAGCCGGATACCCGGGCGTCCCATCTCTCGACGCGCTCGACAACGTCGTCCCGTACATCGGCGAAGAGGAAGAGAAGATGGAGAAGGAGACGAAGAAGTTCCTCGGCTCCTGGGACGGCAAGGCCTTCCGCGACGCCGACCTCCAGTTCTCGGCGCACTGCAACCGCGTCGCGGTGCGCGATGGGCACAGCGAGACCGTCTCGCTCTCGCTCCGCGGCACGCCGAGCGTCGCGGAGGTCGCCGACGCGATGCGCACCTTCCGCGGCAAGCCGCAGGAGCTGCGCCTCCCGACCGCGCCGGCGTGCCCCGTGATCGTGCGCCAGGAGCGCGACCGGCCGCAGCCGATCCGCGACCGTGACGCCGGCAAGGGCATGAGCGTCGTCGTCGGCCGCGTGCGCGAGGACCCCGTCCTGGGGTACAAGTACGTCGTGCTCGGGCACAACACGATCCGCGGCGCCGCCGGCGCGTCGGTCCTCAACGCCGAGCTCCTCGCCGCCGAAGGCCGCATCTGAGCCTGAGTAGCACCCTCGGCGGCTCGGCGACGGCCCCAGACTCCTTCGTCGAGCGTCTCGATCGGGTGCCGTGGAACCCGTTCCACTGGCGCCTCCTCGTCACGAGCGGCATCGGCTGGTCCTTCGACGCGATGGACGTCATCCTCATCTCGTTCCTGCTCGTGCCGATCGCTCGCGAGTTCGCGCTGGACGCGACGCGCACCGGTCTCGTCGCGAGCGCCGGCTTCGTCGGGATGTTCCTCGGCGCGGCGGTCTCGGGCCGGCTCGCGGATCGGTACGGCAGGCGCATCGTGTTCTCCTCCACGCTCGTCATCTTCTCGATCGGCGCGGTCCTGTCCGCGATCGCGCCGACCTTCGAGACGCTGCTCGCGGCGCGCGTCATCGCGGGGCTCGGCCTCGGCGGCGAGCTGCCCGTCGCGGCGACGCTCGTGTCGGAGTTCGCGCCGCGCGCGCAGCGCGGGCGGATGATCGTGCTCCTCGAATCGTTCTGGGCGTACGGGACGATCCTTGCGGGCCTCGTCGCGATCACCGTGCTCCCGGCCTACGGGTGGCGGTGGGTGTTCGTCGTCGGCGCGTTACCCGCGCTGTACGCGGCGTACCTGCGCCGCGCGCTCCCAGAGTCGCCACGCTACCTCGCCGAGCAGGGACGGACCGCCGAAGCGGACGCGGTCGTCCGGCGTGTCGAGCGCGCGAGTGGCGGCGCGATGCTGACGCTCGGTCGCGCGGTCGCGCCGGTCCGCGCCGGGAAGACGCGCATCGCCGACCTGTTCTCGCCGGCGTACATCCGACGGACCGTGATGCTGTGGATCCTCTGGTTCGGCATCACGTTCACGTACTACGGGATCTTCCTGTTCCTGCCGTCGGTGCTGTTCGGGCGTGGACTGAGCGAGGTGCGGAGCAATGAGTTCTTCTTCCTGTCGACGCTCGCGCAGGTGCCGGGCTACTTCAGCGCCGCGTGGCTGGTGGAGCGGTGGGGTCGCAAGCCAACGCTCGTGACGTACCTCCTCGGCACCGCGATCGCGGCGATCCTGTTCGGGCGCGCTGGCTCTGGCACTGACGCGTTCGTGTGGGCCGCGCTGTTGTCGTTCTTCAACCTCGGCGCGTGGGGCGTGGTTTACGCGATATCGCCCGAGATGTATCCAACGAACATCCGCGCCACCGGCGCTGGTGCCGCCGCGGCCTTCGGCCGGGTGGGGGGAATCATCGGACCACTCGTGACCCCGATCCTCGTGGCCTCGTGGGGCCAGACGGCTGTCTTCACGCTGTTCATGGTGATGCTCGTCGCTACCGCGGGCGTCGTGTTCGTACTCGCCGAAGAGACGAGGGGTCGTGGGCTGGAGAGCATTGCCACTGGCGCGGCCGAGTCAGCGACGTAAGGCGCGGGTGCGCGAACGCGACCACGACCGGCGACCTCCGAACGAGGTGCGATCAGATCGTTCACCTTTGGTTGCACACGTAAACGGTATCGAACATGTGTTCTTGCTGTCGCCCGGCCACGAACGCGC
>JBIOUD010000190.1:0-9790 GCA_044866725.1 Candidatus Limnocylindria bacterium | reverse complement strand
GCTGTTGACCACGGTGACATCGCCCGCCAGATACGCCCTCAGCAACGGACGCGCGACCTCCGGCTTCGCGAGCAGCTCCGAGAGCAGCACGCGCCGGTAAACGACGTCGATCGCCGTCCCGTTCGCGCGCAGCCGCCCGCCCCGGTACGAGAGATCTTCGGGCGCGCAGATGATCGCCTTCATCCCGGCGTCCGCGAGGAGACGCTGGAACATCTCGAACTCGGTGAGCGTCGGCAGACCGCGCCAGTCGACGATCGCGATCGTGCGGATCGCCTTCCCGTGCGCACGGCGGAGCACCGCGACCTGCCGCTTCGCCGCGCGGAGCGGCGTGGCGCGGAAGCGCTTCTTGAACGCCTTCATCGAGGGCATGCGCTCGAAGATCGAGACGAGCACGTCGTTGTAGGCCATCCCGGCCGGCGACTCGGCGTTGTACTCGACGTAGCGGATGATCCCGTCCGAGACGAAGCCGTCGAGGCGCGACGACGGCGACGATGCCCGGAAGCCCGGGTCGGCGAGCGCCAGCTCCTCCTCCTGCGGATCGAGGTCGAGCTCGCGGCGCAGGTCCTCGTCCTTGAGAAGGGCGCGTTCGAGCTTGCCGAGCGCGGCGTACAGCGACTCCGAGGCCTTCGTGTAGGCGACGAGCTCGGCCTTCGTCACGATGTTCGGCCGGAGGCTGACGCAGAGAGGCCGGTCACCGAACACGGCGCGCGCCTCGCGCTGACCGGTCGCGAGGGTCTCGGCGCTCGCGTCCGTCACGCCGGGCTGCTCCAGCGCGGCGTGGTAGAACTCGATGGGCGAGCGCCCCTTCGTCACGCGCGGACCCGCGACCACCAGCGATGCTCGCCCTTCCACGGCGGCTGCGCGGCACCCGTCGCGTACCGGATGACCAGGTCGGACATCTTGTCGAGCGCCCACGCGAACGCCTCTTCCTTCACCGAGAACGAGTCGAGGTCCGGTGCGGGGTTCAGGAAGTCGATCGCGTACAGCACGCCGTCGCGCACCGCGAACTCGACCGTGTCCATGTCGTACCCGAGCGCGTCGACGAGCGCGTGCGCGTCCTTCGTCGCCTTCTCACGAAGCTCGCCCTCGACCGGGCGTGACACGACGTATCGCTCGGCGAACGGCGCGGTGGGGTCGTAGCGCATCGGCAGGATGCTGTCGCGTCCGATGCAAATGCACCGCACGTAGTCCTGCCACTTGATGAACTCCTGAAGGATCATCGTCTTCGGCCGGTGACCCGGCGCGAGCGCGCCGGACTGGTCGTACGCCCAGAGGAGCTCCTCCTTCGAGTCGACCTTGTAGACGTCCTTCCAGCCGCCGCCGGTATTCGGTTTGAGGATCGCGGGCAGGCCGACGTAGCGGAGGATCCCGTCCCAATCGAGCGGGTACTGCAGGTTGCGCAGCGAGCCCTCGTTGATATCCGAGATGTACGACTTGTTCGGAAGGACGACCGTTTTCGGCACCGCGACGCCAAGCTTGCGCGCCAGCGTGCACTCGAAGAACTTCTCGTCCGACTCCCACCAGAACGGGTCGTTCACCACGACGGTCCCCATGAGCGCGGCGCTCTTGAGGTGCGCGCGGTAGTACGGCACCTCGTGGCTGATGCGGTCGACGATGACCGCATACTTCGGCTGCTCCAGCTCCTGCGCGCCACCGAGCACCGCCATCGCGGCGTTGACGCCGTGCGGCGCGCCCTTCTTGTTCACGGTCTCGATGAAGGCAGGCGGGAAAGTGTTCTCGCGGCCGACGAGCATCCCCACGGTCTTCATAAGTACACGTCCACCATCTCTTTCCAGTACGGCCAGTCATGGGCCCAGCCATCCCACAGGTACAGGCTCGCGGGGACGCCCTTCTCCTGGAGGATCCCGGCGAGTTTTCGCGAGTCCTCGACGTTGCGATCCTCCTTGCCTGTCGCGATGACGATCTCCGTCGCGCGGAGCGGTTCGAGGTAGCGGAGATCCTGCAGGTTCGGGAGGAACGCCATCGGGTTCACGAAGTACGCGTCGCCCTCGCGCTTGCCGTCGAGCCACGACGCCGTGTCGTACGCGCCGGAGAGCCCGATCGCCTTGCGCACGATGCCCGGCCGACGCGTCGCGAGAGCGAGCGCGTGCAGCGCGCCGAACGAGGCGCCGATCGAGATGAGGTAGTCCACCTCGTTCTCGGCGCGGAGCGCGGGCACGACCTCGTCGAGGATGTAGCGCTCGTACGCGAGGTGCCGCGCGGCACGCTCCTGCCACGGACGCGTCTTCGCGTAGAACGACTCGGAGTCCACCGAGTCCACGCACCACAGCTGAAGCCAACCCTCATCGATGCGCCCGCTCATATGGGCGATCATCCCGAAGTCCTCCCACTGGTAGAACCGGCCCATCGACGTCGGAAACACGAGCACCGGGGTCCCACGCTCGCCGAAGACGAGGAGCTCCATGTCGCGACCGAGCGCTGGGCTGCGCCACTTCCGGTAGTCGCGCTTCATGACGTCGTGCTCTTGTCGATGAGGGTCCACGCGGTGCGCGAGCCCCGCCAGCCGGTGAGCTCGACCTCTTCACCTTCGAGCGTCTTGTACGTAGCGAAGAACGACTCGATCTCGCGCAGCCAGTGCGGCGCGAGGTCCTTCAGCTCCCGAACCTCGTCAAAGCGCGGATCGCCGACCGGCACGCCGAGGATCTTCTCGTCGGGGCCCTTCGAGTCGCGCATGAGGAGCGTTCCGATGGGCCGCGTCGGGACGATGCAGCCGGGGAACGTCGGCTCCTCGACGACCACGAGCGCGTCGAGCGGGTCGCCGTCTCCGGCCATGGTGTCGACGACGAAGCCGTAGTCGGCCGGGTAGTGCACCGAGGAGAAGAGCACGCGGTCGAGGCGGATGCGGCCCGTTGTCTTGTCGAGCTCGTACTTCGCACGAGAGCCCTTCGGGATCTCCACGAAGACGTCGACGCCGCGGCGCGCACCCCGTGTCCGCCGGACGGCAGTACCCGGCATGGCTCCCCCTTCACGCGTGGACCGACCGAGGATAAGCCGCGCCTCGGTCCGGTTGCTCGGAGGTCAGACCGGCGCGATGACGATGGTGACCTCGCCCTTCGGCGCCTTCTCGGCGAAACGCAGAGCGAGCGCGGTCGCGGTGCCGCGGACGATCTCCTCGTGGACCTTCGTCATCTCCCGCGCCACGGCGACACGAGCGTTCGGCGCGACCGCGGCGAGGTCCGACAGCAGGTCGCCGGTGCGGTAGGGGCTCTCGTAGATGACGATCGTGCGCCCCTCACCGATGAGCCGCTCGAGGAGCCTCCGTCGCGGCCCGCTCTTCTTCTCCACGAAGCCGACGAACGTGAACTCGCGCGTCGGAAGGCCCGATGCGACGAGCGCGGCGATCGCGGCCGCTGGGCCCGGGATGGGCACGACCTCGTGCCCCGCCTCCACGGCTGCTCGGACAAGTTGCTCGCCGGGGTCCGAGAGACCGGGCGTGCCGGCATCAGTGACGAGCGCGACGTCCCATCCGCGGCCGAGCTGGCCGACGAGGATCGGGACCTGACGCTTGTGATTGAACTCGTTGTATGCGGTGAGGTGCTTCGCGCGGATCTCGTGGCGTCGGAGGAGGAGCTGGGTGTGGCGTGTGTCCTCGCAGGCGACCATGTGGACCTCCTGCAGGACACGCAGCGCGCGCGCCGACACGTCCTCGAGGTTCCCGATCGGCGTCGCCACGAGATAGAGCTTTCCCACTAGCCGGTCCGCTCGCGGGTCACACGCTGCCTCCTTCCGGACGGTGCGTCTGCGCGAGAAGGATGCCTCCAAGCACGAGCCCTCCGCCGAGGATCTGCGGGAGCTGCAGCGCCTGGCCGAGGACGAACCACGCGATGACCGCGGCGATGAAGGGCTCGGAGGTCGCGACGATCGATACGCGCGCGCCGGGCAGGTTGCGCAGCGCGATGAACCCGAGGGTGAACGGGACCACCCCGGCGAGGACCACGACGCCGAGGACCCGCAGCCACACCTCGCCGTTCGTGGTCGTCCACGGCAGCGTCCACGCGGGCTGCAGCACCTGCCACGCGAGGAGCGCGAAGCCGAAGCCGTAGACCGCGAGCGTCCACGCCGAGTAGCGCGACGCGAGGCGCTCACCGAGCACGAAGTAGGAGGTGAAGAGGACGGCGTCGATCGCGGCGATGAGCACGCCGTCTGTGTTCACCGCGCGCAGTGTCGCGTCGTACGCGCCCGACGCGAAGAAGCACCCCGCGAGCGACAGCACGCCGGCGTACCAGAGGGCCGCGCCGACCTTGCGTCCGCTCAGGCGCGCGTAGAGAAGGACGAGCACGACCGCCGTGAACTCCACGACCAGCGCGACGGCGATGGGGATGCGCTGGATCGCCTCGTAATACAGCCACTGGACGGCGCCCATCCCGAAGACGCCGAAGCCGGCGAACCACAGGATGTCCTCGCGGCGGATGCGGAGGTCCCGCGGCCGCCAGAGCGCGACGATGACCGTGAACGCGGCGAACGCGAAGAGGACGCGCCACTCCGCGAGGACGCGCGGCGCGATGCCAAGGTCGAACGTCGACTTCGCGATCGTCCCGCCCAGAGCGAAGAACGCCGCCGATCCGAGAGCGGCGGCGTATCCAAGGCCGAGGCGGGTCTCGCGTTCTCTCAGTCGGCTTCCCAGTCGCGCGGATACAGGAAGTCGTGACCCACGGTCCGCAGTGAGACCTTCGCGATGAGTGGCATGACGCGCTTGTAGTGGCTCTTCCGGACACGCTCACGTATGCCTCTGACGAGCGCGGCGTCGAAGCCCGCCGCGACGAGCGCGTCGGGTTGGAGCCGGCGGTCGACGAGGTGATAGAGGACGAGGTCGGCCTGCGCGTACGTGAAGCCGAGCTCGGACTCGTCCGTCTGCCCGACCCACAGGTCAGCCGTCGGCGGCTTCTTCACGACGACGTCGGGCACACCGAGGAGCACGGCGAGCTCGCGCAGCTGCGTCTTGTAGAGGTCGCCGACCGGATTGAGGTCGCAGGCCATGTCGCCGTAGCGCGTGCCGTAGCCGAGCAGGAGCTCGGTCTTGTTGCTCGTGCCGAGCACGAGGCCGTCCGGCCATGAGCGGTCGTACTCGATCGACTTCCGCTCGCGCGCCATCTTGTTACCGCGACGCACACGGTCGACCTCGCCTGCGCGCGAGAAGTACGCATCCACCTGCGCGGTGATGTCGACCTCCTCGAGCGCGAGGCCGAACGTCTTCGCGATGAGGCGCGCGTGCTCCGCGGACTCTTTGCTCGAGGTCTTGTACGGCATGAAGAGCGCGGTGACGTTCGTCGGTCCCATCGCCTCGGCCGCGACCGCGGCGACCGCTGCGCTGTCGATGCCGCCGGAGAGACCGAGGACGACGCGCCTGTGGCCCGACTTCGCGGTCTCCTCTTTGAGGAACGCGACGAGCATCCTGCGCACGAGCTGCTCGTCGATGCGCAGCGGCGAGAGGTCGCCCGGCGTCGGGCGGACAGCGCCGAAGCGCTCGGGTGCGATCGCCATCAGTCCTTCACCAGCGCGCCGCGGGCGCGCATGAGCTGCGCGATGACGAGCTCGGGCCGCTCGTCGCGGATGAGCGGGTTGCGATCCCGCTCGCGCGCGACGAGGGCGGGATCGACGTCGGCGATGACGAGCTTCTCCTCGAAGTCCGGCGCCCGCGCCACGACAGCCCCATCCGGGGCGACGACCTCAGAGCCGCCCCAGAACGCGATGCCGTCCTCGTGGCCCACCCGGTTCACGAAGACGACGTACATCGTCAGGTACTGCGCGTAGAAGCGGTCCATGAGCCGGCAGGACTCCGCCGTGCCGAGGTCGCCGCCCTCGGCGACGCCGCGGCCGGGGCTCGCGGACGGAGCGAACACCGTCGTCGCCCCCGTCGCGCTGTAGAGATACGGCACCGACGCGTGCCAGAGGTCCTCGCAGATCGCGATGCCGGCGGGTCCGGTCGCGGCGCGGAACGTGTCGAACCGGTCGCCGGGTCCGAAGTACCGGCCGTCGTCGAAGATGCCGTACGTCGGCAGGTACACCTTGCGATGCACGTGGACGAGACGCCCGCCAGACCAGTAACCCTGCGCGATATGCAGTCGCGCGTCGGGGCCGCGCTCGACGAAGCCGGCGCAGATGTCGATCTGGCGCGACGCGTCGACGATCGGCCCGAGCCGCGCGTCGTCGGAGGCGCACGCGATCTCGCCCGCGAGGTCCTTCAGGTAATAGCCGGTGAGCGAAAGCTCTGGGAACACCACAAGACGAGCGTCGGCGCTCCTGGCCCTCGCGATCCAGTCCTCGTGCATCGCCATGTTGCGCTTGAAGGCGCCCAGGGCCGGCGCGCACTGCGCGATCGCGATCTTCGTCAAGCGGGCGCCTGGAGGTGCTCGAGGCGGTCGGCGTACTCCTTCGCGAGCGACCACGCGCGGGTCTCGTCGCGCGCCTCGGCGTAGATGTTGAACAGCGGGCGGTCCGCGTCCGGGAGGACGAGGACCCACTCGCCGTCGCTCTGGTGCTTCACGCCGTCGATCTGCCGCACGCGCTCGGTGCGCGGATCCTGCGCGAGTACGCGCAGGACGCGGCCCTTCTGCTCCCACGGACAAGGGACCTGGACGCGCGCGATGTTCGCGACGGGGGTCTCGTCGATGACGTCGGAGAGCGACTTCTCGTGCGCCGCCAGCAGCTCGAGGAGGCGCACCGTCGCGAACAGCCCATCGAAGGAGGGGTGAAAGCGCGGGAAGATGAATCCGCCGACGGCGTCGCCCACCACGAGCGGGTGCTCGCGCGCCGCGAGGTCCATCTGCGCGCTCGCCGACGCGCGCACGCGCTGCACGCGGCCGCCGGCCTCCTGCACGATCCGTTCGATCGCCGACGGTCCGAAGACCGGCACGGCCACGACGCCCGGCGTCAGCTTCACCGACAGCCACGCGAACGCAGTGAGGAACTGCATGTCCGAGGTGATGCGCCCCTTGTCGTCGACGAAGAACGCTTTCTCGCCGCCGGCGTCGATGATCACGCCGGCGGACGCCTTCAGCGTCGAGACGATCGCCGCGAGCTCCTTCTTCTCTCCCTGGAACTCCTCGAACGACCGCGAGCCGACATTCTCGGAGACGACCCCGTTGATCGAGACGAGCTCGATGCCAAGCGTATTCAGGAGTTGGGGAAGGAATTGGGCCGCGGTGCCATGCGAGAAATTCACGACGACCTTGAACTTGCGGTCCGCGACCTCCTTGCGATGGATGATCTCGGCGATGAAGGCCTCGCTGTAGGCCTCGCCGACGCGCGGCGACTCGAAGATCGCGCCGACCTCGTCGTAGCCGACGCGGCGGAAGTCCTCACGGAAGAACGCCGTCTCGACCTTGCGCTCCTGCGCTTTATCCATGTCGAGCGCCTGGCGGTCGAAGAACTTCAGGTCGCACACGCGGACGTCGAACGGCGACACGCGGACGTGCACGCCGCCAGCCGCGCCCATGCGCCGCGTGTGGAAGCGGCCGATCGGAAGCGGAGCCTGCGAGAGGTCTGCGACGTGGACGCCGGCCGACACGATGCCGCTCATGAGCGCGCGCTTGAGCATGCGGCTGGAGCGGTGCTGGTCGCGGTTCATCGTGACGGTGCTGCCCTGCGGCAGCGTCGACGCGTACGACGCGCCGAGCCGCGCCCCGAGCTCGGGCGTGAGGTCGATGTTCACAAGGCCCGTCACGCCGAACCGGCCGAACAGTGCCCGCCGTCCCTGCGCGCCCCAGATGAGGCTCGACGCGACGACCGCGCCACTCTCGACCTGCTTGTCGGGCCAGATCTTCACCTGGCTCCGGATGCGCGCGCCGTCATTCACGACCGAGTGGTCGCCGATGACGCTGCCCTCTTCGAGCGTGACGTGCGACTTCAGCGCGCACTGGCGGCCGACGATCGTGCCGTGCAGCTCGCAGTGGTCACCGATGTACGTGTTGCGCCAGACGATGGAGCGGTCGACGACCGCGCCGAAGTCGACCGAGACGTAGTCGCGGAGCACGGTCGGACCGGTGATCTCGGCGGCCGGGCCGATCTTCACGCCCGCGCCGAGGTAGATCGGGCCCACCAGATGCGCGGTGGGATCGATGTCGACTTCACCGCTGGCGAAGACGCCGGGCATGACCTCGCGGCCGAGCTCGCCCGCCTTCACCTTTCCCTGGAGCACGTCCGCGTTCGCGCGCGCGTACTCGGGGATCGAGCCGACATCGGTCCAATATCCCGAAGCGATGTACCCATAGAGCGGCTCGCCGTCGGCGAGGAGCTTCGGGAAGAGATCCTTGCTGAAGTCGAAGGCCTCGCCGACCTTGTACCGCTCCATCACGCGCGGCTCGATCACGTAAATGCCGGTGTTGATCGTGTCCGAGAAGACCTCTCCCCACGACGGCTTCTCGAGGAACTTCGTGATGCGCCCGTCGTCGTCCGTGATGACGACGCCGTACTCGAGCGGGTTCGGGACGTGGTAGAGCGTCAGCGTCACGGCGGCCTTGCGCTCCTTGTGGAAAGCGATGACCTTCGAGAGGTCGATATCGGTGAGCGCGTCGCCCGAGATGACGATGAATGTGTCGTTCAGCGCGTCGCCGATCTGCCGCACCGAGCCGCCCGTCCCGAGCGGGGTCTCCTCGACGCTGTAGCGCAGTCGCATGCCGACCGAACCGCCGTCGCCGAACGAGTCCTGGATCTGCGTCGCGAGGTACTGCAGCGTGACGAATGCGTTGGTGATGCCGTGCGCCTTGAGCAGGTCGAAGATGTGCCCGAGGCACGGCTTGTTGACGATGGACACCATCGGCTTGGGCCGGTTGATCGTCAGCGGGCGGAGCCGGCTCCCCTCTCCGCCGGCCATCACGACGGCCTGCATCAGCGTGAGTCTAGGCGCGGATGGGGCCGGCGAAGCGAGCGCGTACCGGGGCTAGTCCCGGTCGTCCATGCCGAAGACGCTCTCGAGGTCGTGTTTCGAATACGCCCGGAAGGCGACGTGGGTGTGGGTGCGCGCGACGCCTTTGGTCTGCGCGATCTTCGAGGTGACGATCTCGGCGAGATCCTCGTGCTGCCGTGCCCGGACCATCGCGATGAAGTCGAACTCGCCCGTCACGGAGTACACCTCGGACACGCCAGCGATGTCCGCGAGATCCTCGCCCAGCTTCGGCAGCGCGCCGCGCTCGGCGCTGATCAACACGATCGCCGTGATCACAGGCTCTTGACGTCGATGTCGTGGAGCGCGGTCTTCACGAAGTGCGCGGCCTCCTGCATGCCCATGGCCTTGCCGCGGGCGAGAGCCGCGGCGTACGAGTCGTTGATGTCGGCGTTCGCCTGCTCCTCGTAGCGATGGAACGCCTCCTCGAGCTGGTCGATGGAGAGCTTGACCCGGTCGCGAGCTGCACTGCTGATCACTGTGGCCTCCCGGCGCGTGTTCGTCGCGAGGATAGCGCCGGGAGGCCGGGGAACCGTCTAGGGCTCGGTGCGCTCCTCGATGGTCTCTTCTTCACGAATCGTGGTCTTGCCGACGGGCTCGTCCAGGACCTCTTCCTGGATGTTCGTCGTGCCGTCCGGGCCGATGTTCACGTTCCTCGTGCCCGGTGTCACGGTCTCTTCGCTCTCCCGATGCTCGATCTCGGTCCGCTTCTCGACAACTTTCTGGTCCTCCATGGCGTGCCTCCTGCGTCTTTTGAGCGGGGGCTGAGCATGGCGAGTGCCAGCTCGTCCGGGCGTCAGCCGATCTCGAGCTCTTTCGTGGGGACGCCGACGTCGATCTGGACCTCGCCGTCGACGACGCGCACCGGATAGGCGTTCACCGGGAACA
>JBIOUD010000189.1:0-12169 GCA_044866725.1 Candidatus Limnocylindria bacterium | reverse complement strand
CCGTACGGGTTCACGCGCGCGTACGTCGCGAGCGAGCCGATGAGGCCGATGTTCGGACCTTCCGGCGTCTCGATGGGGCAGATGCGGCCGTAGTGGCTGTAGTGCACGTCGCGGACGTCGAACCCGGCGCGCTCACGCGACAGGCCGCCCGGCCCGAGGGCCGAGAGGCGACGCTTGTGGGTGAGCTCGTCGAGCGGGTTCGTCTGCTGCATGAACTGCGAGAGCTGCGAGCCTCCGAAGAACTCCTTGATCGCCGCCACGACCGGGCGGATGTTGATGAGCTCCTTCGGCGTCGCCTTCTCCGGCTCGACGATGGACATGCGCTCGCGCACGACGCGCTCCATGCGGAGCAGGCCAACGCGGAACTGCTGCTGGATGAGCTCGCCGACCGCGCGCACCCGGCGGTTGCCGAGGTGGTCGATGTCGTCGGCGTTGCCCTTGCCGTTGTTGAGCTCGACGATGCGCGCGACGATCTTCACGAGGTCTTCCTTCGTGAGCGTGCGCGTCTCCATGGGGATGTCGAGCCCGAGCTTGCGGTTCAGCTTGTAGCGACCGACCTTCGCGAGGTCGTAGCGCCGGAAGTTGAAGAACAGCGAGTTCACGAGGTTGCGCGCGTTGTCGATGGTCGGCGGATCGCCCGGACGCAGACGCTTGTAGACCTCGACCAGACCCTCGTTCGTGTTCGTGGTCGAGTCGCGGTCGAGCGTCGACTGGATGTACTGGTGCTCCGGGTCGTTGTCGATCGCCGTGAACAGCGCCTTGAGCTCCTCATTCGAGGAGAACTCGACCGCGCGCAGCAGCGTCGTGACCGGCAGCTTGCGCTTGCGGTCCACCTTCACCGAGACGACGTCCTTGTTGGACGTCTCGAACTCGAGCCACGCGCCACGGTTCGGGATGAGCTTCGCGTAGAACAGGCGGCGACCCGTCGTCGGGTCGTCGACGGCCGTGAAGTACACGCCCGGTGAGCGCACGAGCTGCGACACGACGACGCGCTCCGCGCCATTGATGACGAACGTGCCCTTGTCGGTCATCCACGGGAAGTCGCCAAGGAAGACGTCCTGCTCGGTGACCTCGCCGGTCTCCTTGTTCACGAGCTCGACGCGCGCCCAGAGCGGCTTCGCGTAGGTGATGTCCTTGGTGCGGCACTCCTCTTCGGAGTACTTCGGCTCGCGGAACTCGCTCGAGATGAACTTCAGGTCGAGGTTCTTTCCGGTGAAGTCCTGGATCGGCGAGATCTCGGCGAACAGCTCGTTCAAGCCCTCTTCGCAGAACCACTTGAAGGAGTCGAGCTGGGTCTGGATGAGATCCGGCAGCGGCAGCACTTCAGGCAACGAGGCGAAGTCGCGGCGGGGTCGAGCGGGTGAAACCCGGTCGAGGGTCACGGACATGGGCATACCCTCCTCAGGCAGCAGTGGGCGGCAGGCAGGTAGAAGGACGGGGACGGGCAGATGGCAAGGCCGTAATGGTAGGTCTGAACCTACCGGACGGTCAAGGGGAGGCGGACCGCTCACTCTCCGCCGGGGCGACCCGCCTGTCAATAGGTTTTCCCACCAACCGCCAGAGGCCGCCGATCCTTCAAAACTTCCGTAAAGAGAGGGCTTCTTACACCTTTCGGGCGGAACAGCCGCAGGCGCCCTGCGTATCTTCGGCAAGGACATGGACGAGACAGAGCGCGTCGAGCAAGCGGCCGAGCCGGCCAGGGCGGTGACAGCACCGACAAGCCCGGCCCTCACGCGGCGCACGGTCCTCGCGGCCTCGACCGCTGCCGGCATCGGCGTCGCGACCGCGCGGCTCCTCGCGCTCGCGAACGAGCCGGCATTCACCACGGTCCCGATCACCGGAACGCTCGGCAACAAAGAAGGTCTGGACTGGGTCTCGCCGCTCGCGAGTGAATCCGCGCGCGTCGCGCATCTCCTTCGGCGCGCGACGTTCGGTGCGACCCAGGCCGAGCTCGATCAGGCGAGAAGCGATGGGTATGCGAAGACCGTCGATCGTCTCATCGAGACGCCGTTCGCGGAGCCGCCGGTCTTCCCCGGCGGCGACGAAGCGTCGCAGGAGAAGGGGCTCCCCGTCGGGCAGCTGCAGCAGTGGTGGCTCGACCAGATGCTGTCGAGCCCCACGCCCTTCGGAGAGCGGATGACGCTCTTCTGGCACGGCCACTTCACGTCCGACTTCCGCAAGGTCACGCCGCAGAACCCCTTCATCTACTGGCAGAACCTCACCTGGCGGCGCAACGCGCTCGGTGACCTCCGGACGATGCTCCTGCAGGTCACGATCGACCCAGGGATGCTCCGCTACCTCGACCTCGCGAGCTCCACCGGCCGCAACCCGAATGAGAACTACGCGCGCGAGCTCATGGAGCTCTTCACGATGGGTCCGGAGGCGTTCACCGAAGACGACGTGAAGGCGGCGTCGAAGGCGCTCTCCGGATGGCGCGAGCCGCTGACGCAGCCGATGATCGACGCGCAGCTCGCGCGCGCGATGCAGCGCGGGAACACGCCGAAGCAGACGCCGAAGGCGGACACGGTGAAGACCGGCGTCTTCGAGCAGCAGCGCGCCTACCGCGGTCCGGCATACCCGTACCTCGGTGAGACGAAGGCCTGGAACACCGAGGGCGTGATCGACAAGATCCTCGCGCAGGACGCGACCGCGCCGTTCATCGCGCGCAAGGTGGTCACGCACTTCGTGACGCCGATGCCAACGGACGACTACGTCACCAGACTCGCGACGTCGTTCCGCCGCAATCGGTACTCCGTCAAGCAGCTCATGCGCGACATCTTCCTCAGCCCGGAGTTCTCGGCGCCGAGCGCGTACCGCGCGCTCATCAAGACGCCGACCGAGTACATGGTCCACATCGCGAAGGCGCTCGGCGACAAGACGACGACGCGGCTCATGATCGGGAGTGGAACGGGCATGGGGCAGACGCTCTTCGATCCGCCGAGCGTCGGCGGGTGGCCGGAGAACGAGTCGTGGATCTCGTCCAACACGATGCTCGCGCGCGCGAACCACGTGACCGCCGCGCTGCAGGCCGTCCGCAGATTGCCCTCGGCAGCGAACGCGCACGAGACGCACCTCGACGGTGTGCTCTCGCCGCAGACCCTTCGGCTGCTCAACGAGGCGAGCGACGACAGGCGGCGCTGGGCCGTCGTGTTCGCCTCGCCCGAGTTCCAGCTGAAGTAGAAGGAGCGAACAGATGGTCGCCACGCTCACGAAGCTGAATCGCAGGGACTTCCTCCGCTCCGGGCTCGTGTTCGGCGCGGGCGCCGCCGGTCTCGCCGCGGGGTACGCCGCGGTGCCGGACGTCTTCGCGCGCGCGGTGTACGCGGCCAAGCAGGAGGGTGTCGTCAACGACAAGGTCCTCGTGATGGTCCAGCTCGCCGGCGGAAATGACGGCCTCCAGACCGTCATCCCGCTGCAGGACCAGGCGTACCGCGACCTCCGCCCGCAGCTGTCGCGCGCGGCGGACGAGGCGCTGCCGATCGACAGGTCGTTCGGCCTGAACAAGAACCTCAAGGGCACGAAGGCGCTCTTCGACCAGGGCAAAGTGGCCATCGTCCAAGGCGTCGGCTACCAGAAGCCCTCGTTCTCGCACTTCGACAGCATTCGCGTGTGGGAGACGGGCGACCCCGAGCGCCGCCAGCAAGACGGCTGGCTCGGCAAGACGATCGCGCAGAACTACGACTCCGCCGGCCACCCGCTCGTCGGGTGCGCATGCGGCACGACCGGTGTCCCCGGCGCGCTGCGCAACCTCGAGGCGACGCTCACCGTCGTGAACTCGCAGCAGTCGTTCAAGTTCAACGGGGGCGACGACATGGAGAAGGCCATGGGCGCGCTCTACACCGGCACGCCCGGGATCTACGGCGCCCTCTTCGACACGGCGGTGACGACGGCGCGCGACACGGTCGCACAGCTGAAGACCTCGGCGTCGTCGTACGTCCCGAAAGCGCAGTACTCCGACGACGCGCGACTGGTGTTCTCGTCGAAGAACCAGCTCGGTGCGGCGCTGCAGCTCGCGGCGCAGCTCATCGTCACGGGCACCGGCGTGAAGATCCTCCATGTGACCCTCGGCGGCTTCGACACGCACTACACGCAGCAGCAGCGCCACGACGATCTCATGGGCTACCTCGACGGCGCGCTCTCCTCCTTCTATGCGGACCTCGCCGGCCACGGCATGTCGGACCGCGTGCTCATCGCGACGTGGTCGGAGTTCGGCCGCCGTCCCAAGGAGAACGCGAGCGCCGGCACGGACCACGGGACCGCGGCGCCGGTGTTCCTCATCGGCGACTCGGTGAAGGGCGGGCTCATCGGATCGCAGCCGAGCCTGACGAAGCTCGACGCGAGCGGGAACCTCGGCTACGACGTCGACTTCCGATCCGTGTACCAGGAGATCCTCGACAGCCACCTCGGTGTGGACAGCAGGGAAGTCTTCACGGAGAGCTTCGAGAAGCTCTCGGTCCTCCGGAGCTAGCGGTGGGCGCGCGGGCGCTCGCGATGGCCGTGACGGCGCTCGCGTTCGTCGGGTCGGGCGCGTACACGCTCACGCATCCGAAGAACCCGGCCGCACCACTCCAGCCAGAGGTCGCGAGCCCGACGCCGAGGCCGACCGCTCAGCCGACGGCGACACCGAGGGCTCGGATCACGCTCGCGCCTGGCGTTCGCGCCACCGAGCTCCCCGGCATCACCATCACGCACGTGTCCTAGGGAGTCTCGTCGACTCCTGCAGCGCCCTGCGGGTTGCCGCAGAGCGTGCTGTTCGCGAAGGCGGTGTTGTCGCCGCTCGCGCCGCCGCGCCAGTCGTGCGGACCGTCGCCGTTGCTGCCGAATGCGCCGAACGCGCCGTGACCGGCGCAGCCGCTCGTGTCGGCGTTCGCACAACCATTCGCCGATGCCCCGCAGTAGTCAGCCGACGCGGGTGACGCAAACCCGACGAGCGCGGCCGCCGCGATGACCAGTGATGCCAGGAGTGCGCGCATGACCTACTCCCCTCTCCACGCGTACACGTGGATCCCAGTTCTGGCGGGCATCCTAGTCCCGGTGCCAAGGGGCTGGCTTGTCGGAGACCATACGTATCGATGACGGTCGCGCAACGGAAGTTCGAGGCTCTCGGTGGGGAGTGCGAGCTCTTCAGCCTCGCCGACTCCGACGACGCGCTCGCCGAAGGCGAGGCCTGGATCCACCGCATGCACGATCGCCTGACGCGCTTCACCGAGGACAGCGAGCTGTCACGCTTCAACGCCGCCGCCGGATCGTGGATGGGCGTGAGCGACGAGCTCGGCGCGCTCCTGCGGGAGTCGCTGCGCGCGTTCGAGATCAGCGGGGGCCTCGTGCACGCGGGCACGCTCGAGGGGCTGCGCGCCGCCGGGTACACGCGCGACTTCGCCCTCGGCGGCACGCCGACCGGACCGGCGCCGCAGCCGCCGCGTCCGCTGCCCGAGCTCCTCGAGGTCCGCGAGGGCGAGGCGCGCCTCGCGAAAGGCGCGGCCCTCGACCTCGGCGGCATCGCGAAAGGGTGGCTCGCCGACCGGCTCTCCGAGCGCCTTGGCGCGAACAATCTCGTGAACCTCTGCGGTGACCTCATGGCCCGCGGCGACGGCGACAACGGCGAGGGCTGGCCGGTCGGGTTCGGCGAGAAGACCGTGCTGATGAAGGACATGGCCGCCGCGACGAGCGGCACGACGAAGCGATCGTGGGGCCCGGGCCTCCATCACCTCATCGACCCGCGCACCTCGCGACCCGCCGTGACGGATCTGAAGGAAGTGTCTGTGCTCGCGAAGACGGCAACGGATGCCGAGATTTACGCGAAGGTCGCGCTCCTGCTCGGCGCGGCCGAAGGCGAGCGGTGGCTGAACGGACGCGCGCTGGGCTGGTCCTTCGTCTGAGCGCGCACACTTCTGCCTGATGCGCGCTCTTGCTCTCGCGGCCGCGCTCTGCCTCGCGTGCTCGGCCGCCGCGGTCCCCGCGGTGACCGTGACGCCGACGCCGACCCTTCAGCCGACGCTCCAGCCGGGCGCGGCCACGACGCCGCGCATCGCTCAGCCACTCCCCCTCTTCGACGCGCACATCCACTACAGCCAGCCGGCCTGGTCGATCCTCACCCCCGACGAGGCGCTCGCGCGACTCGCGCATGCCGGTGTGCGTCGCGCGATCGTGTCGAGCAGCCCGGATGAGGGCACGATGAAGCTGTACGAGCGCGCTCCGGAAGTCGTCGTGCCGTTCCTCCGTCCATACCGCGGCGAGATCGGCCCCGCGACATGGGCGCGCGACGGGACGACCGTGGCGTACCTCCAGTCGACGTACCGCCGCGGCGTCCACCAGGGGATCGGCGAGATGCACCTGGCCGCGGGCGAGGCGCAGCTCCCCGTGGTCCGCGCGGTCTTCGCTCTCGCCGTGAGCGAAGGGCTGTGGCTCCAGGTCCACACCGACGCGCGCGGCATCGACGAGGTCATGCGCGCGGTCGGCCCGGGGGCTCGCGTGCTCTGGGCACACGCTGGTCAGTTCGCGTCGCCGGCTGAGATCGCCTCGCTCATCGAGCGCCACCCGACGATGTGGGTCGAGCTCGCCGGCAGGTACGACATCGCGCCGAGTGGGGAGATCGACCGGGCGTGGCGAGAGCTCCTTGTCGCGCATGCGGACCGCTTCATGGCAGGGTCCGACACGTGGGTCAACGCGCAGTGGGAGCAGCTCGAAGGGATCGAAGCGCGGAACCAGGCGTGGCTCGCGCAGCTCCCCGGCGAGGTCGCTCGCAAGATCGCGAGCGGCAACGCCGAGGAGCTCTTCCCGGTGCGTGACTAGCGCGGCGAGGGCAGGGGCTTCCCGGTCTCAAGAAGTGTCTTGAGTCCCGAGACGATGAAGGGGATCCCGCCGAGGATGCTGCGCATCGTCGCGCAGTCCAGCGCGAGCTCATAGAAAGACACGGTGAGCTTGCACATCGTGCCGACTGGCTCGATCTCCCAGACCTCGCGGTGCACCGGGTCGACGGCGACATCCGGCGCCCAGACGTATTTCTCATCGAGGACGAGCCGGCGCGGCCGGTCGGCCTCGACGACGATGCCTTCGATCTGCAGCGAGCCGTCGCGCTGGTCGATGTAGGTGAGGCTCGCGCCGTTCGTGAAGTCGGACTTCACGCGGCCGTTGTAGAAGAACTGCGCCGTGTAGTCGGGATCGGTGATCGCGTCCCAGACCTGCTCGGGCGTGGCGTTGATGAAGATCTGCTCGACGTGGACGGGCTTCTCAGTCACGACGGCCTGCTCCAACACTGCTCTTCTCCTCGATATGACGTTTCAGGGCCACGAGGGTGCTCGCGCGGCGTTCCGCGTACTTGCCGATCCACCGGTCGTGGATCTGTTTGATCGGGATCGGATTGAGGTAACAGTGCTTCTCGCGGCCGACGCGTCGGGTCACGACCAGCCCGGCGTTCTCGAGCACGCCGAGATGCTTCATCACACCGAATCGCGTCATGTCGTCGGCGAACGCCGCGGCGATCTCGTTCACCGTCTGCCCCTCGTTCGAGAAGAGCCGGTCGAGGATCCCCCGCCTCGTCGGGTCCGCGAGCGCCTGAAACACTTCATCCAACCTGGCGTGGAAGATATGTGACCATACGGTCACATGTCAATGCTTTCGAGTGTCAGATGCGCGACACAGTCAAAGGGTCTGCGCGTTCGGCGCGCGGGAGCGCTTTGACTCGTAGAGGCGGCCGTCGGCCGCCTTCAGGACGTCGGCGCCAGAGTCGCCCTCCTGCCACTGGGCGGCGCCGTAGGTGATCGTGATCGGCGCGCCGACATCCGACCAATCCGCAGCCGCCATCGTCGCGCGAATCCGATCCCCGACGGTCCGCGCTTGGTCGGCGCGTGTCCCGGGGAGGAGGGCGAGGAACTCGTCGCCGCCGAGTCGTACCGCGACGTCGGCGCCGCGGAGACTGAGGCGGAGGACCTCGCCGATGCGCGCGATCGCGCGGTCGCCGGCGTCGTGTCCGTACGTATCGTTGATGCGCTTCAGCCCGTCGAGGTCTAGCGCGAGGACTGAGAACAGCCGACCGCGTTTGGCATCAGCGACAAGGCGTGGCAGCAAGTCTTCTGCGTACCGGCGGTTGTACAACCCGGTGAGCACATCGGTGAACGCCAGACGCATCGCGTCCGACCGCTCTCCGGCGAGCGCCTCGGCACGCGCGGTGATCGCCGAGCGCGCATCGCGGAGCGCCCGCCCGACCGCGGCGGCGACAAACGCGTAGGTGGCGAGCTGCAGCAGGTGCGTCGCGACGACCGGAAGCCGATCCTGCGATGGATCCGCGGGCCTTCCGATGGCGATCGCCGCCAGGAGGGCGACGGCCGTCGCGCAGGCGACGATGACGGTGTCGGCCGCGCGCGGTGTGTAGACCGTGACGATCACAAGAAGCAGCATGAATGGCACGTATGGCGAGTCGCCCGCGCCGGTGAGCGCGACCAGCGTCGCACCGACGGGCAGCGCGAGGAGCGCGAACACCATGACGCGCCGATCGCCGAACGCGGTCGCCGGCACGAGGCCGAACCACAGGAGCGCGAGAAGGAGCAGACCGACCGCCGAGACGATGACGCCGGTGCGGTGAGCCTCGGCTGTGATCGGGAGCGCGCCGACGACGGCGAGCAAAATCGCCACCCCGAACGCGAGCCGCAAATTCGTGCGCCGAATGCGCGCCGCGTATTCCGCGGCCTCGCGCCGCACCTCGGCGTCAGCGGTCTCCGCGGCTCGGCGGTCGCCGGCCACCGGAACGGTCACGCCCGGTGCATCTGGCCGGCCTCGCTGACGCCGTTCATCCGCTCGATGATGCGCGCAGGGAGGGGGTCGCCCGCCCGCCGGTCACGAGCTCGCAGCCGCCGCGGACGTCATGGCCTCAGATTCGCCTCGCGGCCGCTGCGAGGATCCCCTGAACGCAGAACCGGAGCCCTTGCGGGCCCCGGTCCGGCACCTTTCGCGAGCCCACCGACCTGAGACGGCAGGATCGCTTGGAGAACGATATCGGTGGGCAGTTGCGCTACCGTTCCTGGCAGCAGAACAGCCGAACGGTTGGCCGTTTTCCGCCCAGATTCCGGCCTACTTCAGTTCGACGGAAGCGCCAGCCTCCTCGAGCTTCTTCTTGATCGCCTCAGCCTCGTCCTTGCCGATGTTCTCCTTGACGGGCTTCGGCGCGCCATCGACCAGGTCCTTTGCCTCCTTGAGGCCGAGACCGGTGATCTCGCGGACCGTCTTGATGACGTTGATCTTCGAGGCGCCGGCCTCCTTGAGGACCACGCTGAACTCGGTCTTCTCCTCGGCCTCTGCGGCCGCGCCGCCGGCCGCGGCACCACCGGCGGCCGCGACGGCCACCGGCGCGGCGGAGACGCCCCAGCGCTCCTGGAGGAACTTGCCGAACTGCGCGATCTCGAGGATGGACCAGGACTCCAGCTCGCCGGCGAGCTTGTCGAACTTCGGGTTGTCAGTGGTTGCGGTTGCCATGAGTTGCTCTCCTTCTAATTAGGCCGACCGCGCGGTCAGCACGTGTACGAGATTGCGGAACGGTGCGTCGAGCAGGCCCACCATCTGACCGAGCGGCGCCTGGAGGCTTCCGACGATCTGACCCTGCAGGTATGCGCGACCGGGAAGCTTTGACAGCGCCGTGATCTCCTCCGCGCTCAACGTGGTCGCGCCGATGAGCCCGCCGAGGATGCGAAGCGCCTTCAGGGTCTTCGTCTCGTCCATGAGGCCCTTCGCGAGATCGACCTCGTCGCCGTTCGAGAAGGCGATCGCCGTCGGTCCCGAGAGCAGCGCCTGCAGGCCGTCACGCTGCGTCTTCGACGCGGCGCGCGACACGAGGCTGTTCTTCACGACGTGGTACTCCACGCCCTTCGGCCGGAGACGCTTCCGCAGATCCTGGAATTCGGTGACCTTGAGGCCGCGGTACTCGGTGACGATGAGCGCCGTCGAGCCCGACAGCTGCTCCGCGAGCGCGTCGACGGCGCGGCTCTTCGCCGGCACGCCACCGCCCTTGCGCTTCACCTTCGGACCCGTTTTGACCTTCGCCATGCACCCTCCTTAAGAAACACGAAGCCCCTGTTCCCACGTGCGGAGAACAGGGGCGGGCGCGATACGGCGGTCACCCACCACTTCGCGCTGCTCTTGCCTCCGCAGGACTTACTCCCTCACGGGATGCCGGCTTCTTTGGCTCTATCGCCCTCGCGGGCTTGTTGAGGTCATTGTACGTGGTACGCCGCTGCTCTTGCCTGCTGCGACGTCGTCGCTGTAGCGTGCCCAAACCGGGGGTGGGTGGGATGAGCAAGCGTCAGCTCGCGTCTTATGTCGTCGTCGCCGTCGTCGCGTTCTTGGTGGGCGCGACGTCGCTCGTCGGCGCGCAAGCGCTCCTCCAGGTCCCTGACGCGAACGGCGTCGTCCACACCTGCTACAAGAAGGACAACGGCCAGTGGCGCGTCGTCAACGACGCGACCGACTGCCTCCCGAGCGAGGTTTCGCTCGATCTGAATCAGTTGGGCCCCGCTGGGCCAAAGGGCGACACCGGTGTCGGCGCCACCGGCGCGACGGGTACGCAGGGCGCGACCGGCGCGACGGGTACGCAGGGCGCGACCGGCACCAGCGGTACACAGGGCGTAGCCGGCGCGACGGGAACCGTCGGCGCCACCGGGCCCGCGGGTCCGACCGGACTCGTTGGCGCGACTGGAGTGACGGGTGCGACTGGCGCAACAGGTCCGATCGGGCCGGTCGGCGCGACAGGGCCCGCAGGTGGCTCCGGATCGAGCGGCGCATCCGGCACCACCGGCACGACCGGACCGACCGGAGCGACCGGCAGCACGGGCGCGACCGGGGCGACCGGTTCGACGGGACCGAATCCAGCGCACCTGACCGTTCAGCCCGACAGCGCGGCGCTGACCTCCTTTGCGAGTCATCCGGACACCGTGACCTTCACCGTGACGAACACCGGAGATGCGTCAACGGGTGCGCTCACGCTCACGTTCACTCAGTCCGGCACCGCCGCCATGAGCTTCAGTTCCGGTTCGTGCAGCGGGGCGACACTCGCGCCGTCCGCGTCCTGCACGTTCACCGTCACAATGCCGGCGTTCGGGCAGTTCACGCCCGACCGCTTCGGCGAGGGCACGGTTTCCGTCACAGCGTCACCAGGAGGAACGTTGACCGTGTTCGTCACAGGCGAGTTCGTTGGAGGTCTATAGAGGGTCGCGACTACGCCGGCGCGCGGCCGCTCAACGACAGCGTCGCTGACCGATCGAGCTTCACGCTTGGCCCCTGCGTGGACGTGAGGTAGATCGAGCGCACGTAGTCGCCCTTCACGCCGGTCGGCCGGGCGCGGTTGATCGCGTCGATGACCGTCGCAAGGTTCTGGACGAGCGCCTGCTCTGTGAACGAGGACTTCCCCACGACCGTGTGGATCACGCCGGTCTTGTCGACGCGGAACTCGATGCGGCCACCCTTCGCGTCGCGGACCGCCTTCGCGACGTCCATCGTCACGGTGCCGGACTTCGGGTTCGGCATGAGACCGCGCGGGCCGAGGACGCGGCCGAGCTTGCCGACCTGACCCATGAGGTCGGGCGTCGCGATCGCGACGTCGAAGTCGAGCCAGCCACCCTCGATGCGCTTCGCGAGGTCGTCCGCGCCGACCGCGTCCGCACCGGCGGTCTGCGCGTCACGCGCGCGCTCACCCTGAGCGAACACGACGACGCGGACCGTCTTGCCGGTGCCGTTCGGGAGGACCGCGGCGCCGCGGACCATCTGGTCCGCCTGCTTGGGGTCCACGCCCATACGGAGGTGGATCTCGACGGTGGTGTCGAACTTCGCCTGGCTCGTCTCTTTGACGAGCTTCACGCCCTCTTCGGGCGTGTACTCACGCGTCCGTTCGATCTTCTTGGCGAGCTCTGTGTAGCGCTTCCCGTGCTTTGCCTCAGGCATGTGCTTCCCCTTTCGGCGTTCGCCTGCCGTCTATCGCGCGGTCGACGCTCTCCTGGCGGAGAGGCGTCCATTGTAGGAGACGCGCCTTGTGCCATCCGGATGACACACAGCGCCGGAGCGCGGAACTGAGAATCAGCACCGGGTGCACAAGCAGCTGGTGGGACTACTCCTGGTCGCGCTCACCGTCATGAGCTGCGACAAGCAGCAGGCCGCGTCGACCCGCGCGCCGGCAGGCGATGTCGAG
>JBIOUD010000188.1:0-7276 GCA_044866725.1 Candidatus Limnocylindria bacterium | reverse complement strand
CCGGTTCGAGGTGCAGAGCGCGGGCACGCGGGCCACGCGCGTTCACCCGCTGGCGATCGCGGCGATGCGCGAGCTCGGCATCGACATCTCGCGGCAGGCGAGTAAGTCGGTCGACGAAGTGGGTGAGGGCTGGGACGTCGTCGTCACCGTCTGCGACGCGCACTGCCCGGTCCCGCCGCGCTCAGGCCTGAAGCTCTCGTGGCGATTCGCCGATCCGAGCGCTGCGCGCGGCTCGCCCGACGAGCAGCTCACTCAGTTCCGTAAGGTCCGCGATGGCATACGCAAACGTGTTGAGGCGCTTGCTCGTCGTATGCCCTAGCGACCGCTCGTCGTCACGAGCCCTGCGGCATGGCTTCTGCTCCATATCTCGGGTGCGCCTCTCCTCGAGGCGACGAACACATGGGAGGTCACTTCTCGATGCAGGAGAAGAAGACGAATGTCCCCGGCGAGAAGCAGCCGGAGTTCCCCGAGACCGGTAAGCAAGGTGGTCAGGGCCATGGCGACGTCGGCAAGAAGGGCGGCGACCTTGGCAAGGACGACACCGGGAAGTCTGGCGACATCGGCAAGCAGTACGACAAGCCGGTCGACAAGCCGTAAGTGAGTGACCGTGGGCTCCCACCGCGTCCAGGTGAGCCCGTCCCGGGTGATCAGGGAAAGAAGGGTGGCGACAAGCCGCTCGACGATCCCGCCGGCGACGATCCGATCGGCCTTCCCGGTCGGAAGCCTGACGTGCGAAAGGGTCCGATAGAGCAGCCGACGATCTAGTTCCCGGTGACCCTAGCGACGCGAACCTGAACGAGGATCGCGCCCGGTGAGGACGGCAGTGGCGGCGAGCGCGGCGACCGATCGCCAGGCTCAGAAGCCCCGTCCCGCGGGTCGCGATCCTCGTTTCTCTTTGTCAGTCCCCTCCGGCGAGCCATCGCTGGAACACCCCAAGCTCCAGCGTGCGCCGGTCGATCTTCCAGTTCGGGCGGCGCGTGAGGTCGTACGTCATCGCCGAACCGTCGATGAGCGGCGCGAAATGCGCGCGGATGGGCGGCGGGAGCTCCGGGGTGTCGCGGAAGTTCGTCGGGATGTCGGCGAAGTACTCGACCGGATTGGCGTGGTCCCCCTGACGGAGGAATGAGCCCGTCACCCAGGTCCGGTACCTCGGAAAGCCGTCGAGAAGCGTCCGGCTCTCGAACACCGCCCGCCTCAGGTAGGGGAAACCCTGGTCCTCATCCGCGCGGTACCGCGGGTCGTTCCAGCAGATGTAGTGGAAGAGCTCGTGGCAGCACGAGAGCTCGACCTGCCGGAGCCCCTCGTACGTCTCGACCCCGGCAGCGAGCTCGACCTCGTTCCGGTCCGGGTAGAAGCCACCGCCAGCGCGGGCGTCGGTCCGGATCACCCGGCACCGGCGGCCGAGCGCGCGCACGTCCTCGGGAAAGCCCCGCAGCGCACGCTCGACGAGCTCCTCGCCGGGCGTGACGTAGACGAATGTCCGTTTCCGCCACCACGCCTCGCGCATCTGCGCGAGGCGTGGCGCGGGGAGCGTCTCGGCGAGCGAGAGCATCCGCCGCCGGTAGTCGAGCACGAGGCGAGAGTAGGTGGGCCGCCGGGCTAGCTGTTCGCCTCCGCGGGCTCGGAGACCCGCTCACCGTTCCACGGGACGGGGCCGCCGACCCGCTCCGGCTTCGGTGCGGGGAGGGAGATCGGTTCTCCCGCGCTCGCGGATGCGACGCCGATGGCGACACCTGTCAGTGCGAGGAACGAGAACCACCAGGGGACGCGTGTGCCGAACACGGTGTCGAGCGAGACCCGGCCTGGGCCCGCGAGCACGAGCGCAGCGAGGGCGGCCATGTTCGTAACGGGGAGCTCCGCGCCGCCCTGCGTGCCCCAGATGGGCTTGCCCTTGTGCTGCGTGAGTGTGGCGGTCGCCATGGAGCCGATCGCGAGCAGCGGCCCGATCGGGTTGAGCAGGCCCAGCGCGGTCAACGCACCCCCGGCGAACTCGGAGACGCCCGCGACGAGCGCCCACTGGCCCGGGGGTGTGATGTCCAGCGAGCCGAGATAGGCGGCAGTCCCCTCTGGGCCGCGGCCACCGAACGCCCCGAACAGCTTCTGCGCGCCGTGGCCCGCGACCAGCCCGCCGACGACAGCACGAACGAGGAGCAACGCAAGGCTTGTCATCGCGACACCTCCGCGGCATCGGCTGCAGCACTGAGGCCAAGGCGACACCCAGACAGACGTGACTTGTCGGACTGTTCGTCGTTGCGAGAATCAGAGCAAGGGGAGGGCGGGCGCGATGCAGGGGATCCTCGATCAGCTCACAGACTTCGGACAGGTCGCCGTCATCATCGCGGAGTTCGCGTTCGTCGCCGTGGTCTGGGTGGCCATGCTCTGGCGGCCGCGTCACCGCACCAACCGCACGCCGCACGACTGCCGCGCATTCGGGTGCCCCTGGCTCAACGAGCGGCCGAAGTAGCGAGCGCGTGATCGCCGCTCGGCGGTCCCGCTAGTTCAGACGGCGCCCACCCCGGAGACCCTCGCTGTCGACGAGCACGACCTCGGCGCGTCCGAGCGCCGGATCGTTCCGCAGGAGCTCGATGAGCCGATGGTCCTTGTCCGCGTCGCGGTCGACGAGGACGATGTCGGCGTGCTGATCGCTGATCCAGCGTGCCGCCGCGCGACCGTCGCCACACCAGATCGTTCCCCAGCCGCGGTCGGCGAGGAACTGGATCATCCAGGCGGGCTGCATCTCGTCTCGCGTGATGTAGCACACGAGCTTGCCGTCCTTGCCGGTCGAGAGCGGTCCCATTGGAGCTTCAACTAGCAAGGGCGCTGCCACGCGCTTCTCGCGCCCTGTCAGACTCGCGATGGGCATGGTCGCACGCGACGCGGAGCGCATCTTCACGGGCATTGCGCGGACCTATGACCGTGTCGCCGCGGTGCTGTCGTTCGGACAGGACCCGCGGTGGCGTCGCGCGCTCGTCGACGCGATCGACGCGCGAGCCGGCGACCGTGTGCTCGACGTCGCGACCGGGACCGGCCTCGTCGCGGACGCGCTCGTCCGTCGCTATCGCTGCCGCGTCGTGGGTCTCGACCAGAGTGCCGACATGCTCGCCATCGCGCGTACGCGCGACGGCGTCTACGAGGATCTCGTGCTCGGACGCGCCGAGCGCCTGCCCTTCCCCGACGCGTCGTTCGATCACCTCACGTTCACGTACCTGCTCCGCTACGTCGACGATCCGAACGCGGTGATGCGCGAGCTCGCGCGAGTCGTGAAGCCGGGCGGACGCGTCGCGATGCTCGAGTTCGCGCTGCCGAGCGGCGCCTGGCGGCCGCTCTGGTGGCTGTACACGCGCGTCGGTCTGCCGGTCGCAGGGCGCGCGGTCTCTTCGAAGTGGTCGGAGGTCGGCGCGTTCCTCGGACCGAGCATCGAGCGTTTTTACGCGCGCCATCCGCAGCGTGAGATCGAACGCTATTGGCGGAATGCCGGCCTCGCGGAGCTGCGCGTGCGACGGATGAGCCTCGGTGGTGGCGTCGTGATGAGTGCGACGCGATCCACGGAAGCGCCCGACATCGTGACCGCACCCGCGCTCGCGCCGGCGTTCTACGCCGCGTCGACCGGCGGCTGGCGCGACTACTGGACGCTGTTGCATCCGCCATACACGGTGTGGCATCTCTCGTACGTGCTGCTCGGTGCGGCGCTGGCGCCCTCGCCCGACCCGCGCATCGTCGGCGGTGCGCTCCTGTCGTTCGGTCTCGCCGTCGGCATCGGCGCGCACGCATTCGACGAGCTGCGCGGTCGACCCCTCCGCACACACATACCGTCGCGCGTGCTCCTTGCGCTTGGCGCGCTCGCGCTCGCGGGAGCGGTCGCGCTGGGCGTCGCCGCCGTCGCGATCCTCGGTCCGGCGTTCAGCGTGTTCGTCGTGCTCGGCGCCGCGCTCGTGATCCTCTACGCCTTCGAGGTGCCGGTCGTGCACTCGGACCTCGGCTTCGCGCTCGCGTGGGGCGCGTTCCCCGTCGTGACGACGGCGTACGCGACCGGCGCGCATCCGATCGGCGCGGCGATCGCGGGCGGCGCGGCCGCGCTGCTCAGCCTCGCGCAGCGCCGCCTCTCGACCCGTGCGCGATCGGTACGCCGCCGCGCGACGGCGGTGAGCGGCGAGATCCTGTACGCCGACGGCACGCGGGAATCGATCGATGCCGCGTCGCTCATCGCCGCGCCCGAGGGTGCGCTGCGCCTGTTATGGATCGCCGTCCTTGCGGTCTCGGTCGCGGCACTCCTTTCGCGCTGGCTCTAGCGACCTGCCGCGCCGGCACTTGTGAGCCAGCGCACGTCGCGCGCGTGCCGCGGCGCATATCAGGACGATGTCCTCACGCCTAGACCTCTCCTATCGGCGACGGATTGCCGCCGACGGAAGGGAAAACATCACAATGCGTCGTTCCATCGTTGCCACGGTCCTCGCGGCCCTCTTCTCGCTCGCACTCGGCACCTCCGCATTCGCGGCGGTCACGTCGTCACAGACCGTCGAGATCGTCGGCGGTGTCAGCTTCCAGAGCATCCTCGGCGGGAGCCTGAACGGGACGGCCGTCCTCACCGGCGATCTCGCGAACGGCGAGGTCGGCTCGCTCAAGGGAACGCTGAACATCCCGCTGCGCGACCTCTCATTGACGGTCTCGCCGCAGACGACGATCGCGCTCACGACTCAGACGCTGAACCAGTTCTGGCAGTACCCGACCTGCGACCAGTTCGGCTGCACGTGGACATCGGGCGTCGCGATCTGGGAGTACCAGCGCGCGCAGGGTCCGGTGGACGTCCGGCTCGGTCAGATGAGGGGCACGGGCACCCTGTACTTCAACACCGCCGCGACGTGCGTCGCGGATTGCCCGCCGCCGCAGGCCTTTTACAACCCGGTCTATCCCGGAGCCAACGTCAGCGGCGCCGTCCTCGGTTCGAAGGACGCGGGCACTTTCTCCATCAACGGCACCGTCGTCATCCGCTAGCGACTCACATCCCTCTCCCTCACTTGCGCCGGCCGCCCACTCGGGCGGTCGGCGCAGTTTTCGTCCGCCGAATGCCCCGCATGATCGCCTCACCGACCACCTCTTCCGCTCCGCCGTCCGCGTACATCTCGGCCGTGTCGATGAGCGTGAGGCCAAGATCCAACCCCATACGCAGCCCCTGATCTCCGCCGCGCGCTTGTTCCGGTCCTCGCCCATGCGCCAGGTCCCCTGGCCGAGCACCGGCAACCGCGCGCCGCCGGGGAGCTCGGTCGCGCGTGTCATCGCCACGTCGACAATGTCGCCATTGCTTTCGCCGTGCGGCGCATCGCACGCGTTCGACGGCAGAATGGCCGCATCGCTCCGCTTCTGCTCATCACCGCCGCACGGCTCTTCGACGGGTCGGTGCCGGTCCGGCCGGCCCGCGTGCTCGTCGATGGTGGGCGCATCGCCGCCGTGGGCGACGCCGCTGCCGCGCCCGACGGCGCGGAGCGCGTCGATTTCCCGGGCGCGACGATCCTGCCCGGTCTCATCGACTGTCACGTACATCTCGCCGATGAGGGCCTTCCTGATGGGACGGTGCGGGACGCGGAGCCCGCCGCGCTGCGCGTGCTGCGGATGGCCGAACACGCGCGGCGGACGCTCGCCGCGGGCTTCACCAGCGTGCGCGACGTCGGCGGCCGCGACCACCTTGAGTTCGGCGTGCGCGACGGCTCGCGCGCGGGCCTCATCCGCGCGCCACGGATGACGCTTGCCGGGAAGATCGTGTCGCAGACGACCGCGGGCGCGCGCATGTGGCGCGGCATGTATCGGGAGGCCGACGGCGTGTGGGACGTCGTGAAGGCGGTGCGCGAACAGGTCGCCGCGGGCGCCGACGTCATCAAGCTCATGGCGACCGGCGCGGTGCTCGCGCCCGGCCACGAACGGCCCGGCGCGGCGCAGCTCTCCGCGGAGGAGCTGCGTGCCGCCGTCGAGGCGGCGCGCAGCCTCGGCGTGCACGTCGCCGCACACGCGCACGGCATCGACGGCATCCGCGCCGCGGTGGACGCCGGCGTCGACACGATCGAGCACGGCACGCACTCCATGAGGACCGCGCCGTCGCGCGCGCGATGGCGGCGCGCGGGGTGTTCCTCGTGCCGACGCTGAAGGCGCTCGCCTACATCGCTGATCCGCCGGGCCCCGGTATCCCGGGCGAGATCGTCGCGAAAGCGCGCGAGCGCCGCGCGGATCGCGACGCCACATTCCGCACCGCGATGGCGGAGGGCGTGCCCATCGCGATGGGGACCGACGCGGCGACTCCGTTCAACCGGCACGGCGAGAACGCCGAGGAGCTCGCGCTCATGGTGGAGCTCGGCATGACCCCAGCGCAGGCGATCGCCGCCGCGTCGAGCATCGCGGCGCGGGCGATCCGGAGCGACGACGTCGGCGCGATCGTGGTGGGGAAGCATGCGGACCTCGCGATCTGGGACGGCGATCCGCTCGAGGACATCGGTGTGGTGCGGTCAGCGCCGCGGGCGGTGTACCTGGCGGGCGTGCGCTTCGTCTGAGGCGCTTCGCGCCACTCGCACCATGCGCACGATCCGCTCGAGCTCGGGTCGGGCCATGTTCGCCTCGGCGACGGTGGCGATCGGAAGGACGCGGATGCGCGGGTCGGCTTCGAGCACGGTGTCACGGACGCGCATGACGACGTCCTTCTTCGGGTTCTCGTACGTCTGGAACCACGCGTCGACCTCTTTGGCGTGGCGGCTACTTGTGGGCACGCTGCTTCAGTGCCTTCGCGAGCTCGTCGAGGTGCTCGCCGCGATGACTCGCGCGGTTGACGCTGACCGCGCCGTTCTCGTCTGCCGGCCAGGTCTTCGCAAGGATGTCGTCGTCGATCGAGGCCGCGAGCTGGTCAGTGTCCTCGGCTTGCTGCAGCGCGAGCTCGGCGAGTGCCCGGGGCGGGATCGCGTGGATGAGCGCCCGGGTGGAGTCGTTGATCCACGTCGGATCGTCAGGTTCGTGATCGGAAGGGGTGAGCGATTCGCCTCGCCGCAGCTTCTTGATGAGGATCTCCGCCCGCGCGTCCCAGAACGCGAGATGGCCGAAGATCCCGGCCACGGTCCAGAACTCATTCACCTTCGCGCGCAGCTCCTCGTCGTTCAGGCCCGAGACGAGCACGCGCAGGCGCCCTCGCTCGAGGTCGTTCTTCTGGATGTATGAGCGGTCCGCCACGCCGGGAGGATAGTCGTCGCGCCCTAGTCGCCGGTCGAGGCTCCCTCCGGGGCGACGATCGACGAGACCGGCG
>JBIOUD010000187.1:0-5920 GCA_044866725.1 Candidatus Limnocylindria bacterium | reverse complement strand
TATGGGCGGCCGCATCCCTGTTCGTCCAGCTCACGCTGTCCCCGACGGTGATCGTCACGCTCGGCGGGCTGAATGCGAAGCTCGTGATGTCGACCGGTCGCACCGCCGCCGCCGCGGTGGACGCCAGCGCGATGGAGAGGAGCGCGCCCGCGGCGGCCGCGAAACGCGCGAGCCTCACCGGCGGCGGATGAGGGACGCCGTGCGTGCGACGAGGTACAGCCCGAGCACGCCGATGCCGCCGAAGACGACCGCGCGGCTCGCGTCGAGCGACGACGACGGGACGACGTCGGGCAGCGCCGGCGCCTCGTCCGCGCCGCGCACGACCACGCCCGGACTGGGCACCGGCGTCGGCGTCGGCGGCACGAACGTCGGCGCGCCACCGGTCACGGGCGCGATCGGGCCGTCCGCCGGGTCGACCGTCACCGTCCCGGACATGCTCTGGCCGTGCAGCCCGCAGATGTACTTGTACGTCCCGGTCGTGACGAATCTCAGGGAAGAGCTCTGTCCGAGGCCGAAGTTCTCCGTCTGGCCCAACCCCTCGAGGAACACCACGTTGTGCTGTGCGCTGTCACGATTCGTCCAGGTCACCGTGTCGCCGGCGGTGATGAACAGCACGTCGGGCTTGAACACGAACGCGACGATCTCGACCGTGACCGTCGCCGCCGATGCGCGCGACGCGAGCGCGAACAGGAGCAGCGTGAATGCGACGACGGCGAAGCGGGCCGCCCTCATCCTCACGCACGTACGATACCGGCGTGCCCGTCGCCTCGCCGCCGTTCGCCGCGCTCGCGGGCGAGGCAGCGCGGCTCGGCGTCGAGCTGTCGGCGGCGCAGATCGCGCTCTGCGAGCGGCTCGCGAGCGAGCTCATCCTGCGCAACGAGTCGGTGAACCTCACGGCGATCACCGAGCCGCAGGACATCGCGCGAAAACACTTCCTCGATGCGTTCACGGCGCTCGCCGTTCGCCGCTGGAGCGGTCGCGAGCGTGTCATCGACGTCGGGAGCGGTGCCGGCTTTCCCGGCCTCGCGATCCGCATCGCGCTGCCGAAGGTGCGCCTGACGTGTGTCGAGTCGGTCGGCAAGAAGGTGCGCTTCCTCGAGGATGTCTGCGCGCTGCTCGGGCTGACCGACGTCGAGATCCGCAACGAGCGCGCCGAGGCGCTCGGTCGCGAGCGCCGTGACGTGTACGACGTGGGCACCGCGCGCGCGGTGGGAACGCTCGGGATGGCGCCGGAGTACCTGCTGCCTTTCCTGCGCCTCGGCGGCGACGCGATCGTCTGGAAGGGTCGTGTCGACGCGGAGCTTCCGGGCGCGCAGAAGGCGTGCGCGCAGATCGGTGGGGAGATCGCGTCGATCGTGCCGACCGCGTCGCTCGGCGTGGGGGACGTCCTGCCGGGTCGCAACCTCGTCGTGATCCGCAAGAGCCGGCCGACGCCGCCGCGCTTTCCGCGGACGTCGGCCGAGGCGCGCCGCCGTCCGTGGTGATCGTCCCGTCCGTCGACGTGCGCGGCGGCCGCGTCGCGTACCGCGGCGGGGTCGGCGACGACATCGCGCCGGGCGATCTCGCGTCCCGCTACCTGCGCGAGGGCGCCGACGAGCTGCATCTGGTGGACCTCGATGGCGCGGAGCGTGGCGACTACGCGAACGCGGAGCTGCTCGCCGGCATCGCGCGAGCGAGTGCGGTGCCGTGCCGTCTTGCGGGCGGTGTCTGGTCGCTGGCGAAAGCGGAGGAGGCGCTCGCCGCGGGCTTCGCGGGCGTCCTGTTCTCGAGCGCGGTCTTCGGCGACGAGCGGCTGCTGCGGCGCGTCGCTCGACTCGGCGGCGCGATCGTCGAGATCGAGGCGAAGGATGGAGCGCTCGCGCCGCGCGGCGGCGACGCCGAGCTCGTGCTCCGCGCGTCGGGCCGCGACGCGTTGGAGGCCGCCCAGATCGCGATCCTCCGTGGCGTGCGCGCGCTGTACGTCGTCGACACGAGCGCCGACGGCCGTCTCGGCGGGCCACCGCTCCTGCTCATGGAGCGCATCCGCGCGAGGACGGGCCCCGAGGTCGCGTTCCACACCGGGGGCGGCGTGCGCGATCTCGACGACGTGCGCGCGCTCGCGCGATGGGGCGCAGCCTCGGTCGTCATCGGGCGCGCGTTCCTCGACCGCCGGTTCACGCTCGCGGAGGCGAAGGCCGCAGCGGCGTAGGCCAGCCGCTACAGGTGTGGACGCGTGCTGGCCGCTCCGAAGGACAGTGATGCGCGAGCGCCCCACACGGACGCGACGCGCTCGGCGCAGGCGGCGACGCTCTCGCGCTGGGTGACGCTGAGCCGCACGAACGGCTGGACCCGCACGGCGACCTCGGTCCGAGAGCGCTTCGATTCCCAGATCCCCGCGACGGCGCCGTCGATGACCAGCACGGGTGTCGGGCCGACGAGGTACTGCCGCGCCGAGCCGCGGCCCCGGGTGAAGAGTCCCGTCGCGTCCGCGCGCACCACGATCGGCGGAGGCGCGACCACGTCGCGGGGATGGGATCCGACGGTGTAGCTGTCGAACCGGGGGAGAAGGAGGACGGAGGGCGCTGTCGCGCGCGGGACGCTGTCGTCCGCGATCTGCCACGCGCGCGCTCCCTCGACGTCGACCTCCTCGATCTCGGTCTCGAGCGACGCGAGCGCACCGCGCGCCACGTCGGCGTCGGTGGACAGCCACTGCGCGAGCTGCGCGGCGGTCGCGGGGCCGTACGCCGAAAGATACCGGCGGATGACCTCGCGCAGCGCCGCGTCCGCATCGACTCGTTCCTGGCGTCCGAGCCAGTCGTGCGGGCTGACGAACGTGACGCGCGCACCGCTGGGCGGACCCCAGCACACCAGGCCCGCCCGCGCCGCCGCGTCGATCCCGATCTGCCAGACGGCCCACCGGCCGCCGAATGCGGACACCGTGCGCTCCGTCGCCGATCGCCCGACGCGCCGCGCCACCTCCGCGCGCAGCTCCTCGCGCGTGAGACGGCGGCCCGCGACCGCGGCTGCGATCGCCTCCGCGATGCGCTTCGTCTGCGCCTCCGTCAGCCCGAAGAGCTTGAGCCGGCGCTCGTCGTCGCTCGCTACCGCGCCGAGTGCCGCGTTCCAGAGCGCGAGCTCGGCCGCCGGAAAGAGATGCACCGTCCCGCGGATCCCGTAGGTCTTTACGAGCTCACGCCGCTCCCAGAGCGCGTCCTGCACGTCGCGGGCGGTGGCTCCCGCGATCCGAAGACCGAGCGAGAGCTCCGCGCTCGCCATGACCTGCGCGTGGATGCCACAGACCCGGCCGACGACCTCGGCGATCCGTCCGGGGCCGGCAGGACGGATCAGGTGGTGGCGCGCCAGACGGCGCGCGAGGACACTGCGCCATGTGAGCCGACGCACGTGGACCAAGCCTAGGGTCGCGCGCGCCGTCTCCATCGCCGGGGCGATCGCCGCATGCGGGTAGGGCTCCTCTCCGACATCCACGCCAACCTCGTCGCGCTCGAAGCGGTGCTGAGCGCGCTGGGCAGGTTCGATGCGCTGTGGGTGACCGGCGACACCGTTGGCTACGGGCCGGACCCCGGCGACACGCTCGCGCTGCTGCGCGAGCGCGGGGCGGTGCTCGTGCAGGGCAATCACGACCGCGCGGTGGCGACCGGCGAGGGTCTCGAGTACTTCCACGAGCGAGCGGCACAGGCCGCGCGGCTTCATCAGCAGTGGCTGTCCGCCGCGGACCGCGACGCCCTCGCGGCACTGCCGACCGTCGTCACCGAGGATCGCTTCACGCTGTGCCACGGCAGCCTTCGCGATCCGCTGTGGGAGTACGTGACGACGACCCGTGTCGCGGCGGCGACGCTGCAGCTCGCGCGGACGGACCACTGCTGCAACGGCCACACGCACATCCCCGCGGTCTTTCGCCTGACGCCCGACGGCGCGAAGGCGATCCACGCCGCGGAGCGGACGGCGTACCGTCTCGATGGGCGGACGCTGCTGAACGCGGGTAGCGTCGGACAGCCGCGCGACGGTGACCCCCGGGCCTCGTATGCCGTCCTCGATACAGAGGCGGGAACCGCGACCTTCTATCGTGCGTCGTACCGCATAGATGAGACGCAACGCCTCATACGCGCTCGTGGTCTTCCGGAGATGTTCGCCGCTCGCCTGGCGTTCGGCGTCTAGTGCGCTGTTCCTGTTCGTCCTCGTCGCGTGCGGCAGCACCGCGGGCAGCGGCGGCGCCGGTGGCACGGTGAGGAACGTGAGCTTCACCGACGTCGCGACAGGGTCGTACGGGCGCCACGACACCGGTCCCGCCATCGTGGTCGGCTCCAGCGATCAGTCGCGCGCGACCCTCCGGCGGCTCATCGACGGCGTGAACATCCCAGACGACCGCGTCGCGGTCGCCGCGTTCCAGGGCCAGCAGCGATCCGGCGGCTTCGCGATCCGTATCGAGCGCATCGAACGGGACGGTGACCGCCTCATCGTGCGCGCGAAGTTCATCGAGCCGGGGCCGAACGACATCGTGACGATGGCGCTCACGTCCCCGGCCCACGTCGTCTCGATCTCCGCCGGCGATGCGAAGGACCTCCGAAATGCGGTGCTCCTCGACCAGACCGGGACCGAGCGCGCCCGTATCAACACGACCTAGACTGCTACCTCGCTTCGTCCGGAGGAACACATCGGTCATCGACGTGCCATATCGCCTCGTCGCTCCCGAGCCCCTCGATCACAGCCATGAGCGAGGGGAGAGGTAAGGGCGAGGCCGGCGAGCCAGCGCCCTCGCTCGAGGAGCGCGCGACCAGGTCGGGGAGCCGCCCCGGTGACCGCTACGTGCGTATCGTTCGACCCGCAGCCGGCGAGTTCCGTCGACGTGGTGGCCATTACGTGGCGACGCCGCGGGCGGACACGCCGAAGAGCGGATTGGGCCGCCTCTACGAGGCGACGCGCCGCGTGCTCTTCGGCGCTCGCCTGACCTCGGAGGAAGAGGAAGGGGAACGGCTTTCCAAGAAGACCGGCCTCGCGATCCTCGCCTCCGACAACATCTCGTCCTCCGCGTACGCGACCGAAGAGGCCATGCGCGTCCTCGCGATCGCCGGCGCCGCGGCTCTCACGCTCACGATGCCGATCGCCATCGCGGTCTGTGTCGTGCTCGCCGTCGTCGTGCTCTCCGAGTCACGTGTCATCCGTGCCTATCCGAATGGTGGCGGCAGCTACGTCGTCGCGAAGGACAACCACGGCGTCATACCGGGTCTGGTCGCGGCGTCCGCGCTGCTCATCGACTACGTCCTGACCGTCGCGGTCTCCTCGGCCGCGGGCGTAGCGGCGATCTCGAGCTTCATCCCCGCGGTGCACGACCACCGCGTCATCTGGGCGCTGGCCATCATCGCGCTGCTCACGATCGGCAACCTGCGCGGGATCCGCGAGGCGGGTGTGATCTTCGCCGCGCCGACCTACATCTACATCGTCTCCCTGCTCGCGCTCATCGCGCTCGGCATGTTCCGAGTCCTCAGCGGCGACGTGCCCGTGGCGGTGGCACCACGCGATCCGATCGAGCCCCATGAAGCACTGACCCTGCTGCTGGTCCTGCGGGCGTTCGCTTCCGGCTCGGTCGGCCTGACCGGCAGCGAGGCCGTCGCGAACGGCGTCCCGAACTTCAAGCCGCCCGAGACGCGGAATGCCGTCATCACCCTCGTCATGATGGGCACCATCTTCGGCGTGCTGTTCCTCGGGATCACGTATCTCGCCACGACGATCGGCATCACGCCCGATCACTCCGAGACGGAGACCGTGAACAGCATGCTGACGCGCTCCATCGTGGGCGATGGATCGCCCCTGTACTTCGTCGTCCAGATCGCGACGGCGGTGATCCTGTTGCTCGCCGCGAACACCGGTTTCACCGGCTTTCCGCGCCTCGCATCGGTGCTGGCCGACGATCGCTTCATGCCGC
>JBIOUD010000186.1:0-12678 GCA_044866725.1 Candidatus Limnocylindria bacterium | reverse complement strand
GCTTCGGCGACCGCCGCAAGGCCATGCTCGAGGACATCGCGATCCTCACCGGCGGCAACGTGATCACCGAAGAGGCGGGCCGCAAGCTCGACTCGACGACGGTCCAGGACCTCGGTCGCGCGCGTCGCGTCACGTCCGACAAGGACGAGACGACGTTCGTCGAGGGCCACGGCTCGCAGGAAAAGATCATGGCGCGCGTGAAGCAGATCAAGGCACAGATCGAAGAGACCACCAGCGACTTCGACAAGGAGAAGCTCCAGGAGCGTCTCGCGAAGCTCGCCGGCGGCGTCGCCGTCATCAAGGTCGGCGCGGCCACCGAGGTGGAGCTCAAGGAGAAGAAGCACCGCGTCGAGGACGCGCTCTCGGCCGCCCGCGCGGGCGTCGAGGAGGGCATGGTCCCCGGCGGCGAGGTCACGCTCCTGAACGCGATCAAGTCGCTCGACAACGTCAAGGCCGAGGGCGACGAGAAGACCGGCGTGAACATCCTCCGCCGTGCTCTCGAGGAGCCCTTCCGTCAGCTCGCCGCGAACGCGGGCCAGGACGGCGCGGTCATGCTCGCGGCGATCCGCCGCAAGCAGGACGAGACCAAGTCCAACGTCTGGGGCTACGAGGTCATCAAGAACGAGATCGTCGATCTCACGAAGGCCGGCATCATCGACCCCGCGAAGGTCGTGCGCTCGGCCGTCGAGAACGCGACGAGCATCGCCGCGATGATCCTCACCACCGAGGCGCTCATCACCGACCTGCCGGAGAAGGAGAAGGCTCCCGCGATGCCCGGCGGTGGCGGGATGGACTACTGAGCGAACGCGAGTATTAACGGACCCCGGTCGCACTGAGCGAGAGAGCCCCGCCACAACGGCGGGGCTCTTCTCTTTCTCCGCGCCGCTCCTCGCTCGACTGTTCGGACCCTACGAGAGCAGCAGCAGCGCGTACGCCGCGAGCCAGTGCTCGACCATGTAGTCACTCCCGACGACCGCGGGCAGTGAGGCATCCGCGTGCGATCGCATCGATCGCCGGAGCGGCGCCACGTGCGCGTGCTCGGGAGGCAGCGCGTCGGCGATGAGGCGCATGCAGTAGGCGCGACTGAGGTTGAGGCCGTGCAGGTGCGCGACCTGGCCGTCCGATGGATCGCTCACGGTCGCCGGCTGGAGGAGCGAGTCCGGTAGCGCGCGCATGAACCGTTCGAGCCAGGTCGCGAACGCGTGTTGATCCAAGAGCCGCGACATGAGGGCCGCCTCGGTGAGCCCGGGCGACAGGAAGTCCGACCCAGACGGTTCAAAGTGCGCTGCATAGCCGGCGTCCTTCGCGTACCAGCGGAACGCCGTCTCATCGATCGCGCGCCGCAGCGCAGGCTGGCCCGCTGCCGCGAGGGCCGTGGCGTGATCGAGCGCGAGGAGCAGGGCGAACGCGCTGTTGCCGTGCAGGCCCGTGCGCTGCGCGTACGTCGCTTTCGGGAGCCACGCGAGGAATCCGTCGACGATGACCGCGGTGAGAGGAGCGAAGCTGTCGCGCCAGCGTGCTGTTCCTCCGCCCGCGGCGAGCTCGTGCCCGAGCCGAAGCGTCCAGGCCCAGCCGTAGGGGCGTTCGAACGACGGCCGTTCGCGGAAATACGCGGCCTCCGCCGCGATCTTGTCGGGTGCGAAGTGATCGTCGAGGACGGCCCGCACGTCGGCCGTGACGGAGAGCTCTGCGTGAAGCCGCAACAGGCGCACGAGGACCCAGTGCATCAAGACGCAGGAGTGCCAGTCGAAGCTCCCGTAGAACGCGGGATGGCGCGCGCGTGGCATTGGCAGCGGTCCAGGGCCGGTGATGTAGTACGGCTCGGCCACCGGGTACTCACGCTGGATGTTCGCGAGCGCGACGCGCGCGTACGCGTTGGCGTTGCTGGCGAGCAGCCGCGCTCGCTCGCGGTCATCCACGAGCGGAACGCTACTTGAGGTGAAGGTCTACGACGTGAGGCGCGAGCGCATGACGACCGGGCCGGTGCGCTTGCCCTCGGACGACTTCTCGACCGTCAGCGCGCACTGCGCGAAACCGCTCACCGGTGCGTCGAGGATGACGGACTGCACGACGTGTCCGTTGGGGGAGAAGTTGGCGGCGCGCAGCCAGTGCCCCTCGGCGTCGACGAGCCAGAGCGTGTACACGGCACCGCTTTCGACAGGGCGCAGATCGTGGAAGACGACATATGGAGCCGCGTCGGGCTTAGACGGTGCGATGAGCGTGCCGCCCGAGCCGGCCCACTGGTCGAGACCGGCCATGTACCAGCTCTGGCCGCCGTGCGAGACACGGAGCAGGACGTCGGCCGCCGCGTCGCGCTCGGCCGCCGCGGTGTCGCGCTCGCGGATCGTCGCGAGGTCCACGGACGCCAGGACGAGGACCGCGACGACGAGCCCGGCCATCGCGAATCGGCTCGGCGCGAGCCATGACGTCCAGGCGGTGCCGCGCCTCGCCTTTGGGACGGCGATCTCGCCGTTCGCGGTCGCGAGGATGCGCGCGCGCACGCGCGCGGGAACGTCTCGCTGCGGAAGGGTGTCCGGGAGCGCGATCGCGACCTCTTCGAGGGTCCGAGCCTGCTCGCGGCAGGACGGGCACTGCGCGAGGTGCTCGGCGACGCGCGCGCGATCCGGAGCGGGCAGCGCATCGAGGGCGAAGAGCTCGAGCTCGTCGGTGACGTGGTTCATCGGACCGACTCCGTGCTGTGCTCGACCTCGAGGGCGCGCCGGAGCTTCTGCAGACCGATGCGCATCCGGCCCTTCACGGTGCCGAGCGGGACGCCCATGAGCTGTGCGAGCTCGACGTGCGTGTACCCGCCGAAGTACGCGAGTTCGATCGTCCGCCGCTGCGCGATCGGCAGCGCCTCCAGCGCCGCGCGGACGCTCGCGTGCTCGACGTTCTTCGCGGCCTCCTCGGCGGTGTCGTCGTCGGCCGGCCGCTGTTCGGCGATCTCGAGCGGAGCCGGCCGGAAGGTCGTCTTGCGCCGCAGGACGTCGACGGCGCGGTGGTGGACGATCGAGAGCAGCCAGCCCCGCACGTTCCCCCGCTCGGACCGGTAGCTACCCGCGCCACGCCAGGCCGAGATGAAGCCGTCATGGACCACGTCCTCGGCCGCTTCGGACTCGCCGAGGATCCGGTAGGCGAGGGCGTACGCGATGCGCCCGTAGCGGTCGTACAGCGTGGCAAGAGCGGTCAGGTCGCGCCCAGCGAGGGCCGCGATCAGAGCGTCATCCGGCGGCTGGACAGCGTCCGACATCGTGACCAATGTACGGAGTGGGTCCAGCGGCGGATGTGAGCGCGCTGGTAGCAGACCGGCACCCGTCGTGCGGCCGGCGGACCGCGATGAGACGGCTTGTTCCAGTCATCGCCTTCGCGGTCGTGGCGTGTTGTGCCCCTGCGCCGTCAGCGCCTACGGCGACCCCTCGGGCTACGGCGACCGCGTCCGACCCGAGGGTCGCCCCGACCTCGGCTGGCGCCACGGGAGCCGGTACGGCGCCGCCTCAGGGCTTCATCCTTCCCCCGGAGTGCCGCTACGTCGCGGGTGCGACCGTGGCGCAGACGTGGCTCGTCCGATGTCCGCAGGGGCTGCTGTCACAGGCGATCGCCCCAGCGCTCACGCAGCAGGGGTGGACGGCGTGCCCGGGCACTCCGAAGTCGTGGCGCAAGGATCAACTCGCCGTCGTCATCACGGACTTCGTGAATCGCACCGATGCGACAGGGCAGATCGAGCAGAAGCCATCGAGCGCGATCGCCTGCTGACCCTCAGAAAAGAAAGCGTCCCGAGCGAACTACCTCCGTGCCCTGCCACTGCTTCGAAGCACAGCAGCCTGGCCGTGGAGCCGATCCTCGATATCCTCTCGGACCGCCTTTGATGCTATCTCCGGTTGCGCTCCCAGGGACCGTTGCCGTTGATGGAATCTTGGGCCTCAGTCCCTTTGATAGTCCCCTCGGGACGAGAGGAAACATACGGCCCGGCTAGTCGGCGACCAAGTGGCTTATCCACGGATCGCACGTGATCTCATCCACGAACGGACCTGAGTTTTCCACGAACAATCCACGACGAGAGCATCCACGACCGCCGGCTCCCGTCGTGAGCTCGCGTAACCGTCGATGACAAAGAAATCCCGAAGCTCCTGGACGGGCCGATCTCTCGCCCCGGACAAGCTCTTCGGGATAGGCGGGGAACGATGCCTCGCGCGCCGCGCCATGGGGAAGGCCTTTATCCACATTCGCGTCCACAATTGAAGCGGTGTCCGACCCCATCCTCGACCCCCTCAATCCCGAGCAGCGCGCCGCCGTCACGCATAAGGACGGGCCGCTCCTCATCCTCGCCGGCGCGGGTTCCGGGAAGACGCGCGTGCTGACGCACCGCGTGGCGTACCTCCTCCGCGAGGGCATCCCGGCGAAGCAGATCCTCGCCGTGACATTCACGAACAAGGCCGCGCGCGAGATGCGCGAGCGCCTCGAACGTCTGGTCGGAAAAGAGAAGCTCGCTGAGCTGACCGTCGGCACGTTCCACGCGTTCTGCGCACGCCTGCTCCGGCACGACGGTCCGGCTGTCGGCATCGACCGCGGCTTCACGATCTACGACGAGGGCGATCAGCGCGCCCTCATGCGCCAGGCCATGGACGAGGCGGGCGTGTCCCAGAAGCTGTTCACGCCTGGGGCGATCGGGGCGACCATCTCCGGCGCGAAGAACGAGATGAAGGGCCCGGCCGACATGGCCTCGTCGCCGCAGAACCAGCTCGAGCGCGTGACGGCGACGGTGTGGCCGCGGTACGAGGCGCTCCTCCGTGAGAACAACGCGCTCGACTACGACGACCTCCTCCTCTACGCAGTCCGGCTCTTCGCGACGAGCGACCGTGCCCTCGAGCGGTGGCAGGACCGCTACCAGTACCTCCTCGTCGATGAGTACCAGGACACGAACCGCGCGCAGTACGAGATCCTGCGTTACCTCGCCGGTCTGAAGCAGAACCTCGCCGTCGTCGGCGACGATGACCAGAGCGTGTTCTCGTGGCGCGGCGCGGACGTGCGCAACATCCTCGACTTCGAGCGCGACTACCCGACCGCGAAGGTCGTGAAGCTCGAGCAGAACTACCGCAGCACGCAGCGCATCCTCGACGCGGCCTGGTCGGTCGTGCGCAACAACGCCGCGCGCAAGGAGAAGAAGCTCTGGACCGAGCGCGTCGGCGGGCCAGACGTCGTCGTCATGCAGGCGTACGACGAACGCCATGAGGCCGAGCTCATCGCGCGCGAGATCGAGCGGCTGCAGCGCCAGGGCGAGGTGAAGAGCGCGCGCGATGTGGCGGTGCTCTACCGCACGAACGCGCAGTCGCGGCCCATCGAAGACGTCTTCCGCAGCTTCGGGCTTGCGTACCAGGTCGTCGGCGGCGTGTCCTTCTATCAGCGCCGCGAGGTGAAGGACGTGCTCGCGTACCTTCGACTCCTCCGGACGCCGCAGGACTCCGTCGCGCTCGCGCGGGTGCTCAACGTCCCGCCGCGCGGGATCGGCGACAAGACGCGCACGAGCCTCCTCCAGTTCGCGCAGGCGCAGGGCATCACGACGGCGGAGGCCCTCCTCCGCGGCGAGGAGGTCGCCGAGGCGCCCGCGCGCCAGCGCGCGTCGCTCGCGGCGTTCGGCCGTCTCCTGGCCCGTTTGCGCGAGGACGTGACCGAGCGCGAGCTGCCGCAGCTCATCGACGAGGTGATCGGCGCGACCGGGTACGCCACGTACCTGAAGGACGGCACCGACGAGGGTGAGGAACGCTATGCGAACGTGCAGGAGCTCCGCAGCATCGCCGACGAGTTCGTGGCGCTGCCGCTCGACGAGCAGCTGCCGGCGTTCCTCGAGCAGGTCGCGCTCGTCTCCGACCAGGACGAGTGGAAGGAGGCCGCGCCCGCCGCGACGCTCATCACGATGCACGCGGTGAAGGGCCTCGAGTTCCCGACCGTGTTCATGAGCGGCATGGAGGAGGGCGTCTTCCCGCACGCGCGCGCGATCGAGAGCCAGAAGGAGAGCGAGCTCGAAGAGGAGCGCCGCCTCGCCTACGTCGGCATCACGCGCGCGATGGACCGCGCGTACCTCTCGTTCACGCGCCACCGCATGCTCTTCGGCCGCACGAACGACAACCCGCCCTCGCGGTTCCTGCGGGAGCTCCCGACCGAGGGTGTCGAGCATCGCGGGACGGTCGAGACCGAGGAGCGCGACCAGTGGGCCGATCTCGACTGGGGTGTCGGTCGCGCGCGCTACGAGGAGCGCAAGGAGGCGCGCCGCGACACCGCGCTCGCCGGGCTCTCCGGCGCGTGGGTGGGTGCTGCCGAGCGGACCCCGAGGCGGACGGTCGCGCCGAGCGAGACCCGTTTCCGGGCGGGCGACCACGTGACGCATCCGTCGCTCGGCGACGGCGTCGTCGTCTCGAGCACGCTGCGCAGCGACGACGAAGAGGTCACGGTCGCGTTCCCGGAGAAGGGCGTGAAGAAGCTCATGGCGTCGTTCGCGAAGCTCGCGAAGGCCTAGGCCGAGGTCACCGAGACCCTCTCGCGAGGCGCATCTCGCGTTTGAATCGCTTCCAGTCCGACGCGCGGGTCGAGACGAAAACGTCGATGAGGATCGCGACGACGCCGGCCGCGATGAGCGCGAGGATCGCCCAGGCGGCGCAGCCGATCGACGAGGCGTAGGGCACGACGGCGAACGGGACGATCTTCGAGACGATCGCGCCCGATGCGTGCATCCACGCGCGCGCGGATGCCGGGGCGCGAAGGTATGTCGCGTAGTCCGTCTTGAACCCCGGCTGCGGCCTGAAGGGGATATCGAAGAACCAATCGGTGAAGCGGATGCCGACGAGCGTCCCGTGGATCACGTGCGCGAGGCCGTGCGTGCACACGATCACCGCGCCCATCCCGACGAGCACGAGCAGCTCTTTCGTCGGCGGCTGGAACGCCGCGGCCAGCCACAGCACGACGAGACCGAAGAGCGACCCCAGCACCAAGACCGCGACGCCGAGGGCCGCCGGGAATCGGAGCGGCATCCGACGGCGGAAGGCCTCGCGATCGATGTGCGCCATGCGGTCGGCGTACCGCTCGACGTACTTCGGCTCGCGTTTCGCCGCGGCGACCGCGCGCCAGAAGCCGAGCCTGCGCAGGTCCACCGGCGCCCCGCTGCCGAGCAGGCGCTCCGCTTCGTCCAGCGTCCGCTCGATCTCGCGCGCGTCCACTCTGTCAGCCTAGTCGCGCCGCGGGGCTACGGCAGGCGAGAATCGACCTGGTGGTGACCGCTCCCATCGAACGTCGCGTCGCTGAGCTGCGCATGCAGATCGAGAAGGCCAACTACGAGTACCACGTGCTCGATCAGCCGACGATCGCGGACGAGGCGTACGACGCGCTCATCCGCGAGCTGAGAGAGCTCGAGGCAAAGCATCCCGAGCTCGTGACGCCAGACTCGCCGACGCAGCGCGTGGGGGCGCCGCCGTCGAATCGGTTCGCGCCCGTAGCGCACGCGCGCCCGATGCTCAGCCTCTCCAATGTCTTCGACGAGGGCGAGTTCCGCGCGTTCGACCAGCGGGTGCGCAAGGCGCTCGGCCGCGACGACGTCGGCTACGTCTGCGAGCTGAAGATCGATGGCCTAGCCATCAACCTCACGTACCAGGACGGCACCTTCGTGCAGGGCGCCACGCGCGGCGACGGCACGACGGGTGAGGACGTGACCGCGAACCTTCGCACGATCAAGTCGATCCCGCTGTCCTTCCGCGAGAAGGTGGCCGGCCGTGTCGATGTTCGAGGCGAGGTCTACCTCCCGAAAAAGTCGTTCGAGCAGACGAACAAGGAGCGCGCCGAGCGCGGCGAGCCGATGTTCGCGAATCCGCGCAACGCCGCGGCAGGCGCGGTGCGTCAGCTGGATCCGTCGGCGACCGCGAAGCGCAATCTCGCGATCTACGCGTACTCGGCCGCGGGCCTCGATGTCGCATCGCAGGCGGCGCTCCTCGCGCGGCTCCGCGACCTCGGCGTGCGCACGAACCCGCACTGGCGCCCGGCGAAGGATGTCGACGAGGTGCTCGCGTTCGTCGGGGAGTGGAAGGCAAAGCGCGGCGACCTCGAGTACGGGACCGACGGCGTCGTCGTCAAGGTCGACCGCATCGAAGACCAGGAGCGGCTCGGCTTCGTCGGGAACAACCCGCGCTGGGCCACGGCGTTCAAGTTCCCTGCAGAGCAGGCCACGACGACGATCGAGGACATCCTCGTCTACGTCGGACGCACCGGCGTGCTGACCCCGGTCGCGGCCCTCGCGCCCGTGGTCGTCGGCGGCACGACGGTGAAGCGCGCGACGCTGCACAACCTCGATGAGGTCCGGCGGCTCGACGTGCGCAAGGGGGATCGGGTCATCATCCAGCGCGCCGGCGACGTCATCCCCGAGGTCGTGCGTGCCGAGGTCGACGCGCGCGAGAAGGGGAGGACCTACCCCGAATGGGACATGCCGAAGACGTGTCCGGTGTGCGAGGGAGCCGTCGAGCACACCGAGGGTGAGGTCGCATATCGCTGCGGGAACCCGGGATGCCCCGCGAAGACTGGCCAGCGCATCGGGCACTTCGTCGGGCGCGGCGGGATGGACATCGAGGGGATGGGCTGGGCGCTCGTCTCGCAGCTGCAGGAGAAGGGCCTCGTCGCCGATCCCGCGGACGTCTTCTTCCTGACGAAGGAGCAGATCCTCGCGCTCGACCGCTTCGCCGAGAAGAGCGCGACGAACATCTACGAGCGCATTCAAAGTGCGCGACGCCGGCCGCTCGCGCGCGTCATCAACGCGCTCGGCATGCCGCACGTCGGGTGGATCACATCCGAGGATCTCGCACGCTGGCTCGCGCCGAAGCTGCCAGACAAGCCCCACTTCGCGGACGCGCTGAAGCTGTTACGCGAAGCGAGCGCCGAGGACCTGCAGGCGATCGAAGGCGTTGGTGCGGTCGTGGCGAAGAGCATCTACGACCACTTGCACGACCCCGAAGAACAGCGCGGCCTCGATCGTCTTGCCGATGCCGGCATCGAAGTGATCCCGCCGGCGATCAAAACGGTCGATGCGACGAGCCCGCTCGCGGGGAAGACCATCGTGTTCACCGGCACGCTCGAGCGCCGCTCGCGCGAAGAAGCTGAGGCGCTCGCGAAGTCGCTCGGCGCGAAAGTAACGGGCTCGGTGAGCGCGAAGACGGACTTCGTCGTCGCCGGTCCGGGGGCCGGCAGCAAGCTCGACAAGGCGCGTCAGCTCGGTGTCAAAGTCGTCGATGAAGCCACCTTCGACGGTATGCTCCGTTAGCACTTCGGAAGGGTAAGAGGGACTTGTACCAGCCCACCACGGCTCCGCGCCCGGTCGCGCCCGCAGGGGCCGCGCCACATCCCAGCGTGCCCGCGATCCCGCTGCCGCCGGAGCCGCAGACCATCGAGCAGACCGGCCTCACGGTCGGATTCCTCGCCGATCTCGCGCTGAAGACGCTCTACCTCCGTGGTCAGATGACGATGGGCGAGATCGCCTCGGCGCTCGGCCTCGCGATCACCGGCGTCACCGATCGCGTCATGGAGTTCCTGAAGTCCGAGCGGCTCGTCGAGATCCGCGGCGGCGCGGGCATCAGCGCCGCGTCCTACCAGTTCGTCATCGTCGACCGCGGCTCGGAGAAGGCGCAGGAAGCGCTCAACCGCAGCCAGTACGTCGGCAAAGCGCCGGTCCCGATCAACATGTACATCGAGGCCGTCCGTCGCCAGAGCATCGCGAACATCCACGTGACGCCGGAGGATCTCGCGCGCGCCTTCGCGCATCTCGTCATCCCCCGCGAGACGCTCGCGCAGCTCGGGCCGGCGGTGAACTCGGGAAAGTCGATATTCCTCTTCGGGCCTCCCGGCAACGGGAAGACGACGATCGCCGAGGTCCTCATCTCGTTGCTCCAAGGCGAGGTCGTGCTGCCGTACGCGGTCGAGATCGACCAGCAGGTGATCAAGGTCTTCGACCCCGTCTACCACCGCATCGTCCTCGACCAGACGGCGGCGGAGCGGATCCGCTTCGACCATCGCTGGGTCATCAGCAAGCGGCCGATCGTCATGACCGGCGGCGAGCTCACGCTCGAGACGCTCGACCTCATCTATGACGACACGTCGAAGTACTACGAGGCGCCGTTCCAGCTGAAGGCCAACGGCGGCATCTTCATGGTCGACGACTTCGGTCGCCAGCGTGTCTCGCCGAAGGACCTCCTGAACCGCTGGATCGTGCCGCTCGAGAAGCGCGTCGATTACCTCACGCTCCACACCGGAAAGAAGATCGAGATCCCGTTCGACATGCTCATCATCTTCTCGACGAACCTCGACCCGGCGGACCTCGTCGACGAGGCCTTCCTCCGGCGCATTCGCTACAAGATCGGCATCGAGGCGCCGTCGGTCGGGCAGTACGAGGAGATCTTCAAGCGCCTCTGCGCGCGCAAGAACATCGAGTACCGCGCTGAAGCGATGAGCCACATCCTCGCGATCTACCGCAAGAAGAACATCGAGCTCCGCTCGTGCCACCCGCGGGACATCCTCGAGCAGCTCGTGGATACGGCCCGATTCCTTGGCCAGCCGCCGGCGCTCACGCCGCAGCTTCTCGATATGGCCTGCGAGTCGTACTTCGTCACGCTCGACCCGGCCGGCGCGCCAAAAGACTGATCGCGCCGCGCGCGCGCTCGCGATAGCCAGGACATCGGGCCACGGTCACTCTCGGATAGCCAAACAATCGGGCCAGTCGCCGCGGGTCAGATAGCGTCTTTCGCGTGGGTCTCGGGACGCTCGACGATGGCCTCGCGCAGACGCCGCCGATGGGCTGGAACTCGTGGAATCGCTTCGGCCCGTTCATCTCCGAACAGCTCGTGCTCGACACCGCGGATGCGCTCATCGAGTCGGGGATGCGCGACGCCGGCTACCGCTACGTCGTCATCGACGATGCCTGGGAATCGAGCGCGCGCGACGACAACGGTGATCTCGCCGAGAACCTCTGGTCCTTCCCGCACGGGATCAAGTGGCTCGCGGACCGCATCCACGAGCGCGGACTGAAGTTCGGTCTATACACCGACGCGGGCACGAAGACCTGTCAGGGTTATCCCGGCTCGCGGGGGAACGAAGCCCGTGATGCGAGGCATTTCGCCGGTCTGGGCGTCGATTTCATGAAGGTGGACTGGTGTCACACGGAGGGCATGCGCGGTCGCACCACGTACCCGGTGTGGTCGGACGCCGTCGCCGCGAGCGGACGGAAGATCGTCCTCTCGATCTGCGAGTGGGGTCGCGACAGGCCCTGGGAGTGGGCCGGCGCCTGCGGGCACATGTGGCGAACGAGCGGAGACATCCAGGACTCGTGGGGCAGCCTCATGTCGGTCGTCGAGACGCAGGTCGAGCTCCATCCGCACGCCGGGCCGGGGCACTGGAACGACCCCGATATGCTCGAGGTCGGGAACGGCGGCATGACCGATGAGGAGTACCGCACGCACTTCTCGCTCTGGGCGATGCTCGCAGCGCCGCTCATGGCGGGGAACGACCTGCGCGAGATGAGCGACGCGACGCGCGAGATCCTCACCGCACGCGAGGTCATCGCCATCGACCAGGACGCACGCGGCGCGCAGGGTCGCCGCGTGTCGCGGAACGATACGACGGAGACGTGGGCACGGCCGCTCGCCGACGGCTCGTACGCCGTGCTCCTCCTGAATCGCGGCGACGAGGCGACGAACGTGCGCGTCCTCTGGGAGGACGTGCTCGGCGCGAAGGGTTCGCGCGGCGGCCACGTGCGCGACCTATGGCAGCGCGCGGACGTGGGAGAGCGGGATGGCTGGTACGACCGCACCCTGGAGCCGCACGCTTGTGCATTGGTGAAGGTCACGTTTCGCTAATGGCCAATTTGATGGAGGTACGGACATGCCGATGAAGAAGCCGAGCCCATCACGCAGCGGTCGCGGCACGAACCCGCCCGGCGGCGGCTGGGGCAAGGGTGGCAAAAAAGGCAAGGTCAAAAAGAAGTAGCCGCGCTGCGCTAACGGACGCGGCGCTCGTAGCGGCGGGCCTGCGGGACGACGCGGAGCGGTCCGGGTGCCGCCGGCACGAATCGCCGCAGGGCGCAGATCACGAAGCGGAACCAGAGACGCTCGCGTGCGCCCCAGGGGAGACCGAGCGCGAGGCGGATCGAAGGCGGCAGCAGTCCGGCGGTGAAGGCGTCCGAGAACCAGTAGACCGGCGCCGGCACCCAGCGCATCGGTCGCAGCACAGCGCGCGCGACCGCGACGGCGTTCGCGTCCGGGATGACCTCGTTCGCGAGCGTGTACTGCTCGTAGCGGACAAGTGCGTCGTACGTCGGCGGGAGCGCCTGCGCCGTCGCCCCGAGCTCGCCCGCGAAGAACCGCGCCTCCGCCCAGTACTCGTCGCGCTCGGCGTCGCTGATCCGGCCCATGACGAGCTCGTACAGACGGAGCGACGTGAGGACGAGCGTCACCTGGACCCACACCAGGAGCTTGGGATCGCGCGCGTCATATGGCTGTCCGGCGTCGGTCCAGCCCCGGACCGGGACGTGGCGGCGGTCGATGCGGCGCAGCCCGGCGCGCGCCTCCGCGGTCGTGCCGAACACGATCCCGAGCGTCGTGTTGAGCGTGCGCACCAACCGGCCAAATGGGTCGCGGCGGAAGTCCGAATGCTGCGCAA
>JBIOUD010000185.1:0-9962 GCA_044866725.1 Candidatus Limnocylindria bacterium | reverse complement strand
CGGCGCGATCTCGTGAAGCTGCTCCACAAGAAAGTGGAGGAAGGCCGCGTCGAGATACGCACCCTTCGTCGGAAGGCACATGAGGAGATGAAGTCGAAGGAGAAGAGCGCCGGCGTGACCACCGACGAGGTGAAGCGTGCCGAGCAGGCGCTCCAGAAGGTCACCGACCGCTACATCCTCATGGCCGACGAGATCGGCTCCAGCAAAGAGAAAGAGATCCTCGAGGTATAGCCTGACCGTCCCCCGTCACATCGCCATCGTCATGGACGGGAACCGCAGGTGGGCGCGCTCGCGTCATCTTCCCGCGATCGCCGGGCATCGCGCCGGCGTCGAAACGATCCGACGCACGCTGCGGCACGCGCGCGAGCTTGGCGTCGAGTACCTCACGCTGTACAGCTTCTCCACCGAGAACTGGTCGCGCGAGCCGGAAGAGGTCACCGGCCTCATGGGCCTTCTCGAGCAGACGATCCAGAACGAGACGGCCACGCTCGTGAGGGACAACGTCCGCCTAGAGGTCATCGGCCGGCTGCATGAGCTCTCGCCGGGTCTGCAGAAGGCCATCGCCGGAGGCGTGAAGGCGACCGAGCAGTGCAGCGACGGCGTCATGACGCTCGCCTTCAACTACGGCGGCCGCGCCGAGGTCGTCGACGCGGTGAAGAAGCTCGTCGCCGACGGCGTCACGCCCGATAAGGTCGACGAGGCCGCGATCGCGAGCCGCCTCTACGCGCCCAGTCATCCCGACCCCGATCTCCTCATCCGCACCGGCGGGGAGCTGCGCGTCTCGAACTTCCTCCTCTGGGAGGTCGCGTATGCGGAGATGTGGGCGACGCCGGTGCTTTGGCCGGACTTCGCGGTGAAGGACCTCGACGACGCGATCGCGTCGTATGCCGAACGCGAGCGCCGCTTTGGTCGATAGGACAAGGCCAAACACCGCGCCAGCCGACCTGGAGCGACGAACGGTGACTGCGATCGTCTATGGCGTCGTCGTGCTCTCCGCGCTCTTCGCGCCCTGGCCGGTCTTCGCGGTCCTCGTCGCGATCCTCGCGACGCTCGGGTACATCGAGCTGCGCGGGCTCTTCCGCTACCGCGCGTACCAGCCGTGGGCCCTCGGCATCCTGCTCACGCTCGCGTTCGTCACCGCGCACGTCTTCGCGTACCGCCTGCTGCCGCTGACCACGACGGTCCTCTTCATCGTCGTCGCGTTCGGCGTCATCACGATCCTCGCGCTCATGCGACAGGCCGCACGTGGCCGGCCGATCCCGGGGATCCTCGGCGCGGTGTTCACGCTCGCCGGCGCCGCGTACGTCGGTCTCGGCTTCGGATTCCTCATCGAGCTTTGGCTCGCGAACGACGACGCGACGCGCGGCTGGCTCGGCGACCTCCCGGTGTGGCTCTTGCTCGCGCTCGTGCCGACGTGGGCCGCCGACAGCGCCGCGTATCTCGTCGGCGTTCGCTTCGGGAGCCGCAGGATCACGCCGACGATCAGCCCCGGCAAGACGTGGGAGGGCACGCTCGCGGGATTCGGTGCGGCCGCGGTCGTCGCGCTGCTCATCGCCGTGTCGGCCGGGCTCAACACCGGGCCGGCGCTGCTCCTCGCGGGGCTCGTCGGGCCGGCCGGCTTCGCCGGGGACCTCTTCGAGTCCGCGATCAAGCGGGTCGCGGGAGCGAAGGACTCCGGCACCCTGTTCCCGGGCCACGGCGGTGTCCTCGACCGCATCGACAGTCTCATCTTCGTCGCACCCGCCGTGGCACTCGTGCTTGCGCTCGTGCGTACATGAGTGAGACGGCCCGGGTGGGATGATGGGAACGTGGGTGACGTGATCACACGCCTGGCGATCCTCGGGGCGACTGGCTCGATCGGGCGACAGGCGCTCGACGTCGTCTCGGCGCATCGCGATCGGCTGCGTGTCGTCGCCCTCGCCGCCGGGCGCGACGAGGACGGCGTGAGCCACCTCGCGCGTGAGACAGGAGCGGACGTGACCGCGGTGCACGCGCGTGACGGTGACGACGCGCTCTGCGACATGGCGACGCGTCCCGACGTGGACCTCGTGCTCGTCGCGACGCCGGGGATCGCGGGCCTCAAACCGACGATCGCCGCGCTCGAGGCGGGGAAGCGCGTCGCGCTCGCGAACAAGGAGGTGCTCGTGGCGGGCGGGCATCTTGTCGCGCCCCTGGTCGGCGGTGCAGGGGATCGGCTTCGTCCGGTCGACTCCGAACACTGCGCGCTGTGGCAATGCCTCACCGGCGAGAAGATCGCGGACGTGCGCCGCGTCCTCCTCACCGCGTCGGGCGGGCCGTTCCGCGAGCGCAGCCTCGCCTCGCTCGCCGACGTGACCGCGGAGGAGGCGCTACGCCATCCGACGTGGAAGATGGGGCCAAAGGTGACCATCGACTCGGCCACGCTCGCGAACAAGGGCTACGAGGTCATCGAGACGCGGTGGTTGTATGACATCCCCTACGAGAAGATCGAGATCGTGATCCACCCCGAGAGCGTCGTCCACGCGCTCGTCGAGTTCGTAGACGGAAGCGTGAAGGCGCAGCTCGCCGAGCCGGACATGCGTCTGCCGATCCAGTACGCGCTCCTCTGGGAGCACGCGCCGTCGCCTGCGCGGAGCATCGACTGGTCGACCGCGCGAACGCTGCGGTTCACGGGCGCGCCAGATCTCGAGCGCTATCCAGCGCTCTCCGCGGTCCTGGACGCGGCGCGCTCGACGAACGCCGGCGCCACGATCGGGCTTTCGGCGGCCGATGAGATCGGGGTCGAACGGTTCCTGCGCGCGGAGATCCGCTTCACGGATATCGCCCCGCTCCTGCGCAGGGGCGCCGCGCTCGGCGCGAGCGCGGCGAACGCCGCGGCGCCGACGCTCGCGGACATCATGTCGATCGACCGTTCGGTGCGTGACGCCCTCGCCGCGGAGCCGGCGCTCCGATGAACCTCGACGGCCTCCGTACGCTCCTCCTCTTCCTTGTCACGTTCACGCTCATCGTCGCGGTCCACGAGTTCGGTCACTACGCGACCGCGCGCGCTCTCGGCATGAAGGTGCTCGAGTTCGCGATCGGGTTCGGGCCGCGCCTCGTCGGCTGGCGCAAGGGCGAGATCGACTACACCGTGCGCGCGATCCCGTTCGGCGGCTACGTGCGCATCCTCGGCCAGGACGACTTCGCGATCCATCAGGAAGGCGAGGGCGACCCGCGGGCGTTCACGTCGAAGCCCTGGTGGTCGCAGGCCATCGTCCTCGTCGCCGGCGTGACGATGAATGTCGTACTCGCGCTCCTCGTGCTCACGATCGCGTTCGCGACCGGCACGACCGGAGCGACGGGCGACGTCCGCGTCGACCAGGTCGCGGCCGGATCGCCCGCGGAGAAGGCCGGCATCCAGGTGAACGACATCGTGCGGACCATCGACGGGCGCTCGGTGACAAAGTCGAGCGATCTCGTGGCGTACGTACGGCAGCAGGCGCGCACCGAGAAGGAGGTCGCGCTCGAGATAGAGCGAAACGGCCGTCCCATCGCGACGATCCGCGCGGTGCCGCGGCTCGAGCCGCCGGAGGGCGAGGGTCCGCTCGGGATCCGCCTTGAGGACGTGCAGGGCCCCGTCTCCGTCTCGCTGCCGGAGGCCGTCGTCCAGGCGTGGCAGCTGACCGGCGACGTCGTCGGCCAGATCGCGGCGATCCCCGGTCAGATCATCTCGTCGCGAGCCGGCGGCGGCGACGGCCCGCAGGTCGGCGGTCCGATCCAGATCTTCGTGGTGACCGGGCAGGTCGCGCAGCTCGGGCTCCCGACGCTGCTGAAGCTCATCGGCGTGCTCTCCGTGAACCTCGCCGTGCTCAACATCGTCCCGTTCCCCGGGCTCGACGGCGGCCGTCTCCTCTTCGTGCTCATCGCCGGCATCTTCCGCAAGCGGATGTCGCCGCAGCTCGAAGCGGCCATTCACGCCGTCGGGTTCGTGCTGCTCCTCGCACTGCTCGTCGTCGTCTCGATCTCCGATATCCGCCGCGTCGTCGGCGGCTAAGCAGCGTCGCGAACGACACAGTTCGCGAGTCGAGCGCGCCGCGATACGCTCACCGTCCCGATGAGTGACCGAGTCGTGGAGGTCAGCGGCCTCCGCAAGATCTACAAGGTCCACGAGCGCGAGAGCGGTCTCGGCGCGACCCTGCGCTCCCTCGTGAACCGGAAGTTCAAGGAGGTGCCTGCGGTCGCGGGCATCGACTTCGCGATCGAGCGCGGCGAGGTCGTCGGCTTCCTCGGCCCGAACGGCGCGGGTAAGACCACCACGCTGAAGATGCTGTCGGGTCTGCTGCACCCGACGTCGGGGGCCGCCACGGTGCTCGGCTTCACCCCGTGGGAGCGCCGCGACGAGTACCTGCGGCGCATGACGCTCCTCATGGGCAACCGCACCCAGCTCGTGTGGGACATACCGGCGGCGGACTCGTTCCTCGTGCACAAGGAGATCTTCCGCATCGACGACAAGTCGTACCAGCGGCGCTTCGACGATCTCGTCGAGCTCCTCGACCTCGGGCCGCTCATCCACAAGCCGGTCCGTCAGCTCTCGCTCGGCGAGCGCATGAAGGTCGAGTTCGCCGCGGGTCTGCTGCACGCGCCGGAGGTCGTCTTCCTCGACGAGCCGACGCTCGGCCTCGATGTGTCGATGCAGGTGCGCATCCGCGGCTTCGTCCGCGAGCTCAACAGGCGCACCGGCGCGACCGTGCTCCTCACCAGTCACTACATGGACGACATCGTCGCGCTCTGCAAGCGCGTCATCGTCATCCACCACGGAAAGATCCTCTACGACGGCGGCCTGGCTGACCTCGCCGAGCGCATGGCGCCGTACAAGCTCGTCGCCGCGACGCTGCGAAACGGCGCGGCGGACGCCGACCTGTCGAAGTACGGAGAAGTCGTCTCGCGCGACGCCGGCCGCGTGACGCTCCGCGTCCCGCGCGCGATGGCCGCGGACCAGACCGCGCGCATCGTGGGCGACCTCGGTCCCGATCTCGCCGACCTCACGCTCGAGGACCCCGCGATCGAAGAGGTCATCGACCGCGTGTTCTCGGGCGACCATCCCTTTGGCACCGAGGAGCGCGAGCCGGCGGCCGCTAGATGACGCTCGCCCGCATCTACCGCGCGCTCCTCCTCGCTGGGTTCCAGCAGGCCGCGCAGTACCGGATCCAGTCGCTCCTGTGGATGCTCTTCGCGATCATCCGGCCGGTCATCTTCCTCGCGGCCTGGGTCGCCGTCGCGATCGCGCAGGGCGGCGACATCGCCGGGTACAAGGTGGGGGACTTCGCGGCGTACTACGTGTGCATGACCTTCGTGAGCCAGCTCACGATGGCGTGGAACTCTCACGAGTTCGAGTTCGAGGTGAACCAGGGCCGCCTATCGGCGAAGCTGCTGCGGCCGCTGCACCCGCTGCACTACAGCGTGGTCGAGAACCTCGTCTTCAAGCTGAACACGCTGCCAGTGCTCGGCGTGGTCCTCATCCTCGTCTCGATCTCGTTCGGCGCGATCTACCACACGCAGCTCTGGCACGTGCTCGTGTTCATCCCGAGCGTGATCCTCGCGGCCGCGCTCCTCTTCATGTTCAACTGGGTCATCGCGGCGCTCGCGTTCTGGGCGACGCGCATGCGCACCGCGAACACGCTGTTCCAGCGCGCGTCGTTCGTGTTCGCGGGGCAGATCGCGCCGATCGGCCTGGTGCCGGGATGGCTGCAGGTCATGTCGTACGCGCTGCCGTTCTGGTACATGATCGGAGCGCCGACCGAGATCCTGCGCGGCAGCGTCACGCTCGATCAGGCGCTGCTCATCCTCGGCGGGCAGGCCGCATGGCTCGCGGTCACGTGCGTGGCGTTCGCGTGGATCTGGCGCCGCGGGCTCGGTGCGTACCAGGCGGTGGGCGCTTGATCCGCTACCTGCGGATCATCCGCACGTTCATGGCCGCGGAGCTGAAGAACGAGATCGCCTACCGCGTGAACATGATGCTCGCGGTCGTCGAAATGCTGCTCGTCATTGGCACGAGCCTCGGCGCCGTGCTCGTCCTGTACAGCCACACGAGCTCGCTCAATGGCTGGACGCTGCCGCAGATGATCGCGCTCACCGGGGTCTACTACCTCATCCAGGGTGGCGTGAACATCGTCTTCTCACCGTCGTTCGAGAAGCTCATGGAGCACGTGCGCATGGGGACGCTCGACTTCACGCTGCTCAAGCCCGCGAACGCGCAGCTGCTCCTCTCGACGCGCCACTTCGCGCTGATCCGCTTCGCCGATCTGATCATGGGCTTTGTCGTCGTCGCGGTCGGCCTCTACATGCTGAGTGAGAGCGTGAGTCTCTGGTCGCTCGTGTCGTTCGCGATCACGCTCGTGTGCGGCGTCCTCTGCGTGTACGCGCTGCTGCTCACGCTGGTGACGCTGTCGTTCTGGTTCGTGCGGATCGACAACATCATGGCGATCTTCTGGGCGTTCACGGACGCCGGTCGCTTCCCGATCGACCTCTACCCGGGCTGGCTGCGCTTCACGCTCGCGACGGTCGTGCCGATCGGCATCGCCGTCACCGTGCCGGCCGAGGCGATCTCCGGTCGGATGGCCATCGAGACGTTCTTCGGGATGCTCGTCGGGACGACCGCGGCGGTCGCGGCGGCGTCGTGGTTCTGGCGCATCGGGCTGCGTAACTACACCGGAGCGAGCGCATAGCTACCTCGCGCGCGAGCACGAGCCCCGCTGGACGGCGTCGGATCTCGACGACCACGAAGACCCAACCGTACGAGAGCCGCGGCAAGCCGCTCACGGTCGATGAAGTGCTCGCCATCCTCGCGGAGAACCCCCGTTCGATCGCCGCGGTCACGCGAGACCTCCCGGCCGCGCGCCTGAACAAGACGCCGATCCTCGGCGTGTGGTCGATCAACGATGTGCTCGCGCACGTGCGGTCGGTCTCGGACGCGCGCGGCGAGTTCATCCGCGCGATGCTCGCAACGCCGACGCCGACGCTGCGTGCGATCGATCCACGCGCGCTGCAGCGGCGCGGCGACTACGGCGAAGAGTTCGCTCCATCGTTCCGCGCATTCAGGGCGCAACGAGCGCGCCTCCTTCGGTACCTCGCGGCCCTTCCGCGTCGCAGCTGGTCACGCACCGCGATCATCACCGGCGGCGGACCGCCGCGTGAGCGGACCGCGCTGTTCTACGCGCAGTGGGTCGCAGGGCACGAACGCGCGCACGTTCGGCAGCTGACACGCGCACTCGGAACGGAGTCGCCTTAGCTCGCGAGGCGAGCCCTCAGGCCGTTGGCTCGAACTCGCGCCAGGAGCGTGGCAGGCTCGGCACCGTCCATGACGGATCGGGCTGCCACGCTGACCACGAGGGACGAAGCATGCTCTGGCCCGCCTCGACTCGCGCGAGGGCGAGTTCGCCAGCTCGTCGCGTCGCATCGGCGAAGGCGCGGTCGATGCGGCCCTGCTCGAGGAGCCACTCGACCTCGTCCTCATCCTTCCAGTGCCACTCATCGTCGCGCTCCGAATACAGGTCGAGGTAGTTGTCACGTGAGTCGAAACCGATCGGCGTGCGGAGCCACGGTGCCTCAAGGTTGATGTAACGCCACAGCAGCGCGCCGCTCGTGTCGTCCCGCGCGATCCAGATCGAGTAGGCGTCGCCCTCGCGGTAGAGCCGGATGACGTTCGTGCTGTGCCACGTCACGTCGCGATGGCCGCCGTCCCACTCGAGGAGCATCCGGTCGCGGGGACCGCCGCGCGTTCCGGTCCGCTGTTTGCCGACGGTGCCGCTGGGCATGAACAGCACGATCCCGTCCTCGTCATCGCGAACCACGGTCCACGGCCAGACCGTCTGGACGAGCCGTTTGTCCCGATCGACCGAGCGCCAGACGACGCTCGCGCCCGGCGCGAACCGTCGCATACCTCAGGGAGCCGCGATCAGTGCCCGTCGAGTGAAGCCGGCGTACTGCTCTTGGATCGTGATGCGCGCTGAAGCACCGAGCAGCCGGGCTTTCTCGGCGAGCTGTTCGCGCACTCTTTCGCTCGGAATTCCGTAGACCTCGATGGAGTACAGGTCGACCAGGCCCTCGAATCGCCGGAAGCCCGGTGCACCGACATCCATGTGCAGCTCCATCGACGCGGCGTTCGGATGCACCGCGACGACCGTCATCCGTTGCGCGGCCTCGTCGAGGTAGAAGGAATACGCGAGGAGCTGCGGCTCGCGTGGCTCGACCAGGTCGACGAGCGAGCGGATCGCGGCCTTCACGTCATCGAGTTTCCCGGGGCGCACCTGCGAGCGGTCGACGTACAGGATCGCGCCGTTCATGTTCGCCTCCCGTCTGAGAATCGCCAACGCAGCCGGTCCGGCAGCCGTCAGCACAACGCAGAGTACGAGCGTCTCACGACGGAGACGCACGTACACTTGATGTCGTGAACAGCCCGATGTCCATCGACCTGAACCTGCCCGAAGACCGCGTCGGACCCCGTCCGCGCCGCAAGTCGAAGCGCGTCTGGGTCGGGGGGACGGCGATCGGCGACGGCGCACCGATCGCGGTGCAGTCGATGTGCACGACCCTCACGCACGACATCCCGGCGACGATCCGTCAGATCGAGCAGCTCCAGGAAGCCGGGTGCGAGATCGCGCGCGTCGCGGTGCCGGACAAGCGGGCCGGGGAGGCCCTGAAGGAGCTCGTGCGCCGTTCGATCCTGCCGCTCGTCGCCGACATCCATTTCGACTACCGGCTCGCGCTCATGGCGCTCGACGCGAAGATCCACAAGCTCCGGCTCAATCCCGGCAACATCCACAACAAGGACGGCGTGCGCGAGGTCGTGAAGAAGGCGAAGGAGCAGGGCACGCCGATCCGCATCGGCGTGAACCACGGCTCGATCGGCGACCGCCAGCCCGGCGACATCCGCGACGAGGCGCAGCGCATGGTCGACCTCGCGATGAGCGAGATCAAGATCCTCGAGGATCTCGACTTCGACAACATCGTCGTGTCGGTGAAGGCGTTCGAGGTCCCGGTCATGGTCGCCGCGTACCGCCGTCTCGCGAAGCTCGTGCCGTATCCACTCCATCTCGGGGTGACCGAGGCGGGCACGCTCGTCACGGGATCGATCCGCTCGACCGCCGGGATGAGCGTCCTCCTGTACGAGGGCATCGGCGACACGATCCGCGTCTCGCTCTCCGAGGATCCGGTGCGCGAGGTCGGTGCGGGCTTCGACATCCTGAAGTCGCTCGGCCTGCGCGACCAGGGGCTCACGCTCGTCGCGTGCCCGTCGTGCGGGCGCGCGGACATCGACCTCATCCCGCTCGCGAAAGTCGCCGAGGAGCGCCTGCGCGCGCTGCCCACCCCGATGAAGGTGGCGGTCATGGGCTGCGAGGTGAACGGACCCGGCGAGGCGAAGGACGCCGACGTCGGCATCGCCGGCGGAGTGGGGAAGGGCGCGCTCTTCCGCAAGGGCAAGGTCGTCGGCACGTATCCCGAGAATGAGCTCATGGACGCGCTCATGCGCGAGATCGACAAGATCCTCATCGAGAACGGCAAGGAGCCGTATTCGGAGAAAGCGCCCAAAGCGAGCGCTGAAGGTCAGCTCACGCCGGGCCGCAGTGTCCCAGCCGGCCAGCGAACGTAACAACCCGAACGAGCCGCGCCCGGACTCATCGTCCGAGAGCGAGCCGGAGGGCGGACACCGACCCGCGGGGCGTGATCCCGGCGCCGAGGTCCTGCCCGAGAACGCGCCCGACCGTATCGTCGCGATCAACCGCGCGACGCTCCGCGGCGTCGACTTCCGCAAGGCGCGCTTCGACAAGTTCGCGCTCGCGGGCTGTCTCTTCGTCAGCTGCGACTTCCGGATGATCCGCTTCAACCGACGCTATGAGCAGCTCTTCACCACGACACCGCCCAGCCTCTTCCGCGACTGCAAGTTCGACGGCGCCGACCTGCGCCGCGCACGTCCCGGTCAGGCGCGCTTCGAGCGGTGCACCTGC
>JBIOUD010000184.1:0-32577 GCA_044866725.1 Candidatus Limnocylindria bacterium | reverse complement strand
GCCGCCATGGAGCGACGTCGCGGCGCTGGCGCCGATGGCGCCGACGGTCATCGTCGCGTCGCCCGGCCACGCGAGCGAACCCCGCCGCGCGATCGGCGCGATGGCCTTCGGCTACCTGACGACGTCGCTCGCGCCGGAGGCGCTGCGACGTGCCATCAAGGGCGCCCTACGCGGCCAGCCCGCGTACGGACGCGAGGTGCTCGGGACCTGGATCACCGAGCAGCTCGCGGTCGTCACGCCGGAGCTGCGCCGCGCCATCGGTCTCACACCTCGTCAGCGCGACGTCATCCGGCTCGTCGCGAAGGGCGCATCGGACAAGCAGATCGGGCGCGAGCTCGGTATCACGACCGCGACGGCGCAGAAGCACATGACGAACGTGCTCAAACGACTCGGCGCGCCGAACCGCGCCGCGGCGGTCGCGCAGGTCGCGGTCGTCGAGTTTTGGAACGGAGCGCGCGCCGGCTAGTTCACGCGCTCGATGATCGCCGCGATGCCCTGGCCGCCTCCGATGCACAGCGACGCGAGGCCGTACGTTCCCCCTCGCTCGCGCAGCTCGTACGCGAGCGTGAGCGCGAGACGTGCGCCGGACGCGCCGAGCGGGTGCCCGAGCGCGATAGCGCCGCCGTTCACGTTCGTCTTGTTCCGATCGAGACCGAGGTCCTTCTCGACCGCGAGGTACTGCGTCGCGAACGCCTCGTTGATCTCGACGAGATCCATATCTTCGATCTTCTTGCCGGACCGCGCGAGCGCCTGACGGGACGACGGCGCCGGGCCGATGCCCATGATGTCCGGGTCGACGCCGCACACGCCGCCTGAGACGATGCGCGCGATCGGCTTGAGTCCCGCCTTCTGCGCGGCCTCCGCCGACGCGACGACGAGCGCCGCGGCGCCGTCGTTGATGCCCGACGCGTTCCCCGCCGTGACGGTGCCGTCCTTCTCGAAACGGGCCACCAACTTGTGCAAGTCCTCGAGATTGGTGTTCGGCCGGATGTGCTCGTCCTTGTCGACGGTGACCGTGCCCTTCTTCTGCTTTACCTCGACGGCAACGATCTCCTTCGAGAACCGACAGTCCTCACGCGCTTTCGCGGCGAGCTTGTGGCTGCGGTACGCGAACTCGTCGGCCGCGTCGCGCGTGATGCCGTACCTCCGGCCGAGGTTCTCGGCGGTGTTCGCCATGCCGAGCCCGTTGTACGAGTCGACGAGCGCGACCCAGAGGTAGTCCTCGAGCTTCTGCTCGCCGAGCGAGAGTCCCCAGCGCGCGCCGCGGATCTGGTGCGGCGCCATGCTCATGTTCTCGGTGCCGCCGGCCAGGACGAAGTCGGCCTGCCCGAGCTGGATCTCCTGCGCGCCGAGGAGGATCGCCTGCAGCCCCGAGCCGCACAGCCGGTTCACGGTGAGCGCAGGGACCTCCTTCGGGACACCGGATCTCAGGCCGATGTGCCGTGCGAGATATACGGCGTCGCCCGACGTCTGCAGGACGTTGCCGAAGATGACCTGGTCGATCTGCTTCGGGTCGACCTTCGAGCGTTCCAGCGCGGCCCGCGCCGCGATGACGCCGAGGTCGGTGGCCGAGGTGTCGCGCAGGGCGCCGCCGAATGTGCCGAACGGCGTGCGCGCGCCGTCGATGATGACTACGTCTTTCACGATGTGCTCCCGGCGCCGCACCGCGGCGCCCTCCAATTGTCCCACCAGCGCGTCCCGCCGCCGTCCTCGCTAGACTCCGCCGCCATGGAAAAGGTTTACGCGCTCCTCGACATCACGCCGACCACCGTCACCGTCGTCACTCTGGTGACCCTCGCGATCTCGTTCGTCGTCGCCGAGCAGCTCTACAAGTTCCACAGCTTCACGCTCGAGGCGGGTGCGTTCCTCGTGACCTGGTGGGCCCTGCGACGCATCGCGATGCTCTTCGTCAAGCGCTGACGTTCGCAGTCGGGTTGGCTGGCGCAGCTCGAGAACGAGCTGCGCCTGCCCGCTTGGAAGCAGCGGCGATCTCAAGCGCGCGCCTGCTTCCTCCTACCCCTTCCCGAGCCAGCGCGCCGGAGCTCGCAGGCTCGAGCGGATCGCCGCGTTCTGCCAGATGTTCTTCGCGTTGCGCCACTGCCGGTGGTTATCGACGCAGACGATCTTCGAGCGCACCGCGGGATCCGTCACGCCGAACCGCAGCGCGAGGTTGCGGAGCGTCGAGCGCCAGATGTCGTTCTGCATCCGCTCCCCGAGCACGGGCATCATCATCGCGAGCTCCCAGAACGGGTCGCTCGCCCGCGTGAGCTCGTGCACCTGCGCGACGGTCACGCCCTCTTCCTGGAACGCGCTGAACGTCAACGGGCCCGCGAACGGGTGACCCTCCGGCGACATGAAGCTGAAGGACTCGTCGTCCGCGTAGATGACGAGCACCCCCGTGGCCATCGTCGGCGTTCCCGGGACGCTGGCGTTGATGAGCCCGATCTCGCCCGGCGCGATGCCGCCCGCCGGTAGGAACATCCGCTGTCCCTTCGGCCAGAACTCGGCGAAGTGCGTCTTCCAGGTCTTGATCACGTCCTGCGGGGTCACGCTCGCATCGACAAGCGACACCGCGAAGGTCTTCTGGAAGAGGCGCCCGAATCCACCGTTCGCCGCATTCAGCCGCCGACCGCGCACGTTGGCGTTCCACGCGCCGGCGACGTCCGCTGCCTCGAGCTGCCTGACCGGTTTTGCCCAGTTCGCGTCATCGCGTGCCATGTCGCCCTCCGTTACGCGTTCGCCGCCGCGACCGCGGCCTCTTCGGTGTCGTGGATCCCGATCGCCTCGTCGAGGCGGGTGAGCTCGAAGATCTGCTTGTAGTGGTCGTTCAGCCCGCAGGCCAGGAGCTGCTGCTTCTGGCGCTTCGCCCGCACGAGGAGCGTCACGAGCAGGCCGATCCCACCGCTGTTCATGTACTCGAGGTGCGAGAAGTCGAGCACGATCACGCGCGTCTTCTCGCCGGCCTGGCCGTACGCGGCCATGAGCGGCTGCTCAGAGGCAGCGGTCACCTCCCCCCGTACACGGATCACGATCGTGCGCTCGTCGATACGGTCGGCCAAGGTATTCGTCGCTGCTGCGGTCATCTACTTCCCACCCTTCAACGCTGCGTTCTCGTCGGCATAGATCGCCATGAAGTCCGACAGTCGCGTGATCTCGAAGATCTCCCGGTAGTGGTCGCTGAGCCCGGCCGCGCTGATCGCGCGTCCATCCTTCCGCGCTCGCGCAAGGATCCCAACGATGAGCGCGATCCCGGTGCTCGAGAGGAAGTCGACGCCCGCGAAGTTCAGCAGGACCGTCTTCGATCCGTGCTCGGCCGCCGCCGCGTATGCGCCGCTCAGCGAGTGTTCCGCGGTGCTATCGATCTGCGGCGGAAGGTCCACGACCGCCGTGCCTCCCACGTAGCGCACCGCGCTCGTCTCTGTGGTCATCGGTCCGCTCCCTTCTCGTCGAGCCGCATGACGAGCTCGACGGTGTGATGCGTCTCGGTCGTATGCGTGCGCAGGTCGTCGACCATGTTCTTGATGAGGAAGAGGCCCCAGCCGCGCGGCTTCTGCAGCCCCGCGAGCTTCGCCTCGAGGTCCGGCGTCTCCGGCTCGGGAATGTCCTTGCCACCGCCGTTGTCGACGATGCGCACCACGAGCTCGCTTGCGGAGACGGCGACGCGCACGTGCACCGGCAGATCCGGATCCCCGTGGTTGCCGTGCTCGATCGCGTTCATCGCCGCCTCGGCGACCGCGGTCTTCAGTCGCTCGTAGCGCCTTGGGTCGAGCCGAACGCCGACGATCGCCGCCGCGACGCGCTCCATTACTTTTCGCTCGTTCCCCGTGACGCTCGGCTCGTGGAACTCGACCAGGACGTGTTCGCCGGTCGGGCCGGCCGAGCGCGCGAGCGTGACGAGAGTGATGTCGTCCTCCTGCTCCCAGGCCGGGCCGGTGAAGCGCCCGAGCTCGTCCATGAGGCCGTCGATGAGCTCGTGCCCGATGCCCAGCCGGCCGACGAGGGTGCGCATCCGGCCGAAGCCGAACATCGCGCGCGACGGGTCGTGTGCCTCTGCCAAACCGTCCGAGTGCAGCAGGATCACGTCGCCCGGCCCGAGCGTCGTCTCCTTCTCTACGTAGCGCATGTCGGGCATCGCGCCGAGCGGCATGCCCGTGGCGCGCAGCTCCTCGACGGCGGCGCCGCGCCGAACATACGGCAGGTCGTGGCCAGCGTTCGCGTAGGTGAGCGTGCCGGTCTTCGGATCGAGGACCGCGTAGAGGCACGTGACGAACATGTTCTCGGGGATGTCGGCGTCGAGGAACTCGTTCACGCGCTCGAGCACGCGTCCCGGAGCTACCAGACGCGGCGCCTCGGTGCGGAGCACGCTTCGCGTCGTCGCCATCACCAGCGCGGCAGGCACGCCGTGACCGCTCACGTCGCCGACGACGAGCCCGATCTTGCCCTCGGGCAGATCGATGAAGTCGTAGAAGTCGCCGCCGACCTCGGCCGCGGCGCGGTAGAACGCCGCCACCTGCCAACCCGGTAGGTCGGGCAGCGTCTTCGGGAGGAACTGCTGCTGGATGAGCTGCGCGACGCGGAGCTCCTGATTGATGCGCTCACGCGCGCGGACCTCGGCCTCCTGCTCGCGCACGAGCTGCGCGACGCGCACCGCGGGCGAGGCCTGCGCGGCGAGCTTCTCGAGCAAGCGGCGGTCGTCGGCCGAGTAGTCCTGGTCCGAGAGACGCCGTCCGAGATTCAAAAGACCGATGAGCTCGCCCTGGCTGATGAGCGGCACGACCAGCTTCACGCCCGCCGCGCGCAGCGCGCTCACCGCCGGCGAGTCGAGGTGGAGCTCGTCTATCGCGACGGCGCCGGAGCCGGCGTGGAAATACGAGAGGATCGGGTCGTTCGGCGCGATGTCGACCGGCGCCGTCTCGAGCACGCGCGAGCGGCTCTGCGGACGCGCGGCTGGCGTTGATGCGCTCGCGTCGCCGCGCCCGATCACGCGCCGGAAGGTCCTGGTGAGCGTCATCATCTCCCGTCCTTTCTATTCAACGACCGTCCGGGAATCGTTACGGAGCCAGAGCGAGGCGGTCGCCGGCTGGACCGTCTTGCCGACGGCCTCGAGGAGATCTCCGCGAACCGCGTCAAGCGCGACCTCGTCCCGCAGCCTGACGCTGAAGGCGTCGACCGCGCGCGCCGCGTCGTACCGGGCGCGATAGAAGCGACGGTCGACGGCGTTCTGGATGCGGGTCCGCAGCGGCTGGACGAGCGCGAGCGTGGCGAGCGTCGACCCCGCGACGGCGATCTCGCCACCCCCGGTGAGCGGCCGAAGGGCGGATTGCAGCGAGATCACGAGCACCCAGTACGTCCCCGCGACGCTCGCGGAGAGCGTGCCGTACACGAGAGTTCGTTCGATGACGACGTCTACGTCGTAGAGGCGGTATCGGAGGATCGCCACCGCGGCGCTGATCGGGATCAGTAGGATGCCAAGTGCTCCCATGGCCCCGGACACCGCAGCGAGCCCGGGGTACGCGTAGATCGCGCTCGCGAGCACGATCGCGACCGCGGCGGAGCCGAAGCCGAGCGCGACCCACTTCAGCTGCAGCCGCTCGACGCCCGACGCGCGCCGGAATCGGATGACCAGGCTCGCCGCCGCGGCGAGGGTCGCCACCGCCCACGCGACGCTGCCGACGATCGAGATCGGGTCGAGGACGTCGAGCGTGAAGGGCGTGCCGAGCGGTGTGACGAGACCGGCGTCCGCGAAGTAGATCGGCGTGCGGAAGGCGTCGGCGAAGCCCTGCAGCGCGCCCGCGATGACCGCGGTCCACGCCACGGCCCACCAGCGCGGTCCGACCGGTCGGCCGCTCGGAAAGACGAGGAGTGCGACGACCAGCGCGCCGATGGGCACCGACCACGTCCACGTCGCGAGCCAGAGGAAGACACCCGCTGACGGCAGCGAACCGGGAGCGGTCATCGTCCCGTAGATGCCGTACGACTGCGTGACGAGTAGCAGCTCGGCGCCGCCGCCGAGGAGCAGGAACATCCACGCGACGATGTGGCGCGGGTCACGGCGTCCGATGAGCACTGCCACGAAGGTCATGGTCAGCGCGGCGATCGGGAAAATGATGTCGAGCGCAGCCGACCCGAGCGTCCAGTTGCTCGGGATCGAGGTGTCGCGGTTCAGCCAGGCGAACGTGCTCGCTGAGATCGCGAGGATCACGCTGAGCATGACGATCGCGCCGCTCAACGCTCGAAGCACCCGCTCGCTCATCGCAGCCATACCGACGCGTGTGTCGGCTGCACGGTCTCACCGACCGCGTCGATGAGGCTCGCGCGCACCGCGGTCAGGTCGACCTCGCCAGCGAGGTCACTCGTGAAGCGGTCGAGCGTCCGCGCGGCGTCGTAGCGCGCGCGATAGAACCGCTGGTCGACGGTCGACTGCATCGCGCGGCGCATCGGCTGAAAGAGGGCGAAGGAGAGCAGCGTGGATGCGGCCACGGCCACCTCCGAGCCGCCGGTGATCGGCCGCAGCGCGGCCTGGAGCACGACGATGCCGACAAAGAACGCGGCACCGATCGCGGCGGTCGTCGCGCCGTACACGAGCGCGCGGTTGATGATCACGTCGATGTCGTACAGGCGGTAGCGCAGCACCGCGATCCCGATGGCCGGCGGCATGAGCGCGATCGACAGGATGAAGACGACCTGCACGATCTTCAGGTCGGGCGCGAAGATCTGCGCGAAGGACGTCAGGACGGTCGCGACAGCGAGCACGGCGGCCTGGAATGCGAGCCACTTCATCTGCTGCCGTTCGATCCCCGCCGCGCGCCGATAACGCACGCCTGCGGATGCTGCCGATGCCAGCGCCAGGAACATCACCCCGATGAAGGCGCTGACCCAGATGGGCTGGCCGATGTCGTGGGCGAGAAGCGGATAGGGGTTCTCGATGAATGGCGCGTTGTTCAGCGGCCCGGCGGCGAACGCTAGACAGAACACGCCGATCGCCGCATCGATCACAGCGAGCCAGACGACGATGCGCCAGCGTGGCGAGGGGAGGGAGCCGTTCGGGAAGAGGAGCAGCGTGAACGTCACGATCGGCACGACCCCGACGAGCCAGATCCAACTCTCCATCCATCCCGCGAACACGGCACCGGGAAGTGGCATGTCACGCCCGATGACGCCGTAGATCGCGTACTCCTCGGCCAGCACCTGGACCGCCGACATCGTGCCCGAGAAGAGAAGCACCCAGCCGATCCGGTTCGTCGGCCGACGAAACGCGAGGTTCGCGCCCGCGCCACCGAAGCCGGTGGCGAAGATCGTCGTGAACCCGCGGAAGCCCCACGAGTCAGGGGTCGGCGTGGACCATGACAGAGCGAGCAGCGTGAGTCCGGCGAGCGTGCAGGTCACACCGAACACGACCGTGGCGACGACGAGCCAGCGCGTCCGAGTCATCGCGTCCGCAGCCACAAGCTCGCGTGCGTCGGTTGGACCGTCTCGCGCACCGCGGCGACGAGGTCAGCGCGTACCGCATCGAGATCGACCTCGTCGCGCAGACGCACGCTGAACGCGTCGAGCGTTCGCGCAGCGTCGTAGCGCGAGCGATAGAAGCGACGATCGACGGCGTCCCGCACTCGTCGCCGTAGCGGCTGCACGAGCGCGACCGAGACGAGCGTCGACACGGCGACCGCGATCTCCGAGCCGTTCGTGAACGGTCGAAGGATCGTCTGCAGGATGACGATGCCGGCAAAGAACGCGAGCGCGATTCCGGCCGTCGTCGTGCCGTAGACCAGCGCGCGGTTGATTACGACGTCGATGTCGTAGAGGCGGTAGCGCATGATCGCGAAGCCGATCGCGACGGGGATCGCGAGGAATGTGACGGCGACGATCGACTGTGATGCCTTGATCAGTGCCGGTGTGCCGCTCGGCAGAGGTGGGCTCAGCGGCGACCGGCCGACGATCACGGGCGACAAGATGTACGCGATGAGCGCGACGGCGCAGACCACGCCCGCGAGCGCAAGCCACTTCAGTTGCTGCCGCTCCACCGCTCCGCTGCCTCGGTAACGACTGAGTGGCGCGTACCCCGCCCACGCGATCGCCGGCAAGAACAGCAGGGGCGCGAGGAGTTCGACCTTCGATCGGACGACCTCCAACGTGCCCGTCGCGGCGAACGGGTTCGCGAGGCCGCTGAAGAACTCGAGCGGCCCCGGCCGAAGCGCGAAAACGAACGTGCCCAGTGCCATCGCGGCCGCCGGCACGAACATGAACGGGCGCCAACGCGCGCTCGGAAGCCGACCATCGGGGAACAGGACGAGCGCGTAGAAGAAGAACCCCTGGTTGATCACCCAGAACCATCCCCCGATCCACGCCACGAGCTCCCCGCCGGGAAGGCTCCCAGGCCTGATGAACATCGCGGCGGTCGCGTACTCCTGGCCGAGGCCCATGAGCGCCCCGCTCACGCCGCCTCCGCACAGCAGCCAGCCGACCGCGTTCCGTCTGGTCCGTGACGCGATGAGCGCCCCAGCGGTCGCGAAGGCCATCCCGCCGAGTGCTGGCGCCCCGCGAAACCCCCAGTTGTCGGGTATGTCCGCGCCGAACGAAGTCGCGATGAGGGCCGCGGTCACGAGTGAGATCGCGAGGGTGAGCAGCCACAGGGCCCAGGCCAGTCGGCGCGCGAGCCGGTCGGTCATCGCAACCACACGCTCGTATGCATCGGTTGCACGGCGTCGCGGACCGCGGCGACGAGCTCTTCCCGCACGGCGTCGAGATCGACCTCGTCCCGCAGACGCACGCTGAACGCGTCGAGCGTTCGCGCGGCGTCGTAGCGCGAGCGATAGAAGCGACGATCGACCGCGTTCTGCATTCGTCGGCGCATCGGCTGGAACAACGCGAGACTCGCCAGGGTCGATGCGGCGACCGCGAACTCGGAGCCGCCGGTGAGCGGGCGAAGGACCGTCTGCAGCAGGATGATCCCGCCGAAGTACGCGACGGCTATCCCGAGCGTCGTGGCGCCGTACACGATCGCGCGATTTATCAGGATGTCGATGTCGTAGAGCCGGTAGCGCTTGATCGCGAACCCGATCGCGGCAGGTATCGCGAGGAACGCGACGATCACGAGCGCTTCAGTGGCCTTCACGAGCGCTGGTGCGCCCTGCGGATCGGGCGGGCTGAAGGGGGATCGACCGGAGAGAGCCGGCGAGACGATCACGAGGAAGAGGCCGCCCGCGACGACGGCTCCCGCGAACGCCAGCCACTTCAGCTGCTGTCGCTCGATCGGTCCGCTCCTGCGGCGTCGCGCAAACGGCGCGTAACCGAGACCCGCGAAGACCGCGATGAAAAGCACCGGGGAGAGATCTTCGACGAACGAGCGAACGCGCTCGAGCCCGCCGGCGGCCGGGAACGGGTTCACGAGCCCGCTGAAGTTCTCGAGCGGTCCGGGACGGAGGGCATACAGGAAGATCGCGACGGAGAGCGTGGCGCCGAGGAGCCAGGCGAAGGCGCGCCAGCGCGAGCTCGGCAGACGCCCGTCGGGGAAGAGCAGGAGGGCGAAGAAGAGCGGTGCCACGAACAACAACCACATCCACGCCCCAAGCCACGCGACGAACTCCGCCCCCGGCAGGCTCCGCGGCTCGATGAATACCGCGCGGGTCGCGTACTCCTGGCCCAACCCGGTGAACGCGCTGATCACCCCGGCGGCGCACAACAGCCAGCCGACCGCGTTGCGGCGTTCGCTCGCTGCGATGAGTGCACCAGCGGTCGCGAAGGCGGCGCCGGCGAGGGCGGCGTATCCGCGGAATCCCCAGTTGTCCGGCAACGGCGCGCCGAACGAGACCGCGATCAGCGCCGCCGTCACGAGTGAGAGCGCGACGGTGAGGACCCAGAGACTCCAGGCAAGGCGACGCGCGTCGTGAACGGTCACGGGACGAAGTGTGCCGTCCGGCCCGTCCCGAAAGCGTTACGGCGGACGGGATAGCGTTGCGGGGTGTCGTCGCGGGTGTTGAGGAATTCGCGGCAAGGCGCGAAGCGCGCCAGGCCCGTGCGTGCGAGGCCGCGCTCGAGGCTCAGCGACCCGCGTCTCGACATCTGGCTCCTCGGCGCGCCCCGCGCCGAGATCGGTGGCGCGCCGGTGCGGACCGACACGCGCAAGGCGACCGCGCTCCTCGCGCTGCTCGCCGTCTCCGATCAGCCCCAGCGCCGCGCGACGCTCGCCGCGTTCCTCTGGCCCGACGCCGACGAGCAGAAGGCGCGCGGCGCGCTGCGGCGCACTCTTTCGGTCCTGCGGACCGCGCTCGGCGATCGCTGGCTCGACGTCGACGGCGAGACGCTCGCGCTCGACCCGACCGGCCTGCAGGTCGACGTCCGCGAGTTCCGCCGCACGATCCGCGAGGGGCGGCTCACCGACGCGACGTCGCTCTACCGCGGCAATTTCCTGGAGGGCTTCTCCCTTCGCGACAGCACCGCGTTCGACGATTGGCAGGCCGCGCAGTCCGATGAGCTGCGAACGGAGTACGGCGACGCGCTCGCGAAGCTCGCCGCCACCGCGACGGCGGCCGGCGACGAGCCCGCAGCGATGGCGTACCTGAAGCGCCGGCTGGTGTTCGATCCGCTACACGAGCCCGCACATCGCGAGCTCATGCGCCTCTACGCGAGAACCGGAGATCGCTCTGCGGCACTCCGCCAGTACCACGAGTGCGTGCGGCTCCTCGATGGAGAGCTCGGCGTCGCGCCAGCAGCCGAAACGCGCGCGCTACGCGACGCGATCGAGGCCGGCTCGCTCCCCGGCGCAGAGCCGCCGGGCGCGGCCGCGACGGCCGAGGCGGTCGGCGATGTTCACACGCTGCATGGCGACTACCGCCGCGCGATACAGAGCTACCAGGCCGCGCTGGCGAAGGCGCCGGCGGCGGCGCGCGGCGCGACCTTGCACAAGCTCGCACAGGTCCACCACCGTCGGGGGGATTGGGTGGAGGCGGAGCGGCACTATGTCTCCGCGCGGAACGCCGCCGCGAATGCCGGCGATCAGGCGCGCGTCGTCGCGGACTGGAGCCTGGCCGCGCACCGCGCAGGCGACAGCGCGCGCGCGAAGCGGCTCGCCACCGAAGCCCTTGGACTCGCCGAGCGCTCGCACGACAAACGCGCTCTCGCACAGGTCCACAACATCCTCGGGATCCTCGGCGCGGGCGGCCCGAAAGCGCGGTCCCACCTCGAGACGAGCGTGCAGCTCGCGCTCGAGCTCGGTGACCGCGAGGCGCACGTCGCCGCTTTGAACAACCTCGCACTCGCCCATCGGCGCGCCGGCGATCTCGCTCGAGCACGCGAGTTGACTCTTCAGGCGCTGTCCGACTGCGAGTCACTGGGCGATCGGCACCGCTCGGCCGCGCTGCACAACAACCTCGCGGACATCCTGCGTGCGCAGGGCAGCGAGGCCGAAGCGATGCGTCATCTCAAACGCGCGGTGCGCCTGTTCGCCGAGATCGGCGAGTCCAGCGAGCCCGAGGTCTGGAAGCTCGTTGAGTGGTAAGGATCAGGGAAGCGCGATCCCGTAGCGCACGTCCCCGCTGAGCGGGGCGAGCTTCTTCGACGCGACGTCGAGGAGCGCGAGGCCCTTCGCCGTCCGCACGACCGCGGCGCTCCCGTCGAAGCGAAAGCAGACGATGCCGAAGAGGTCCTCGGTGGTGAACGGGTCGCGCGCGCCCTTTGGATCCCACAGGTAGAACTGCCGGTCGAGCACGACGCCGAGCTGCGCGCTCTGCGGCCGCCCGATCGCAGCGGCGCCGCTGTCGGCTTTGAGACCATGCGTCTCGAGGATGAAGCTCGGGTCGTCTGATCGGAACGTTCGGAGCAGTGGTTCGGCCTGCGCGGCGATGACGACGAACTGGCCATCGCCGCTCACCGCCGGTGTCTCCTGCCAGCGTTTGCTGGGCAGCAGCTTGCGCTGCGGTGTGTCGGCGCCGCGGATCGTGACGTACTCGGTCGCCGTGCCACCGTCGACGATGAGCGCCGACACGAAGTCCCCGCCGACCGGGTCCCACACGGCCGGACGGAGCGTCACGCCTTCGAAGCGCGCCAGCTCCTTCGGCGTCGACGTCGCCGAAGTCACGTCGAGCGTGCGGAGCGCGCCCCATGTCGGGCCGCGCACCGAGAACAGCACGCCGGCCTCGTCGACCGACCAGGTGACAGCGGTCCCGCGCTCGCCGTCGGGGAGCTTCGTGCTGCGCACGATGACCGTCGGTCGCTGCACGTCGCGGATCTGGAGCTCGGTCCCTGCGCGGGTCCACCCCGCGATGAAGCGGCCGTCCGGTGCGACGGCGATCGGCTCGAGATCGAACGTCCCGAGCTCCGCCGTCGAGTCCTCGCGCTGGACCGCGTAGCCGGAGGGCGTCGCCACGAGGAAACCGTAGTGGCCCGTGAACGTCGTCGGCGACGGCTTGGGTGAGGCGGTCGGGATGACGAACTCCGTCGCTTGAGGCGTCGCGGACGGACTCGCCGTCGCGCACGCGGACAGGACGGCAGTGAGGATGAGCGAGGCCGCGCTGCGCACGGGCTGAGTATCCCGCGCGTCTAGTCGCGTCGGGCGGTCGCGCCTCCGACGAGGGTCGCGATCACTTCGGCGGCGTCGTCCGTCCGCTGGACGCCGGCCTCGACGCCCTTCACCGCTCCGCTGCGGACGCCTTCGATGATCGCGGATTCGACGGCCTCGCTGGCCGCGTGCTCACCGATGTGGCGCAGCATCAGCGAGAGCGCCCCGATCGCACCGAGCGGCGACGCGATGCCTTTGCCGGCGTACTTGGGCGCGGAGCCGTGGATGGGCTCGAACATCGATGTCTGCCCGGGGTGGATGTTCCCTGACGCCGCGATGCCGAGCCCGCCGACGAGCGCCGCACCGAGGTCGGTGATGATGTCGCCGAACAGGTTCGTCGTCACGATGGTGTCGAACTGCTCGGGCCGCTGAACCATCCACATGCAGGCCGCGTCGACGTAGATCGCATCGCGCGTCACGTCCGGGAATCCATCGCCGATCTCCTCGAAGATGCGCCGCCACAGCTCCTGGATGGTGATCGCGTTCGCCTTGTCCACGAGCGTGAGGTGCCTCCGTGGACGCGTCCGTGCGAGCTCGAACGCGTAGCGGACCACGCGCTCGATACCCGGGCGCGTGAAGCGCATCGGCGCCTCGGCGACCTCGTCCTTGCCCGATCCGGTGATCGTTCCGGTCTGCGTGTAGACGTCCTCGGTGTTCTCACGCACGACGATCATGTCGACGTCCTTCGCGGTCTTCCCTTTGAGCGGGACGAGCCGGTCGTCGTACGCGCTGATCGGGCGGAGGTTCACGAACAGATCGAGCTGTCTGCGGAGACCGAGGATGATGTCTCGCTCCACGAGGCCGCGTGGCGCGCGCGGATCGCCGATCGCGCCGAAGAGGATCGCCTCGTGTTTGCGCAGCCCCTCGATGTCGCGCGTTGTGACGCGCTCCCCGGATTCGACATAACGAGCCGATGACCACGTGTATTCCTCGCGCGATGTGGAAAAACCGAACCGCCGCTCGGCCGCATCGAGGACGCGGAGTGCAGCGCGTGTTACTTCTGGACCGATGCCGTCACCGCCGATGACGGCGATCGAATGCGGACGTGCCATGCCGCGCGCATCGTCGCAGAAACCCATTGACGCTGCCTTCGCGAGTGGTAGCGTGCAGATCGATGACGCACTTCTGCCACCCGATGGCCATGCGCATGACCCGTTGCACCTGCGTCTGTGCGACGGGTCCTTTGGTTTCGGGAGGCAGCAGCTAGTCCGCTAGGCCAGTCATGCGACACAGAGAGCCTCCCGAAGTCGGGAGGCTTTTTCAGTTCCGGGAGGTATGGAGATGAGCGACACGAGGTATCTGGCGGTGGCGTTCGCGAGCCGATCCGCGAACGGCCATCTGCGACCTGCCGTGACCGAGGCCGCGCCCGAAGGCGCGAAGGTGGTCCGCACGCGGCCTGACGTCGTGGCCGCGGTGTTCGAGGTCCACGGCGACATCGATCCACGCAGCGAAGGGGAGCGGCTCCGCCGGCTCGTGGCCGAAGAGAGCGACGACCCGCAGGTCACCGCGGCGGTGAGCGGACCGAAGCGCGGGACGACCGGCGCGCACCTCGCACTGATCCAGGCAGAGCAGGCCGTCGCGCTCGAGCGAGGGAACGGCCGCGCGGGAAAGACGACGCACTTCGAGGACCTCGGCCCCTACCGCTTCGTCCTCGGCCAGCCCGACAGCGACATCGAAGCGCAGGCCGACCGTGCCCTCGGGGAGCTCGCCGACGATGAGGAGCGCTACGGTGACCTCATCAAGACGCTCGCGTCATTCATCCGGCTGCACGGCAGCGTCAACGCGGTCGCACGCGATCTGCTGCTTCACCGGAACACGGTGCGGCAGCGCCTCCGCCGGATCGGGCAGCTGACCGGCGCTGATCTCTCAGACCCGAGCGACCGCCTCGCGCTGCAGATCGCGCTCATCGGCCGCGACGCGCTCCAGCACCTCAGCCAGTAGCGATGCGTTAGCCCAGCCGCGCCGGCTCGAGGAACGCCGGCGCGCGCGACCCTGAGGTCGCGAGGTCGGCGACGATCTCGCCGACCACGCTCGCGAACTTGAAGCCGTGCCCCGAACACGCTGACGCATACGCGACCGGCGCGTCGGGAAGGCGGTCGATGATGAAGTGCCCGTCCGGGCTGTTCGTGTACATGCACACCTTCGCCAGGCGGCGCTCGCCGTCGGCCTCAGGGAGACGGCGGCGAAGGAACGCGCGCACGCGATCTTCGTCGATCGCGCGCGGCTCGCGCTCGACGGCGTTCGGGTCGACGCGATCCCCGAAATGCAGACCCGCGAGCTTGAAGCCGTGCTCCTTCGCGTAGGGGAAGCCGTAGTACATGCGGTCGGTGTCGTCGAGGATCCAGACCGGGAGCGCGGCGAACTCGGCGACCCGACCCTTCGGCTCGAACCAGAAGAGCACGTTGCGCTCGACCCACAGGTGGTGCGCGAGCTCGGGGAGGAGCTCGGGCATCCAGGCACCGGCCGTGAGCACGAGCCGCTCGGCGGTGTACGTGCCGCGGCCGGTGGTCACCAGCACACCGTCCCCGTCGCGTTCCCAGCGAGCAGGCTCGTCGAAGCGCAGCGTCGCGCCGTGGCGCTCGGCCATCCGTGAGTGCGTTTCGATGCAGCGCTCCGGTGCGAGCCAGCCGGCCTGCGCGTCGAGGACCCCGATCCAGTCGTCCTCGGTGCGGAACAGGGGGTAGCGACGGCGGAGGTCCGCCGCGTCGAGCCGCTCGTGTTCGAGGCCGTGCGTCCGCGCCGACAGCAGCGCTCCCTCGACGAGCGCGCCATCGGGCCGGCCGAGATAGAGGCCACCGGTCTGCGTGAGGAGGGTCTCGCCCGACTCGCGTTCCAGCTCGCGCCACAGGTCCCACGCGCGCCGCAGCAGCGGGACGTAGTCAGGATGCTCGTAATACGACACGCGGATGATCCGCGAGAGACCGCCGCTCGAGCCGAGCGTGTGCCCGCGCGGGAACCGCTCGAGCCCGATCACCCGGTGGCCGCGCCTGGCTAGGTGGTAGGCAGCCGCACTCCCGTGCGCACCGAGGCCGATGATCGCGACGTCGTACCGCTCCGCCACCGGGGCAGGGTAGACCGCAGGCGCAGAATGGCGCGCGAGCGGCACGTGAGGGAGGGCACCGATGACGCAGGTGCCGGTCGCGCCGGACCTTCGAACGATCATGGACTTCGCGGCGAAGCTCCGCGACGTCCTGCCCATCGACATCCTCTCGCAGGAGGACAAGGAGGAGTTCGCGCGTCGCATGCGCGTCCGCCATTTCAAAGCGGACGAGGTCATCTATCACCAGGGCGACCCGGCCGGTGATGCGCACGTCGTTCACACTGGTCTCGTGAAGGTGATGCTCGTGAGCCGCGAGGGCGAAGAGGCTCTCGTGACACTGCTGCGACGCGGCGAGTTCTTCGGCGAGGTCGCGCTCTTCAACGATTCGCCGCGCGACGAGACGATCGTCGCGGTCATGCCGACGACGACGCTCCAGCTCTCGCGCGAATCGTGTCACACCGTCATCGAGCGCAACCCGAAGACGCGGGATTGGATGTTCCATCACCTCACCGAGTCGATCGAGAAGCTCCAGAAGCGCTACGAGTCGATGGTCTTCCTCGACGTCCCCGGCCGTCTCGCGACCTATCTGCTCGAGCTGAAGGCGATCGGTGGCGACCTGCCGATCCGCCAGGAGGATCTCGCCGCGGCGATCGGTTCGACTCGCGAGACCGTGAACAAGCTCCTGTCGGACTTCGAGCGTCGGGGCCTCGTGAAGGTGAGCCGGCGCAAGTTCGAGATCACCGACTCGGCCGCGCTCGAACAGGAGACGCGTCGCTAGCACGCCGCCCGCCTAGCATCGACCGGACGTGAGCCGCTCCTCGCTCCAGCTCATCGGCTCCATCGCGCTCGGGAACGCGCTCGTCCCGCTGAACTCCACGATGCTTGTCATCGCGCTCCCGTTCATCGCGCGTGACGCGGGTACCGATCTCGCCTCGGCCTCATGGCTCATCACGACGTACCTCATCGCTATGGCCGCGCTGCAACCGATCGGCGGGCGCATCGGCGACCGCTACGGACGGCGCGTGCTCATGCTCGGTGCGCTCGGGTACTTCGGCCTCGCGTCGATCGGCGCGTCGCTCTCGCACGGACTCGTGCCGCTCGCGTTCTTCCGGCTGCAGCAGGCCGTCGCGGGCGCGCTCATCGTCCCGAACGGGATGGGCATACTGCGGCGTGCCGCGGGCGAACGCGCGGGCATGCACTTCGGCCTCATCGGCGCGATCTCGGGCACGGCCGCGTCGATCGGCCCGCTCCTCGGCGGCCTGCTCGTCGCGATCGACTGGCGCCTGGTGTTCCTCGTGAACGTTCCGATCGTCGCCGTCGCGCTCCTCCTGGCCCTCGTGAACATGCCCGAGGACATCGCGCGCACCGACACGCGCTTCGACGTCGTGGGAGTCGTCGCTCTCGGGCTCATCCTGTCCGGCGCGGCGTGGATCCTCACCTCCGCGGCGAAGGGCATCGACACCGCGCTCATCGCCGGCGCGCTCGCCGTCGTCGCGGCGGCCGTCCTCTTCGTGCGGTACGAGTCGAGCCTCGCGGATCCGGCGCTCCCGCCGGCGCTCTTCACCGTCCGCGAATTCAGCGCGGCGAACGTCGCGATCGCTGCGTCGAACATGACGCTGTACGCGACGCTCCTCGCGATCCCGGCGCTCCTCGCGAACGATCCAGCGACCGCGGTGCAGACCGGCATCGCACTCTTCGCCCTATCCGCGGCGATGGCCGTGCTCGGTCCGTTCGTCGGCATGGTCATCGACCGCTTCGGCGCGAAGTGGCCGCCGGCGTTCGGCGGCCTCCTCATCACGGGCGGCTCCCTGGCGACCGGCGCGGTCCTCGCGAACATGAACTTCGCGCTGCTGCTGCTGAGCCTGCTCGTCATGGGCGCCGGCGTGTCGTTCACGTTCCCGGCAACGCGCGTCGCGGCGCTTGACGCGGCGCCGCCGCGGTACGCCGCGCTCGCGTCGGGCGTCGTGTCGACGAGCCGTTACTTCGGCGGGATGATCGGCGCGATCGTCGCCGGTGCCGTGCTGACGGCGCTCCCGGCCGCGACGCGCGGCCCGACGCTCTTCGCGATCCTCGCGTCCGGCGGCGTGCTCACCTCGCTCGCCTCGCTCGGGATGCCGGGTCAGTCGAGCGGTCGCACCGTCCCGCGATCTCCGTCGACCTCGATCAGCTGACCGTCGCGCAGCGTCGCGAGGCCGACGCCCGTGCCGACGACCGCAGGGACGCCGAACTCGCGCGCGACGACCGCCGCGTGCGAGAGCGATCCGCCGACATCGGTCACGACCGCGGCCGCGATCGTGAAGAGTGGCACCCACGAAACGTTCGACGAGCGGCAGACGAGGACATCGCCCCGCTTCAGCTTGTCGAAGTCGGCGAGCCCGCGTACGAGGCACGCGCGGCCACGTCGACGGCCGCCGGATGCCGGCACGCCCTTCAGGACACCCTGCTCGTCCTGCTTTGCGCGGTAGTTGAGGTCGGTGCGCGTGGAGAACGCGTGGATCGGGCCGGCGGGCGCGCCGAGCGTCGTCGGGTAGCGCAGTCGCAGCCAGCCGGCGAATTCGGCGGATCGTTCGCTGGCGAGGACACGCATGTCGCGGCGATCCCTGAGGGCCGCCGAGATCTCGGCGACGTGGAACCACCAGATGTCGTCGGCCGTGTCGAGCTGGCCGTCCGCGACCATGCGCTTGCCGTACGCGAGGAAGAGCCTCCGCATGATCGCCTGCATCTGCCTGTCGAGGTGGTAGTTGTGCTCCTCCGTGAGCGGCGCGATGGCGCGGCCGAGACGGAGGGCCTCCTCGAATCGCGCGAGATCCTCGGGACGATCGCGAAGCGTTTCGCGCGCCTTCGCTTCGACCGCGGCGCCCTCTGCGATGAGTCGCGCGTGTCGCGCGTCCGGATGCTCCGTCTGCGAAGCGCTGCGGCGATCGAGCTCGGCCAGGAGGAGGCTTGGATCGTCGCGCCATACCGGGGCGCGCATGCCCTCGCCGGAGCCGCCGAGGTTTCCGTGCGGGCTCGCGAGGAACGTCGCCAGCGCCGCGTCGAACGTCGGGTCGCCGCGCCTGCGCAGCTCCGCGAGCGCGTGCAGGTCGCGCTCGAGCTGCTGCAGGGTCGGCGCGTAGCCCTGCGTGAGCTTCAGCGCCTCGAGCGATGCGCCGCCGGTGAGCCGCTCGTATGTCTCCGCCAGCCCGTCGCCCATCACGAAGCCCGCCCACACCGCCAGCATGTGAATGAGCCAGATGTCGCCCACGCGACGCCAGGCCTCGTCCCACGCGTCGGCGAGCGCCGCTCGCGACATCGATGGAACGGCGGCGGTCGTCGACTCGTACCACGCGTACGCGGAGCGCAGTGCGGGCAGCTGTTCGGTATCCCAGCGGCGCCGCGCGTCGATCGCATGCGCGCGGAACCGGTCCATCGCGCGCCTTCCATGCTCCTCGATGTCGCCGGCGGTGACGCGCCGCTCCGCCGTCGTGAAGATGCGGCCCTTCACCGCCTCGAGCCGCGGGCTGAGCGGCAGATCAAACATCTCGGCGCGACGCTGAAGCCCGACGCTTGGCCCGAGCTCCGTGTAATCGGTGACCAGACGCGGTGCGGGCTCGCCGGCGTGGGCGTCGTCGCGCCGCCAGTGCAGCTTTTCGTCGGTCGGCTTGCGCCACTGGACCGGGAACGGCGCGAGCGTCGTGATCGGACGGCACTGCAGGAGGTACAGCTCGCCCCCCGCGAAGGCGCACTCGACGTCGACCGCGTGCCCGTTCTCGCGCTCGAGCGCCAGCACGAGACGCGCGACATCGAGGATCTGCGATTCGCTCAGCACATCGTCTCGCGGAGTCGAGACTTCCAGAGTGTTCTTCCGCACGCGATAGGTGCTTGGCGTGATGTCGCCCGAGGCGATCTTGTCGCCCAGCCCGCGCGCCGCGTCGACCACGATGACCTCGGTATCGCCGCTCACGGGATCCGCGCCGAAGGCGATGGCCGACGCGTCCGCGTCGACCATCTGCTGCACGATGACGGCGACCTCGACCTTCGCGTCGATGCCCTTCTCCCTCCGGTACGCCATGACGCGCTCGTTGCCGACGGAGCGCCAGCATTCGAGGACCGCGTCGACGACGGCGTCGACGCCGCGGACGTTCAGGATCGTCTCGTGCTGTCCGGCGAACGACGCCTCGGCGCTGTCCTCGCCGGTGGCCGACGAGCGGACCGCGACGCGTGGCGTGCGCTCGCCGACCAGCGCGGCCAGGCGGGCGTAGCCGTCCGCGACGCCCGCGCGCAGCGCCGTCCGCTCGGCTGTGCCCTCGGGACCGAGGGCCGCCTTCAGCTCGGCATACGCGCTCGTGGGGAGGCAGAAAGCCGGGGGGACGCGGTAGGAAGAGGCGAAACGGGCCAAATTCGCGGCTTTGTGGCCCACCGCGGAGGCGTCCAGGGACTCGGTCTCCCCGAGGGCGATCACTCGCATGAGCGCGAGAGTCTACGGGCGGGGCGGACCCGCTGTACGGACCACTCGCCGTATCGGCGAGAAACAGTCACACTAGACGGGCCGAAGAGGCGCCGAACGACCAGGATCCGACCGACGGGGCACGCGAGGGACACTCCTCCGCGCTACTGGGAAGAACCGACATCGACGGCACAGCGCATTTGGAGGAGACCCAGTGTCATTCGCAGACAAGACCCTGACCTGTCGCGACTGCGGCCAAGAGTTCATCTGGACCGCCGGCGAGCAGGAGTTCTACGCGAGCCGTGGCCTGCAGAACGCCCCGAGCCGTTGCCCCGCTGACCGTGCGGCACGCCGCGCGAGCGGTGGCGGCGGTGGTGGCGGTGGCTACGGTGGTGGCGGATACGGCGGCGGTGGCGGCGGCGCGCGCGAGATGTTCAGCGCGACGTGCAGCAACTGCGGCCGTGAGGCCCGCGTTCCGTTCCAGCCCCGCGGCGACAAGCCCGTGTACTGCTCGGATTGCTTCGAGAAGATGCGCGGCTCGCGCAGCGGCGGTCGCTACTAGCACCGTGCGTCGGCGGCCCGCCGCGAGCGTCACATTGAAGCTTCGCGGCGGGCCGTACGACGGCCAGTCGGCCGTGTCGTACGGCGCGGCCGTGGGCAGCCTCATCGAGGTGAACGCCCGCACCTATCGCGTCACGCGCATCGAACCCGTGCCCGGACGCCGCGAGGAGATGGGCACCGCGCTCTTCGATCCGCGCCCGACGAAGCCCTCCGCATCCAAGGAGAAGCCCGCGCTCTGACGCGCGGCTAGTCTCGGTCGATGGCGTCGCTTGGGCTCGACGATCTCGTCGCGAACGGGACCATGTCGCGCGGCATCGCCGCGACGCTCCGCCACATCGGTGAGAAGCGTCGCAGCTACCTCGTCATCGCTCTTCCGCGCATGGCCGGGAAGAGCACCGTCGGCAAAGCGATCCTCGACGTCGCGAAGAAGGGCGGCGCCGTCGTCCGCGAGCTTGGCGTCGACGGCACCGATGTCGTGTCGCTCGCCCGCGAGGCCCGCGGCGGTTACCTCTACGTCCCCGAGGTGAGCCGCTTCCCCGTGACCGAGGGCTACGTCTGGGGCGCGCCCGTGCGCGCGGCGTTCGCGGAGATCGAGGAGGGGACGAGCCTCTCGACCGCGCTCCACGCGGACTCACCGCGCGACGCGCTCGACATCCTGAGACAGAACCGCATCGCCGACGCCGATCTCGGCAGACTCGAGGCGATCGTGCACATCCGCTCACTTGGTGAGGACTGGCGCAACCCGACGCGTCGAGTCATCGCCGGCGTGTTCGAGATGCAGGGCGGCGAACCGGTGCCACTGCACATCTGGGACGAAGTGAACGATCGGTTCGAAGAGGTCGCGAAGCCGATGCGGCTCTAGGTCTTCACCCAGCCGACCGGCATGTGTATCGTGCCGTCCTTCGTCGGGTAGTAGACCTGCCACCCGTGGTACCCGCGATACGCGAGCGGGTCGTTCTTCATCACGGTCGCGTACTGGATGAGCGCGTTCACATAGAACTGGCTGTGGTTGTACGCGAAGAGCGCGCGCTGCATGTCACCCGGCGCGCCTGATGCTTTGAGGTAGCGCGCCGCACCGAGGATCGCGTCGTGAGGATCGTTGACGTCGCCCTGTCCGTACGCGGCCCAGGTCGCGGGCATGAACTGCATCGGACCCTGCGCTCCCGCGGAGGAGAGTCCGCGGATGCGGCCCATGCGCGTCTCGACGAGGTGGATCGCGGCGAGGTAGTACCACGGCACGCCGAAGGTGGTCTCGGCCTCCTTGTAGTACGCCATGAGGTCGTCGATCGGTGCGGGCGCGACGATCTTCCAGTCGGGCAGCCGCGTCGGGATCGCGCCGTACATCATCCGGAGCTGACGACCCGCCTCGAGCGTGCCGGCGTACGGAACGCGGAGCGCCTCGGGAAGCTCGGCGAGCACGGCGTCCTTCCATTCCGGGAAGTCCGCGAGGCGCCCGACGGTCATCTGCTCGAGATGTCCGTACCACGCGATCTGTTCCGGCGTGGACGCCGGATCGCGGAGGCCGGCCTCGAGCATCGCGATCTGCTTCGCGAGGTCGCCGGGGTTGTTCGCGGGCTCAGGCAGCTCGTCGAACTTCGGACCAGGCGTGGGCGAGGCGGTCGGCGCCGGCGTGATGATGACCGGCTTCGGCGTGGCCGTCGGCATCGGCGTGAAGCGGATCGTCGGCGTCGGTGCCACGGTCGGCGCGCTCGCGGCGGGGAGGGCACCACACCCGACCATGAAGATGCTCATCGCAACGGTGGCGATGCGAGCGAGCGAGCCGCGCACGGCGCGACGATATCCGGCCGTCCGAGCAAGGCCTAGGTCGAACGCGTCGCGATTCCCACCCGCCATACCGATAAGAGCAACGCGACACAGACCGCGACCGTGACGACCGCGCTCCACGCAAGTGACGCATGGATACCGATCGAGCTCCCTAGGACGCCGATCGTGACCCCGCTGCCGACGCGCAGACCGTTCTGCGACATCGAGAAGAGACCGACCACGCGCCCGCGACGATCGGGCGGTGCCTCGAGCTGCACGAGCGTCTGCGCGAGCGCGCCGTAGCCGAGCTGTAGCACGCCCGCCACGAAGAGCGCGATCACCGCCACGAGGTACGACGAGGTGACGGCGAAGAGCACGATCGCGAGACCCCAGGCGATCCCCATCACGATCGCGGGCCGCACCGCCGGCCGGCGGAGCCAGCTCGACCACTCCAGGAGGAAGCCTGCGCTGACCGAGCCGACCGCGGTCGCCGTCAGCAGCACCGCGTAACCGAGCTCGCCCTGCGCGCCTGGGATGTCGGCGCTGAACTGCGGCATCTGCGCCTGGAACGCGTTCCCGACGAGGAAGCTCGTCGCGCCCGCGAGCACGACCATCGCGAGGATGACCGGCTGATGCCGTGCCTCGCGCAGCGTGCGCCACGCGTCGCCGAGGGAGAGCGCGTTCGCCGACGCGATCGGGCCGCCGCTGTGAAGGTGACCGGTGTACGGCGACTTGAAGAGCCAACCGATGAGTGGGAGATAGAGGAGGCAGTTGATGAGCAGACCGACCGCCGGCCCGAACACGAGGAGCAGCCCACCACCGACCGCCGGGCCGAACATGATGCCGAGGTTGCGCGCCGTCGCGGAGAGCCGCACCCCGCTCTGCAGGTCCTCGGTCCCGACGACGTCGTACAGGTAGAGCTGCGAGGCGGGCGACCACAGCGCGCCGGCGAGCCCGTGCACCACGAGGAGCGCGACCGCATGCCACGTCTCGAGCGTGTCCGTCATGAAGAGCACGGCCCAGGTGAAGGACGCGAGGATGAAGAGGCCCTGGCCCGCCTGGATGATGCGGCGGCAGTCGAAGCGGTCTGCGAGGGCGCCGAAGGTGATGCCGAACAGCAGGAACGGCGCCCAGTGCGCGATCACGGCGAAGCCCGCGAGCGCGGGCGAGTGGAATCGTTCGAAGATGAGCCAGTACGTGATGACGTGCTCGACGTTGTCGGCCATCATCGCGACCAGGCTCGTCGCGAAGTAACCGCGGAAGTCCGCGTGTCGCAGCGCGGCGAAGGCTTCGCCGCGTGGAGCGGCGACGGCGGTCAGTTTGTGACTGCCCTTGTCAGCTGCGACTCGTCGACCCTATGGACGGAACGGATCGTGCGCTGAGCGCGCATAGCGATCGTCCGCGCGCCGGCTCGATGACACGGCGAGGACGGTGAGTCCGCCGAACAGGACGACGGACAGCAAGAAGAACAGCAGTAGCGCGTTCGAGTCCTCGCCGACGTGGTCGATCACCTGTTGCATGCTCACGGGTCTTGTTGGATTCGTGCGGTTGTACTCCGCCCCCGCTGCGCCGATAGCCACACGATCCTCAGTCCCGCCGATGGCCATCTGCTGACGCGTGCCGTCGGCCAGCTCGACGGTCGCGACGCTGCCATCGAACGTGATCGTCTTCACACGCCCGCTGCGGATCTCCTCGATGGCCTCGCTGACCGATGCGGTCGGCACGGCGGGCGTCGATGAGGCGACCGGTGTCTGCGCGCGATACGCGTAGAGGATCGCGAGCGCGGCCACGATGAGGAGCGCTACGACGCCTGCGCGCGAAGAGGCGATGCGCACGTCGTTAGCATCCCACGCGATGCGCCGACCGGACATCCTCTCGCTCTTCGGATTCAATTACTGGGCGAACAGGCATCTGCTCGAGGTGGCGAGCAAGCTCGGGCCGGCTGTATGGACGGCGCCGAGCGACATCACGACGCGCGATCTGCGCGCGACGCTCGTGCACACGCTCGACGTGGAGTGGAGCTGGCGCCTTCGTCTGCAGAAGCGACCGAAGGACGAGTGGGGTCCCGACGTGGAGCTGAAGCCCGCGGACTACCCCGACGTCGCGACGCTCGCGAAGCACTGGGAGCGTGACGAGCACGAGATGCGCGTCTGGCTCGCGTCGCTCGAGGACGAGGCGCTCGCGGCCGACTGGAGCGATGGCGGGAAGGACTCGTTCCCGCTCTGGTATTTCCTCGTGCACCTCATCACCCACAGCCAGCAGCAGCGGTCCGATGCCGCGCTGCTCCTGACGCGCGCCGGTCACTCGCCGGGGAACATCGAGTTCCTCGATTACGCGGACACCTTGCCGCGCTGATCAGGGCGAAGTGACCGTGAAGCGCCCGCTGTCGCTGCGGCCGAAGACCTCGGGGAAGTAGCTCTCGCCCGCCAGGGCCGGCGCGACGAAGAACGAGCCCGTCGTGGTCGCGCGCGCGTAATACACGTACTCGTGCACGCCCCTACGCAGCACGTCGGTCTTGAGCACGGCGCGGTCATCGCGCAGGTCGACCTGCTGCCACGGGCTGTAGTACCAGCGGTACCACGGCGCCACTGCGGTCCCGGTCCCCTTCTCGTACGCCGCGACGCGCTCACGTTCGAGCTGCTCGACCAGCGCGGGATCGGTCGTACGAAGGCGGGGGTCGACCGGTTCGAGGCCTGCCGGGAGGAGGTCCTCGACGGTGACGTAATTGCGGTCCGCGGACGCGATGACCGTGATCGTGATGCGGATGGTGTCGCCGAGCTTCGCTGACGTGATCGTCTTATCGGGCGCGTCGAGGAGCGAGTACGCGTGCGAGACCGCGAACCCACGGTTGAGCGCCTCGATGTCCCTCGCCGGCGTCTGATAGCGGAGGTCGAGCGTGTAATAGAGCCGTCCCTTCGCGCCGGAACGGTCGAGCGCAAGGAGGCTCGTCTTTCCGGGCGTGATCTGGCTGAGCGGGATCTTCGTCGCGCCCTCGACCGGTGCGGCGCCGGGCCTCACGAGGCCGGCGAGGACCTCCTTGTCGTCGAGGCTGACCTTGTACGAGTAGTCCCCGCCGAGCTCGCCGGTCTTCGTCGCGTACGTGCTCAGGGCGAGGATCGCGAACGCGCGGTCGATAAGCGTGTGCCAGCTCTGCGCGGCGCGTGCGACGACGAGCCAGCGCACGCTCTGCGCGAGGAGCTGGTGATCCGGCTGCGTACGCGCGAACGCGAGCGCGACGAGCGCGGTCGTCGACACGCTCGTCATCCATGACGTCTTGCTGGAGTCGCCGGTGTTCTCCCAGTGGTTGCCGCTCGACGACGGGATCGTCGATGCCGCGAGGTCGTTCGCGAGCTTGCGGATCTGCGGATCGTCCGCGTTCACGCCTGAGTCGACGAACGCGCTCATGAGGTACGCGCGTCCCCAGTCCGCGAGCTGGCTGCGGTGCTGCTCGATGAGCGCGCTCGCGAGGTTCGTCGCCGCGCCGCCACCGCTCGCCGCGAGCGCCGCGAGGAGGAACGCGTTCTGATTCGCCGTGTTCACGCTCGGCTCGGTGCTGAGATTCGGCCGGTTGAGCCAGGCGAGGACGAAGGACGCGCCTCTCTTGACGACGCCATCGTCGATGGTGCGGGCGTCACGCTTTGCCTCACCGAGGGCGAAGAGGACCCACGCGGTGATGTTCGGGTCGCTCGAGCACTGCGGCGCCTCGCACCAGGCCCAACCGCCGTCGGGACGCTGGCGCGCGAGCATCCCGGCGATGTCGGAGGTGATCCGGCCGTCCCGGTTCGGTGCCGTGCCGGCGCTCTTCTCGGCGCGGGCCACCGCTGAGGTCGCGATGACCCTGCTCGCCAGCAAGTCTGTGCCTTCGCGATAGACGTTTGGGAAGGGACCGAACAAGCTGAGCTCGCCCGCCATCGGCCCGACGAGTGCGGAGCGCACGCTCACCGCGAGGCTCCCGCCGCGCGTGTCCGCGAACTTCGGCAGGTAGATCGCCTCGAGGCCGGAGTCCGTCGTCACGATGCCCGTGGTCGCCGTCACTTCCGGCGTGACGTCGAGGTACGCGTTGACCTGGGTGACGAAGGCGTCGGACTCGGCGCTTCCCTGCGCGCTGACCGCGATCTTCACCGGCCCGTCGGTCGCGACGCGCGCGGGCCAGACGTACGAGACGCTCGCGCCCGAGGGCACGGTCTGGGTCTGAGCCGCGGCCGTGCCGAGGTCGACGCCGTCCGCTTTCATCGTGACCGTGACCGCGTCGCTCTTCGCGGTCCCGTTGCGCACGAGCACACGCAGGTCGGCGGTGTCGCCGACGCGGAGGAAACGCGGCAGCGCGGAGCGCAGCAGGATCGGCTTCGTCGAGACGAGCTCGTTCAGGCCTTCGCCGACCATCGTGTCGCCGCTGATCGCGCGCGCCTGCATGCGCCACGTGGTGAGGTCATCGGGCATGAGGACCTCGACGTGCGCGCTGCCGTTCGCGTCGGTCACGAGCTGCGCGTCCCAGTACGCGGTGTTGCGGAAGTCCTCGCGGGCGCGGTCACCGAGCAGCCCGCCGGCTCCGCCCTTGCCGATCCGCGGCAGCTCCGCGACCGCGTCGTTGTAGCGATCGAGCGAGACGCTCATCGAACCGTACGTCGCCACGCCGAGGCCGCGCTCGAACCAGAACGCGCGAAGCCCGTCGACGCCGCGCTCCTCCTGGAGCGCGAGGATCGCCTTGTCGACGACCGCCACGGAGACCTCGGAGCGGACGCCTTTTCCCGTTGAATCCGTGACCTTGATGTCGTAGCCGACCATGTCGCCGGGCTTCGCCTGCGCGACGCTCGGTGTGATCTTCACGGTGAGCTGGCGTGTGACGGTCGACACGGGCAGCTGCGCGTAGCCGACCTTATAGCGGGGGAGCGGATCGTCCGGCGTCGGTCCGCGGTAAAGCACCACGGACACGAACACGTCGGGCACCGCGCGGTCGGTGATCGGGATGCGCAGGCGCTCGCTGTTCGTCGGGAGGATGCGGACCTCGCGGGTGATGATCTTGCCGCGCTCGACGGTGATGAGCGCGGTCGCGCCGGCGAACGGGGCGGGCACGAGGACCTCGGCGGTGTCGCCGACCTCGTAGCGGTCCTTGTCCGCGACGAGCTTGATCGTGTCGTCGTTGGTGACCTGCCACGAGGCGAATCCCTGGCCCGACGCCCAGAGGAACGCCGCCGAGCGCGCGGTCCGGCCCTTCTCGTCGGTGACCTCGGCGACGAAGCGGAGCGTGCCCGGCCTCGTCGGGCGATAGAACACGGTCGCGGTGGCGTCGTCGCCCGTGGTCGCACCGAGCGTCGCGAGCAGGAGGTCCTGGAAGTCCGACTGGTACTTCCGCCCGCCGCCGGGGACGAGGATCTTCGTCGTGATCCACTGCCGGTCGTACACGCGAACGACGACGCGCTTGTTCGCGAGCGGCGTGCCGTCGGTGTCCACGGTGACGAGCTGCAGCGCCGCGTCGTTCCCGACGGTCGCGACCCAGGTCGCTGGACGGATGCCGGCGTACAGCGACGCCGGGTGCACGGTGACGGCGGTCCCCACACCGACGGCCTGGCCGTTCTGGTCGGTGACGGTGGCGCCGATCGTGTATCGGTGTGCACCCTCTGACGCATTCAGCACCGCGGGCACGCTGAACCGTGCCACGCCGTCGGCGCCGGTGATGGCTGAGCCCTTCCCGCGGACGGCGTCGCGCGCGACGGCCTGGCGGTAGTAGTCGAAGTCCGTGAACGAGTACATCTCGAAACCCTTCGGCCGGATCGCGTATGGCTCGGCGAGCGCGGTCCACTCGACCTTCGCGCCCGCGAGCGCGCCACCGAAGAAGAAGGACGCGCTCATCGACGTCTCGATCGCCTCGCCGCTCGTGTAAGAGGTCTTCGCGGTCTTCGGCTCGACCTGGAACTCGGGCTTGCGGAACTCGGCTACGACGAACGACGAGCCCGCGATCTGGTAGCCCCGCGTCGCCGGCGACTCGATGTTGAACGAGTAGTCGCCGGTCGTGGCGTCCGCCGGGAGGTCGAAGACCGTTTCGAACGAGCCGAACTCGTTCAGCGTGACGGATTTCCGCAACAGCTCCTGCCCGCGCGAGTTGCGCAGCACGAAGGGGAACGTCCGGTCCGTGGATGGGAGCGTGTACTGCGCGTCGTCGTCCGCGCGCAGGATGCCCTTCATGAGGACGCTCTCGCCGGGACGGTAGATCGGCCGATCGCTGTAGGTGTGCCCGACCCACTCGCGCGAGCCGAACTCCATCGGCAGTCCGTACTGGTATGGCGAGGCGCTCTGCCAGTGCGTGCTCGCGACGGCGAGCTTCCGGCCGCGCATGCTGAGCCAGTAGTCGTTGTTCTGGTAGTTGCTCGGCGTGCTCCGCGGTATCGCGAACGTGACGAGCCCGTTGCGGTCGGTGATCGCATCGGCCTCGCCGAGCGCGCCGCCCTTCGCATGCACGTTCACGCCGGGCAGTGCCGCGCCGGTGTCGTGATCGACCGCCCACGCGAGGAGCTCGTCGTTGCTGATCTTCATGACGAGCACGGTGTCGACGACCGCGAACGCGAACATCGATCGCAGCGCGCCGCTCGTCTCGACGTAGTAGTAACCCTTGGGCAGCGGTCCGCCGCCGGAGAGGCTCGTGCGCTGAAGGATGACCTGGTCCTTCGCCTCCGCGATGCGCTCGGTCCAGATCCGCATCGGTCTCGCTTTCGGCGTCCACTTCCTGTCCGGTCCGACGAACGTCGTCATCGCGTTGTTGTGCATCGTCGCCCAGCCCTCGTCCTCATCGAGCGGGTACAGGGTGAACTCGACGCTCGTGAGGTTCGTCGTCTGGAACCACATGAACGGCTCCGCGGTCGACGAGAACGTGCCCACCTGGCCGTAGCCCGGGATCGCGAGCCCGACGCTCGACGGGAGTGCGCCGGTGACGAACGAATAGGCGAACGCGCCCATGACCTGGCCGTAGCGGTCCGTCGCGCCCGCGGCGAGCCGCACGGTGTACGCGGTGCGCGGCTCGAGCGTGACCGACGCACCGATGGACTGGTCGTAGATGTTGATCTTGCCCTCGAGGTCGGCGTCGCTGAACCCGCTGATCGAGAGCTTGCCCTCGAGCGTGTCGACGTCCATCGGCGTCTTGAACTGGATGCTCACGCCGAAGCGCCCGGCGTTCTGGTCGCCGTTCGCAGGCTGTGTCTGCTGCACCGTGGGCAGGCCGACCGTCGTGAACGCCGACGTGAACTCCCGCTTCGTCACCCCGCCGCGCGCGCCCTGAAGTCCCTGCGCGACCGCGATGATGTAGCGCGTCTCGCGCTCCATGCGGCCAGACGGGTTGAAGGTGAGCACGGTCCGCGTGTCGTTCCAGGTGCGTTTGCCCGGCACGACCGCTCCCGTGGACGCGTTCTTCACGACGACCCCCTCTGCCGCGCTCTCGGCCATCGGCTGGTTGAACGTGACGACGGCTTCCTGGAACGGCCCGCCGAACTGCCACGCCGCGTCCGGGACGATCGAGTCGACGGCCGGGCCGATCGTCGTGAACGTGGAGCGGAAGTCGCTCTCGAGCACGCCGTCCGCCGCCGATGACAGGCCCTTCGCGACGGTCGCGGTGTAGGTCTGGTTCGCGGCGAGGTCCGTCGGCATGAACCGGTAGATCGACGTGTTGAGCCACTCGCCCTTGCCGCGGAGCGGCGGATCGAACCTCACGACCGCGTCGGTGGGCTGCGCCGAGAGCGTCGTCAGTGGCGCGACCGAGCGGCTGAACTGCACGAAGACCTGGGCGTTCAAGGGAACGTCGGTGTCGCGATCGGCCGGGATGATCTGCTGGACCGCCAGCTTCCCGGTGACGGTGAAGCGTTTCGTCACGGGCGCGGGGAGACCCGCCTCGGGACGAGCCGGGACCATCGCGGTGTAGGTCGTGCCGCGAAGGAGACCGGGGAAGTCCGGCTGGAAGAGGAGCGTGCGCGGCGAGAGCCACGCGTACGAGCCGGCGACCTTCGGCGAGAGCTGGAGCACCGACTCTCCGTCGCGCTCGTTCGGGGCGCTCGGGAACGTGACGGTGACCGGCGACAGGCGCGCGACCTCGTCGCCCCCCGGCGTGAGCGAGAACTGCGCGACCTCGCTGACGAAGCGTCGGAAGTCGAGGCCCTGGCTGCACGCGATGACCGCGACGATGAGGGCCATCGTGACGCCCGCGGCGCGGAATCTCGCGACGGCGTTCATGGCTTCACCTCGAACTTCGTCGTCGTGTACGTGATCGATCCGTCGCCCTGCACGCCGCCCACGCTGAGCGTGTGGATGCCCGGCGTCAGTGTCCACGGCACCTTCGCCTCTCCGGCCGCGGTCTCGCCGATGACGACGCCGTCGACCGCGAACGTCACGCGCGTGACGCCGCGACCGACCGTCGCGCGCAGCAGGATCTGCTGCTTCGGGAGCTCCGGCGCGAGATAGATGACCGTGCCGGGCGCGGGACTGACGATGACCAGACCATCGCTTCGCGCCTCATGCGCGTCCACGAGTGCGATCCCCGCGTCCTGCGCCCACGCGCGCGCCTCGAGCGGGGGATCGATGCGGATCGCGCCGTCGGCGGAGCGCACGTAATAGCTCTCGGTCTGCGACGGCTCGCTGCCGGCCACGAAGAGCTCACGGCTCGGGCTCGGACAGTACGGCCCGGGCAGCAGACCCGTCGGCGCGCAGACCGTGCGAGTGACGATGCCCTCGGGCCGCGCGAACTCGCGCATCGGCCGCGAGAGCGCCGCCGCGCTCAGGACGTCGTGCCACAGCGGGCCGGCACCCTCGACGCCGGACACGTCGACCATCGGCGAGCCGTCGGCGTTCCCGACCCAGACGCCGACCGCGAGGCTCGGTGTGAAGCCGATGGTCCAGTTGTCACGGAAGCCGGTGGTCGTGCCGCTCTTCACCGCGGCTGGGAACGCGAGGTCGAAGGGTGTGACGCCGCCGAAGCCCGGGATGCGCGCGTCCGGATCGGACAGCACATCCGCGACGAGGAATGCGTGCTGCGCGGAGAGCACGCGCCGCGTGAGCGCTGCCCCGCGCTCGTAGACGACGCGCCCGGTCGCATCGCGCACGCGCTCGACGGCGTACGGCGCGGCCAACAACCCACCGTCGCCCAGAGCGGCATACGCATTCGTGAGGTCGATCAACGTGACGTCGCCGCCGCCGAGCGTGAGCGACAGGCCATACGCCTCGGTCGTGTCGAGCGTCGCGAGACCGAAGCGGTGGAGGATCTCGAGCATCGCCGTCATGCCGATCGCGTCGAGCGTGCGGACCGCCGGGACGTTCAGCGACGACGCGAGGGCGGTCCGCAGCGTGACGACGCCATGGAACGAGCGGTCGTAGTTGAGCGGCGCGTACGTCGAGCCGTTCGAGGCGAACGTCGTCGGCACGTCGAGCAGCGGCGTCGCGGCCGTGAAGCCGCGCTCGAACGCCGCCGCGTAGAGGAACGGCTTGAGCGCGGAGCCCGGCTGGCGGCGCGCCGTCGCCATGTTGATGTCGCCGCCGCTCGACGGCGATCCGTCGGTCGCGTTCCCGAGCATGACGACGATGCGTCCGGTGCCCGGCTCGATCGCGACGACGGCGGCGTCCGTGGCGCGGCGCTCCGCCAGCTCGGCGACGCGCGCGCGCGCCAGACGCTCGGACTCGCGCTGGAGGCCGGCGTCGAGCGTCGTCTCGACGACGAGCCCGTCTCGGCCGGCGAGGTCCGGGCGGATCCGCGCGAGCTCCGCGAGCGCGTACTGGACGAACTGGTGCGCATACGGGACGGTCTCCGATGGGAGCGTCGCGATCGTCAGCGCGCGCGCCGCGTCGGCCTCGGCGTGCGTGATCCATCCGTCGTCGGTCATGCGATCGAGCACATACCCCTGACGCGCGCTCGCGGCGTCCTCGTCGAACTCCGACGGCCGCTGCGGGAGACCTGCGAGGTATGACGCGCGCGCGAGGTCGAGGTTGCGCGCGCTCACGCCGAAGTACACGCGTGCCGCGGCCGCGACGCCGTAGGCGCCGCGGCCGTAGTAGACGTCGTTCAGGTAGAGCGCGAGGAGCTCCGCCTTGCTTCGGTTCGCCTCGAGCTGCAGCGCGATGCGCATCTCGTCGGCCTTGCGGGCGAGCAGCGGCCGCGCGTCGTCTGGCAGGTACAGCCGACGCGCGAGCTGCTGCGTGATCGTCGACGCCCCGGAGCGCTGCGACCGGAGCGTCATTGCGGCGCGCAGGGTGGCGACCGGG
>JBIOUD010000183.1:0-4049 GCA_044866725.1 Candidatus Limnocylindria bacterium | reverse complement strand
TCGAGTGCGGTGAGCCACGTGTCCATGCGCTCCTCGTACTCGAGCGCCTCGCTCTGCGTGGTGAATTCCTTGAACTGCGAGATGTCGGTGCCGGAGACGAACGCTCCGCCCGCCCCGGTGAGCACGAGCGCACGAACGGCACGGTCGGCGTCGACCTCCTGCGCGACCTCGGCCATGCGCGCGTACATCGCGAAGGTCATCGCGTTGCGGGCCTCGGGTCGATTGAAGGTGAGCCACACGACATCGTCGCGACGCTCGACGAGGACCTCCTTCATGCGGTTGCGACCCTCACGCGACCGTGACCCTCATGCGGCCCTCACCGTGCCGCGCGCGACGAACGCGCGGACCTCCTCCTCGGAGTGTCCGATCTCCCGCAGGACCTCCGCGGAGTGCTCGCCGAGCAGCGGCCCCGCGCGCTCGAGACGGGCGGGCGACGAGCGAAGGCGCAGGGGCGTACCGAGGGCACGGACCGTCCCCAGCCTGGGGTGCGGCAGATCCACGAAGAATCCGCGCTCGCGCAGGTGCGGATCGGCGAAGACCTCCCCGTAGTGCTGGATCTCACCACACGGGACGCCTGCCTTCCGCAGCAGGTCGAGCCAGTGCGCCGCGGGTCGCGTCGCGGTGACGTCCTCGATGAGCGGGATGAGCTCGGCGCTATTGCGGCGTCGGAGCGTCCCGTCCGCGAACCTCACGTCGCGCTCGAGCCGCTCGAGACCCATCACCTCGCAGAACGACCGCCAGGTCGGCACCGTCGTCGCACCGATCACGAAGTGCGAGTCCGACGCGCGCACCGCCTGATACGGGCCGACCAGCTTGTGCGCCGACCCGGCCGCGCGCGGGATGTCGCCGGTGGTGAAGAACTGCCCGGCTTCCCACACCGCGAGCGACACCGACGACTCGTACATGGAGATGTCCACGAGCTGCCCGCGGCCCTCGCGCTCGCGAGCACGCAGCGCAGCGAGGATGCCGATGGTCGCGTAGAGGCCGGCGGCGAGATCGGAGATCGACACGCCGACCTTCACCGGGGCGCCCTCCTCTTCGCCGGTGACGCTCATGAGCCCGCTCATGGCCTGCACGATGATGTCGAGCGCCGGCCGGTCCGCGTACGGACCGTCCAGGCCCCAGCCGGTCACCGCCGCGTACACCAGCCGCGGGTTCGCGTCGAGCAGCGTCTGCGGCTCGAGACCGAGGTCGCGCATCGTGCCCGGCCGCAGGTTCTCGACGACGACGTCCGCACGAGCCGCCAGGTCTCGGAAGATCGCGGCGCCGGCGTCCTGCTTGAGATCGAGCGCGACGCTTCGCTTCCCGCGGTTGAGGCGCACGAAGTTGCCGCTCTCGCCATCGACGATGGGCTCCAGCCGTCGCGACAGGTCGCCGCCGCGCGGGTCCTCGATCTTGACGACGTCAGCGCCGAGATCCGCGAGCTGCATGCCGCAGAACGGACCCGCCATGTAGTTTCCGACCTCCAGTACGCGGATCCCCTCGAGCGGCGGCATGGGCGGAGTCTACGAAGTGACGGAGCGAGGGGAAGCGAGGCACGACTTCCAAGCGAGCTGGTGCGGGAGCAGCATCGCCGGCGACAGAACGCCGGCGATCAGCACTCACCCCATCGCTCGGCGACCCTCTTGTCGCGCAGTCTCCACACCCCGCCGCGGCCGCCGCTCGAGCCGACGATCCAGACGTCCTGCCCCTGCGCGAACACGCTGGTGAGCGCGCACGTCGTCCGGAGGTCGATGCGCTCGACGGTCGGCTCCCGGGGCGGAATGGCCGGACTGGGGAACGCGCCGTCGATGGCGAGCACGACGCCGTCGTCACCGACGATCCATGCGATCGCACCGACCGCCGCGACCGAACGCAGCGGCACCTGAACACCGGACTCGATCTTCGACCACGTCGCTCCGCGGAGCGCGGTGATCGCCCCGCCATCGCCGACGGCGACCGCGGTCTGCACGTTCGGCCCGGCGATCGCGCGTAGCGTGACATCCACGGCGGTCTTCACCTCGCGCCATCCGGCGACCTCGAGGCGATAGCTGACGCCCTCGCTTCCCACGGCCCACGCCGACTCGAGGCCGAAGACGAGCAGAGCGTTGAGATCCTCTTCGATACCCGCGGCGTACGGCTGCCACGTCCCGCCGTGGAGGAGCAGCACCGTGCCGCCGACGCCCGACGTCATCGCGCCGGTCGGCATGGCCGCGACGCCGCGCAGATCGGACAGCGTCACGTCGAACGCGTTGATCGAGCGCGCGAGGTCGTCGACGATGAGCACCGCGCCGACCGGGCCGACCGCATAGAGCGTGCGCGCGTCGCACGACGCCTGTGTCAGCGTGCGCAGCGTCGGGTCGATCTGCACCCAGTGCTTGTCGTCGTAGCGGATGAGGGCGCCGCCGTCGCTCACGACCCAGATCCCCTGCGCTGTCGCGCACCCGCTGGACAGCTGCTGGCGAAAGACCGCCGGATCCGTCGTCGCGGCAGGCGTCGGCGTGGGCGGTGCGCTCGTGGGCGTGGGCCGCGGTGTCGGGGTTGGTCGCGCGACGGTGCCGATCGCCAGGCCCGCGCCGATCGCCGCGACGACGAGGAGGGCGGCGAGCACACCGGCGGCGCCGAGCGGCAGTGAGGTACCGCCGAGCGGCATCCCGGAACTGCCCGCGGCCGGCGCGTTCGGCCCATCGACGGTCTGTGCCGGTGCCTTCTCCGATGACCCGCTCGGCGGGTCGGGAGACCGCTCGGAGGGATCCCTGGCGGCCGGCCTGTCCGAGGGTGGGGGGCCTTCGGTCACATGGACTCGAGGCGGCGGATCCGCTCGGCGATGGGCGGGTGCGTGTCGAAGAGTCCGTCCAGGGCGCGCGGCGCATCCTTCAGCGGGTTCGCGATGTAGAGGGACGCCGTCGCCTTGTTCGCCACCTCGAGCGCCTCCTTGTCCGCCGCGATCTTGCGCAGCGCACTTGCCAGACCAGGCGGATAACGCGTGAGCAGGGCACCTGATGCGTCCGCCAGGTATTCACGCTGTCTCGATACCGCGAGCTGGATGAGCGTGGCGATGATCGGCGTGAGGATCGCAAGGACGAGGGCGGCGATCAGGATGACCCCGCCTCCGCCGCGGTCGCGGCCGCGCCGTCCGCCACCCCACGCGAACGAGCGCAGCATCCAGTCCGACAGGAGCGCGATGGTGCCGACGAGCACGACCACGAGGAGCATCACGCGGATGTCGCGGTTGCCGATGTGGGAAAGCTCGTGCGCGATGACGCCCTCCGTCTCGGTGCGGTCGAGCTTGTCGAGCAGGCCGCGCGTCACCGCGATCGACGCGTGCTTCGGGTCGCGGCCGGTCGCGAACGCGTTGGGCGCCGTGTCGTCGATGAGAAAGATGCGCGGCGGATCGATGCCCATGCCGATGGAGAGCGTCTCGACGATGTTCCGGAGCTGTGGCTCCTCGTTCGCCGTGAGCTCGCGTGCGTGACTCTGCGCGAGGACGAGCTTGTCGCCCGCGAAGTACGACGCCGCGGCCGAGACGCCGGAGAGTCCCAGGGCGGCCGGCACCAGCGCGACGCCACCGCCCGGGGCGAACACCTCGCCGACGGCGTACCCGAGCGCGGTGAGGATGCCCGCGAACGCGACGACCAGCGCGATGGTCCGCCAGCGGTTCGCGGCGACGGCGTCGTAGATGTTGAGACGGGACTGCGGAGCGGCCACTCCGAACTAGCTGAACGACACCTTCGGCACTTCGCGTTCCTTCGCGTCGACGAGCTCGAAGTACTGCTCGGCGGTGAATCCGAACATGCCCGCGATGATGTTCGTGGGCACGGTCTGGATCGCGGTGTTGTAATCGCGCACGTTCCCGTTATAGAAGCGTCGCGCGAACGCGATCTTGTCCTCCGTCGCGGTGAGGTTCTCAGAGAGATCCTTGAACTCCTGCACCGCCTGCAGCTGCGGATAGGCCTCGGCGACCGCGCGCAGATTCAGCAGGGCCGCACCGAGGGCGTTCTCGGCCTGAGCTCGCTGCTCGGGGGACCCCGTCTGCGCGGCGGCCATCGCCGCGGAGCGCGCCTGCGTCA
>JBIOUD010000182.1:0-17215 GCA_044866725.1 Candidatus Limnocylindria bacterium | reverse complement strand
CTGCCGCGCCAGGCTCGCGGCGCGGCGGGGGTCACCCTCCGCAAGGGCGAGCTCGATCTCGGCGAGCACGACGGGTACCTCGCTGAGCGCCCGAAGGAAGCCGGGCACGACGGACTTCGCTTCAGCGAGGTGTGTCCGCGCCGAAGGAAGATCGCCGCGCGCGATGGCGACGCGCGCGCGGCCCGCGCGCATCCAGCCTCGCCAGAACGGCAGGTGCGCCGCCGCAACGGATTCACCTGCCGCGAGCACCTCCTCGGCGCGGCTCAGGTCGCCGGCCTCCCGCACGGCGTCCCCGATGAAGCCGGAGCCGGCGACGACCGAGCCGGCGTGCGCGACGCGTTTCGCCGCCGCCATCCCCTCGTCCCAGATCGCGAGGGCTCCGTGGACATCGCCTGCCTCCCATCTCGCGATGCCCGGATACGCGTACGTGTCGGCTCGCCCGAAGTCATGGCCTATCGCGTCGGAGAGTCGTTTGCCCTCTTCGCCTGCCTCGCGCATCGCCACGAGATCGCCGAGGTACCAGTGCGTGATCGCGAGCACGCCGAGGCTGTCGATCGTCATCGGCACGTCGCCCAGCTCGCGAAAGAGACGGACTGCCTCGTCCATCGCGTCGCGCGCATCACTGAGGCGATCGAGCTCACGGTATACGTGGCTCAGTCCGTTCAGCGTCGACGCGAGCCGATCACGCAGATCGTTCGCGCGCGCTTCGCGGAGCGCCTCTTCGCCGGCCGCGAGCGCCTCCTCAAGCCGCCCGCTCCAGAGCGCGTCGAACATGCGCGTCCACTGCAGCCGCGCGAGCAGCGCGCGATCGGTGCTCGCGCGTGCGAGCTCGATCGCCCGCATGACGAGGACTTCCGCGCGCTCCGGATCGCGCGCGTCGATCGGCATGGCGAGCAGGGTGGCCTGCCGCGCGAGGGCATCGGCCTCCAGCGCGCGATCCGCCCGCTGAGCGGCAAGCGTCGCGAGCTCGGCGTGTGTCGCGAGCGCGTCGGCGTAGCGTCCGATGAGCTCGAGGATGCGCGCGCGCTTCGTGTACGCCTCGGCCAGGAGCGGCGTGGCGACCTGCGCGCTGTTGGCGAGAGCGACCGCGCGGTCGTACTGGGCGAGCGCTTCGGGGAGGGCGAAGAGTCGGTGCGCGTCGTCGCCGGCCACGATCGTGTAGCGCAGCGCGATCAACGGGGCGCCGCCCCGCTCGGCGTGCATAGCGATCTCCCCCGCGGTCACGGCGGCGTCAGGCGACGCGGCGCGCAGCCAGTCCGCGGCAGCCCGATGCAACAGCGTGCGCTGTGCGAGCGGCAGTCTCTCGTAGACAGCCTCGCGGACGAGCTCGTGCTCGAAGGCGTACACGCTCGCAGTCTCTTCCCGCAGGAGGCGGCGTTCTGCGAGCGCCGCGAGGTCCGCGACCACACCAGGCTGTTCAGCGACCGCACTGAGCAGGTCGACGCGCACGAGCGGTCCGAGCACGGACGCGGCATCGAGCAGTCGCCGAGCCCGCTCCGGAGCGCGGTGGACGCGCGTGAGGATCGCGTCACGCAAACTGTCGGGCAACGCAGGCGCCTCGCCTGACCCCACGAGTCGTGCAAGCTCGCTCACGAACAGCGCGTTGCCGGACGTTCGCAGATGCACGCGCTCCGCAAGCGCTTCGCTGCCGCCGATCGCGCGCAGCAGCTCGCCGACGTCGCCGACCCCCAACGGGACGAGAGCGATGCGCTCACCACGGCCGTCGCGCCCAAGCTCGACCAGCAAGCGCAGCGCCGCGTGATCGAGGGGCAGCTCCTCGATCCGCGCCGACAGAACGATCGCGAGGGGCGTGCGATCGGTACGTCGCGCGACGAACTCGAGCACGTCGAGAGTCGGCTGGTCAGCCCACTGCACATCGTCCAGCCACCACGCGAGCACGCGGCCTCGCGCGAGTCCCAGGACAGCGCGACCGAGAGACTCGACCGTCTTCGCCCGCGCCTCATCGGGCGCGAGCTCAGGCGGCGCATCGAGTCGGGGATACGCGTCGCGCAGCTCGGGCACGACCGGCACTACCCAGCGCAGCGCGTCATCACCGAGAACGCGTCGCAGCGTGTCGATGTCACCGCTGCGTTCGACGTGCGCACCGAGCGCGTCAGCGATCGCGCGGAATGCCAGCCCGCGCTCGCTCTCGAAGCAGCGCGTGCGAAGCACGACGAGATCGCGCCTGTCCCGGAGCACCTCCTCGACGAGGCGCGTCTTGCCAGACCCAGCCTCACCGACGATCGCGACGAGCCTTCGGCGACCGGCGATCGCATCCTCGACGGCCGCGCGCTCGCGCGTCCGTCCGACGAACGGCAGATCCGACCGCCGCGCGGGTGCGGCTGTCGGCGCCGCGACCAGCGGCTCCTGCCGGACGATCGCGGTATGTAGGGCGACAGTTTCGGGCAGCGGGTCGACGCCGAGCTCCGTGTCGAGCGCCGCGCGGCACCGCTCGTAGGCATGCAGCGCCTCGCCCTGCTCGCCCGCAAGGTAGTGCGCGCGCATGAGCCGGCGGTATGCCCCCTCGCGCGTGCGATCGGTGGCGATGACCGCCTCGAGCGGCCCGACCGCGTCACGAGGGCGGCCGCTCGCGACGAGCGCATCGGCGAGGTCCTCCCTCGCGGCGAGAGCGAGCTCCGCGAGGCGCCCTCGGGCGCCGGCGACCCACTCCTCGAATGGCGACTCGGCGACGAGCGGCCCGCGATAGAGCGCGAGCGCTTCGCCCAGGTGCCCGACCGCCGCCGCAGAGCGGCCGTCGCGCAGGGCCGCGCGACCGGTGTCGAGCTCGCGTTCGAACTCCTCGATGTCGACGGCGACGTCCGGCGCGAGGTCAAGGCGGTAGCCGTCGCCGCGGTGTTCGATCCGGCCAAGGTGGCCGAGCGCTGTACGGCACTGCGTGGCGAGAACTCGCAGGTTCGTCCTCGCGGTATTCGGAGCGCCTTCGGGCCACAGGAGCTCGATGCACTCGTCCGTCGCCACGATGCCACCGCGACGGAGCAGGAGGATGGCGAGGAGCGCGCGCGGCTTCGGACCGAGATCAAGCTCTTCGCGGCCTCGACCGCGCTCGATCGTGAGCTCCCCGAGCAGCCGGACCCTCGGCATCGCGCGAGAGTACGCCGCCCTATGCTCGCCGCGGTCGCTCAGCGTCGCTGTGGAGGTCGTGTGATGACGATCCAGAAGGTCGGCATCGTCGGGTTCGGTCAGATGGGTTCGGGGATCGCGCAGGTCTGCGCGATGGCGGGCCTCGACGTCGTCGCGCGAGAGATCGACCAGAAGTTCATCGAAGGCGGCCTGAAGCGCATCGATGGTTCGCTCGCGCGCGTCGTGAAGTCCGGCCGGGTCACCGAGGACGCCGCGAAGGCCGCGCGCGCGCGCATTCGCGGGACCACGGCGCTCGCGGACCTCGCGGACCGGGACCTCGTCATCGAGGCGGTCATCGAGGTCATCGACGCGAAGAAGGAGGTGTTCGCGGAGCTCGACCGCGTGTGTCCGCCCACGACGATCTTCGCGTCGAACACGTCGAGCCTCTCGATCATCGAGATCGCCAGCTCGACGAAGCGCGCCGACCGCTTCGCGGGCCTGCACTTCTTCAACCCGCCGGTGGTCATGCAGCTCGTGGAGATCGTGCGCGCGCTCACGACGAGCCCGGCGACGGTCGACGCGCTGCGGGAGTTCGTGACGAAGCTCGGCCATCAGCCGGTCGTGTGCTCCGACACACCCGGCTTCATCGTGAATCGACTGATGGTGCCGATCATGCTCGAGGCGGTCCGCGCGCTCGAGGCCGGCGTCGCGTCCGTCGAAGACATCGACAAGGCCGTGAAGCTCGGCCTTCGGCATCCGATGGGGCCGTTCGAGCTCATCGACTACACCGGCGTGGACATCAACTACCACGTCGCGAACGTGTTCTTCGACGAGTTCAAGGACCCCCGCTGGGCGCCGCCGGCGCTGCTGAAGCGGATGTACCTCGCGGGTCAGCTCGGCGTGAAGACCGGCAAGGGCTTCTACGAGTACGACGAGCAAGGGAAGAAGAAAGAGCGATAGACGACCTGCGCACGGACACCGCGAAGGCGGCCGTGTGGAGCGCGATCGCCGGCGTCGCGAACCTGGTCGCGCTCGCGTTCGCGCCGTCCTTCTATCCGGACTGGTACTTCGTGCTCGTCGCGATCGGGTACGGACTCCTGCTCCCGGCGATCGCGAACCTGCACGTCCGCCATCAACCCCTGCGAGCGAGCGGCGCGGTGCTCGGGACCGCGGCGGGCACGGCGTCGATCACCGTTGGCATTGCCGCGTCGGCGAACTTCGACCTCGTGGTCGCGGCGCTCTTCGTTCGCGGGATCTGGTGGTGGACGATCGGGAAGCTCTGGGCCGAGACGAGCGCGATGCCGCGGCTCTTCGGAGTCGCGACGATGGTGCTCGCGGTGCTGGCGATCGGCGCGGCGATCGTCTCGGCGCCGATGGCGATGGAGAGCGGCGCGATCTGGATGAGCGAGCGGCTCATCCTTGGGATCTGGACGCTCGTGCTGTCCATAGCGCTCTGGCGCGCGCGCTAGCACGAGCGGGTCACGGCGTTCAGCGCGGGTTGTCTGGCATCTCAAGACGCGGGTAGTAGCGCTCGACGCCCTCGCGCTTCACCTCGGCCAGCCAGCTCGTGCCGTAGATCGCCTCGTGCTCCGCGGCGACGAGGCTCCACGCGTCGCGCCGGTACGTCCAGTTCGTTGGGTCGAGCCGGTGCGCCTCCTTGAAGTGCGCGATCGCGTCGTCGCGCTCGCCGCGGGCGTGCAGCTCCTGGCCGAGCGCGAAGTGCGCCGCTGCGGTCGCCTCGCTGAGCGGCCGTGGACGGCTGCGCCGCACGACCTCGTCGCGCGTCAGCGCGAACCGGCTCGACGCGCCGTTCGCGACCCAGTCGCGGAGCGCGCCGACATAGCGCTCCGGCTCGACGTGCAGCGCGCGCACGGTCTCGATCCGCTCGCGCTGCTCCGGCGTCGCGTCGTCCGGGATCGCGCGGTCCTTGTACGCCGGGCGACGCGGGTGCGCCGGCTCGGGCGGCCGGACGATCGTGCCGGTCTCGTCGATCCACACGCCGCTCGGGACGTTGGCGATCCCGAAGAGCGCGTCCACGACGTGCGCGCGATCGACGAGCGAGGGATGCGTCGCGCCGGCCTTCTCGACCCAGGGGCGCGCCGTCGCGGCGCCGGCCGCGTCGAGCGCGACGGTCACGATCTCAAGGCCGCGCGGTCGCAGCTCGGCGTAGAGCTCCTGCCACACGGGCAGGTCGAGCCGGCACCCTCACCACGACGCCCACGCGACGAGGAGCACCTTCCGTCCGCGCAGGCTGGCGAGGCTGAACATGCGCCCGTCGACATCGGGGAGCACGAGGTCGGGCGCCGCCGCGCTCGTCAGAGCATGACCGCCGTACTCGGCGCCGAGCGCGAAGAGACCGTGCCGCTCGTCGCGCACGAGCGGCCGGCCGAGGGCGCTCGCGACGGCGACGAGGTCGATCGCGTCCGCGTCCGCGGCGGAGAACGGGATGCAGCGATCCTCGCGACAGAGTCCCTCCGCGGTGAGATGCCAGCCGGTCACGCGCTCGAGCTCCGCGGCGGTGACGGCCGGCGTCCGCGCGATCACTGCGTCTCGTAGCTGATGAGGAACGTGTTCTCGTCCGACGTGACGCGCCACACGAAGATCTCCGACAGGACCGCGTTCTCGAACGTCGTTTCCATGATGATCGTCACGATCGCGTCGCCGGACTCCTCGTACGCGTCGGCGTCGATCTCGTTCTCGTCGACAGACGCCCCGACGCGGTCGCGGAGCTTGGACATGTCCGACGTGAACGTCGACGCCGTCACCTGGCGCTTGAAGCTCGGATCGGTGAGCGAATACAGGCGGTCGAAGTTCCGCTGGTCGAATCGCAGGTGGAAGAGCGTCGTCGCCGACTGCGCGGCCGCGTATTTCGTCTCGAGGGTCGAAGGCACGCCGCCGGGGGACGCGGACGGGCGCGCGCTCGCGGCCGGCGACGCGGTCGTCGGTCCGGTCGTGCCGGCGCACGCGGCGACCACGGCCGCGACGATGAGCGCACGAAGGACGATCACCCGCCCAGTCATACCATGAGCGCGATGGCGATCACGTCGCGGACGCGACACGGAGAGCTCGGTCTGTCGCTCGACGACGTGAAGGGCATGTACCGCTACATGCTCATGACGCGGATGGTCAGCGAGCGGATCCTGCAGCTGAACCGCATGGGGCGAACGCCATTCGGCGCCGGGACCGACGGCCATGAAGCGGCGCAGATCGGCGCCGCCTGGAACATCCGAAGAGGGAAGGACTGGACGGTCCCCTACTACCGCGACATGGGCGTCGCGTTCGTGCTCGGGGTGACGCCGCTCGAGGAGTTCCGGATGGTCCTCGCGAAGGCGACCGACGAGCATTCCGCGGGTCGGCAGGTGCTGAACCAGTTCTCGAAGCCGCGCGATCGCATCGTGACGCGGTCGGTGTGCGTCGCGACCGAGTTCCCGCACGCCGTCGGGCTCGCGCTCGCCGTCCGCAACCGCAAGGAGGACGTCATCGTCTTCGCGTTCGGCGGGGACGCGTCCACGAGCCCGGGCGATTTCCACGAGGCCGCGAACTTCGCGTCCGTGCACAAGCTGCCGGTCGTCTTCGTCATCGAGAACAACCTCCTCGCGATCTCCACGCGCTTCGAGTGGCAGATGGCCGTGCGCAACGTCGCGGACAGAGCGTCCGCGTATGCGATGCCCGGATTCATCGCGGATGGAATGGACGTCCTCGACAGCTACGCGAAGACGAAGGAGGCGGTCGACATCACGCGCGGCGGCGGCGGGCCGACGCTCGTCGAGCTCAAGTGCTACCGCTACCAGCCGCACACGTCGGATGACGACGACTCCCGGTACCGCACCAAGGAAGAGGTGCGGGAGTGGATGGCGAAGGACCCGCTCGCGAACGCACGCGCGTACCTCCTCGAGAGCGGCGCGACCGAGGCAGACCTCGAGCAACTCCGCGCCGTGCTCGACACGGAGATCGAGGCGGCCATCACAAAGGCGGAGAGCGAGCCCGATCCGCGTCCCGAGGACGCGATGCGCCACGTCTACGCGGAGGGAACGCCGCTCCCGGACGGCACGCGGGCCTGACCCGCGTGCGCGCCCTCGCGCTGCTCGCGGCGCTCGTCCTGTCGTGCACCGCGCCGACGACGCCGTCGCCGACGCCGCTCCCCTCGCGCGAGCCCGGCACCTTGAGCGTGGCGGCCTTGCTCGACCTCAGTGGGCCGAGAGCGCCTTCCGGGCAGGCTCAGCGGAACGCGATGCAGCTCTGGCTCGACCAGGTACGAACGGGTCCGCTCAAGCTGCGCGCGAAGTTCGTCGACGTCGCGGGGTCCGATACGAAGCTCCTGCTCGAGCTGCGGCGAGCCGTCGTCGACGATCGCGTCGATGCGCTCGTCGTCGGCGTGCCGGTCATCCTCGAAGGGCCGATCGTCGACGCGATCCGCGTCGCCGCGGTGCCCGTCCTGTTCACACTGCCGATCGCCGAGCCGGCGGCCACACCAGCGGGCCCATTCACGTTCGCGCTCGCGCCATCGCCCGAGATGATCGCGCGCGCGATCGTGAGCGATCTCGTCGAGCGCGCGCTCCTCCAGCCGACGCTGCTCGCGGGGGACGAGTCGCGCGCGTCGGTCCTCGAGCGCACCGTCTTTCTCGCCGAGCTGCGGCGCCGGTCCTCGAATGCGCCGAGTCCGGTGAGCCTCGGCGCCCCCGACGGTCCGCAGCGCGTGCGCTCGGCGTCGGCGTTCGCCAGGAGCATCGTCCTCACCGGCGCGAGCGCGCCATATGGCGACGTCATCCGGTCCATCCCCGTCGTGCTCGACGCGCCGCGCGTGTACCTGTCCTATCTGACCGAGACCGCGGACGTCACCAACCTCCGCGATCAGTCCGCGCTCGTCACCTGGCCCGGCTCGCGAGCACTCGTGAGCCGGCCCGCCGGCGCCATCCGCGAGCAATTCCTTCAGCGCTTCACCGATCGGTTCGGCCCGCCGAGCACGCTGGCGGCGACGGCGTACGACGCGCTCGCCCTCATCGACGCGGCCGCGTCGGCGGCACCGGCCGAGGTCGATGCGGCCCGTTTGCGACAGCGGCTCGACGCCACTACGTTCGCGGGCATCGCCACGCGGTACACCTTCACATCGGCTCGTCACGCCGGCTTCGGGGCCGACGACCTCGCCCTGCTTCGCTGGGACGCGCAGCGCGGGACTCCCTTCGTCGCATCGCGCGCAAGGACCGGGACCGACGAGTGACCGACGCGCTCATCTACGACTGGAACCGCGACGGGCGCGCCTCGCGCGCCGACTACCGCGCGGTCGAGCTCGACGACGAGACGCTCCGCGACGGGCTGCAGGGCCCCAGCGTGCGCAACCCGCCGACCGAGGTGAAGAAGCGACTGCTCCATCTCATGGACCAGCTCGGCATCGAGAGCGCCGACATCGGGCTGCCCGGTGCCTCAGACCGCGCTCGCGCGGAGATCGTCGCGCTCGCGAAGGAGACGACGAAGCTCAAGACGACGAAGCCGAACATGGCGCTGCGCACGCACCCCCTCGACGTCGCCGCGGCGATCCGCACCGCGGAAGAGGCGGGCGTCGCGATCGAGTCGTGCGCGTTCATCGGCTCGTCACCGATCCGGCGCTTCGCGGAGGACTGGTCGCTCGACACGATGCTGCGGAACGTCGAGGGGTCGGTGGCCGCGCTCGTGAAGGCCGGGCTGCCGGTGATGTTCGTGACCGAGGACACCACCCGCGCCGACGCCGAGACTCTCGTGAGGCTCTACGACACCGCCATCGCCGCGGGCGCGACGCGAATTTGCGCATCAGACACGGTGGGGCACGCCACTCCCGAAGGGGTGCGCAACCTTTTGACGTTCCTCCGTCACGATGTCATCCGCGGACGAAAGGTCGCGCTCGACTACCACGGTCACAACGACCGCGGACTCGGGACCATCAACGCGCTCGCCGCGACGGCCATCGCGGACCGCGTCCACGGATCGGCGCTCGGGATCGGCGAGCGCGTCGGCAACACCTCGATGGACCAGCTGCTCGTGAACATGCGCATCTGGGGGCTGATCGACCGAGACCTCGGGCCGCTCGTCGAGTATGTGACGCTCGTCTCGGAGCACTGCGGTATCCCGATCCCGCCGAACTACCCGGCCCTCGGCGCGGATGCGTTCCGCACCGGCACCGGCGTGCACGCCGCGGCGGTGATCAAGGCACTGCGCAAGGGCGATCGCGGACTCGCGGATGCTGTCTACAGTGGCGTTCCCGCATCCGTGCTGGGCCTTGAGCAGCGCATCGAGGTCGGGCCGATGTCCGGCGAGTCGAACGTGATCTTCTGGCTCGAGAACAACGGGTTCGAAGCGACGAAGGAGCGCGTGGCGCGCCTATTCGATCGTGCCAAGCAGAGCGATCGACTGCTCACGCAGGAGGAGCTGCGCGCGCTCGCGCGCGACTGAGATGAAGGCTGACGACGTCATCCCGCTCCACCTGTCCGACGTGGTCTACCCACCGGAGCACCCGCTCGCCGGGCAGACCGGCCCGGTCATGGGTTTCCTCGTGCGGCACCCGGACGGCCTGCTCCTGGTCGACACGGGCGTCGGCTTCGGCGACCCCTGGATCGACGCGAACTACAAGCCGAACTCGTGGAACATCAAGGACGCGATCTACCGGACGCGCAATCACGCCGAGAACATCCAAGTCATCGTGAACACGCACATGCACTTCGATCACTCGGGGCAGAACTACGAGTTCCCGGAGATCCCGATCCTCGTCCACGACCTGGAGTGGGCGGCCGCGTGGGAGGAGGGCTACACCGTCCAAGACTGGATCGGCTTCGAGGACGCGAACTACGTGCGGGTGAAGGGCGACGTCGACATCGCGTCCGGCATACGGGCGATCGAGACACCCGGCCACACGCCCGGGCACATGTCGGTCACGGTGGAGACCGACGACGGGCTCGTGCTCATCGTCGGCCAGGCTGCGCAGGACGCGCGCGACTTCGCGACGCGCGAGGCCGATGCGTCGCTCCAGCGGCTGCGTGATCTGGGCGCCGCGCGGATCCACTTCTCACACGACCGCGCGGTGCTGCGCAAGACCGAACCGCACTAGGACGCGTGCGCGCGGTCAGCCGACGTCGGTCTCTGCGAGCGCCGCGACCTCCTTGTTGCCCGAGCGCGCCGCGTAGAGACGCAGGAAGAACGGGAGCAGGAGGAACGCGAGCGCGACGGCGAGGATGACCGTCGTGCCCGGGCGCGCGAGGAGCTGCACGAGGTCGCCGTCGATCATGATCATCGCGCGGCGGAAGTTGTTGTCGATGAGCGGCGCGAGAACGATGCCAAGGATCACCGGCGCGAGCGGGTAGTCGAATCGGCGCATGAGGTAGCCCACGACGCCAAGCGCGAAGACGACGACGAGGTCCGTCGCGTTGCGGTTGAGCGAGTAGACGCCCACCGCCGAGACCGCGAGGATCCCGCCGTAAAGGAGAGGCTTCGGCACGTCGAGGAGTCGGACCCAGAGTCCGACGAGCGGCAGATTGAGGACGAGCAGCATCACGTTCGCGATGTAGAGGCTCGCGATGAGCCCCCACACGAGATCGGGTCGGCTGCTGAAGAGCAGCGGACCCGGCTGAAGGCCGTAGATCTGGAACGCCGCGACCATGACCGCCGTCGTGCCCGATCCAGGGATCCCGAGCCCGAGGAGCGGCACGAGCGCGCCACCGGCGGAGGCGTTGTTCGCCGCCTCCGGGCCGGCCACGCCCTCGATCGCGCCCTTCCCGAACTCCGACTTCCGCCGGCTCACGGCACGCTCGATCGCGTACGAGATGAATGAGGCGATCGTCGCACCGGCGCCCGGGAGCGCGCCGATGAAGAAGCCGATGCCTGAGCCGCGCAGCCACGCCGGCACCGAGCGCCGGAACTCCTCGCCGTTCAGCCAGATCGAGCCGCGAAGCGTGACACGCTCCTCGGCCTGTTGCGAGCGGAGCGTGGAGGCGTACCAGAACACCTCGCCGACGGCGAACAGGCCGATCGCGCCGAGCACGACATCGATGCCGTCCTCGAGCTCGCTGATACCGAACGTGAGCCGCAACTGGCCGGTCTGGTTGTCCGTGCCGACGAGGCCGAGCGCGAGACCGAGGAGCGTCGCGAAGAACGCCTTCGGCGCGGACGTACCCGACAGGCTCGTGACGGCCGCGAGCGCGAGGAGCATGACTGCGAAGTACTCCGGTGGACCAAGCCGGACGGCGTATCCGACGAGGATGACGGCGAGGAACATCAGCAGGAACGTCGCGAGGGTCCCGGCGACGAAGGAGCCTATCGCGCTCGTCGCGAGCGCGGCGCCGCCGCGACCTTTCTTCGCCATCTGGTAGCCGTCGATCGCTGTCACGACCGAGGCCGATTCGCCGGGCGTGTTCACGAGGATCGACGTCGTCGACCCGCCGTACATCGCGCCGTAGTAGATGCCTCCGAACATGATGAACGCGGGCACCGGATCGAGGCCGAACGTGATCGGTAAGAGGAGCGAGATCGTGAGCGCTGGGCCAATGCCCGGGAGAACGCCTATCGCGGTCCCCAGCAGCACGCCGATGCCGGCGTAAAGGAGGTTCTGCGGCGTGAGCGCGGTCGCGAACCCGCCGAGGAGAGAGGCGAAGACCTCCATCAGACCGGCGGAAGCGGTCCACGCGGTAGGTCGATGGTCAGGAACTTCACGAAGAGGACGTAGATCGCGGCGACGAACAAGACAGCGGCGGCGACGTCTCGCACGAGCGCTCGACTGCCGAGGATCCGAGATTGGAGCACGAGGAACGGCACCGTCGTGAGCACGAAGCCGACGGGCACGAACGCGACGAGGTAGGCGAAGGTCGTCGCGACGCTGGCCGCGAACGGGCGCCGGTCGATCGGATCGAGTACCGGCTGCGCCGCGCCGAGCGTGTCTTTGGCGAGCCAGACCCCACTCACGAGCATGAGCGCGCCGATGATCACAGGGAAGGTCGCGGGGCTGACGACCCCGAAGCCGGGGTCCGGGGTCGTCAGGCCGCCGCCGATGACGAGGATCGCGACGCCGGCGATGGCGAGCGCGCCGATCGCGTCGGGGTGCCGGAGGGTCACTTCACCAGGCCGAGATCCGTGAGCGTGGTCGTGATCGACTGCGTCTCGTTCGCGATGAATGTGACGAGGCCCTCTGTCGTGTAGTTGTCGAACCAGCTGTTCTTCTCGGCGAAGTCCTTCCACGTCTTGCTGTCGCGGACCTTCGTCGCGATGTCCCTGAGCGCGGCGAGATCGCCGGCCGAGATGCCCGGAGGTGCCGCGAGGAGACGCCAGTTCACCATCGTGATGTCGACGCCGGCGCTCTTCAGCGTCGGGATGCTGGACGCCGATTTCAGCGGCGCGTCGGCCGAGATCGCGAGGGCCTTCATCGTGCCGCTCTCGATCTGTCCCTTGAATTCGCCGAAGCCGCTGATGCCGACCTGTACCTGATTCCCGATGATCGCCGCGGCGGCCTCGCCCCCACCGGCGAAGGGCACGTACGAGAGCCCCTTGATGTCCCCCGTCGCCTCCTTCACCAGGCGAGCCGCGAGCTCGTGGTCGATGCCACCGGCCGACCCGCCGGCGAACTTCACCGCCTTCGCATCCTTCTTCAGTGCGTCCATGAGGTCCTTCACCGTTTTGAAGGGAGACTCCTTCGGCGTGACGATGACCTCCGACTCGGCCATCATCCGAGCGATCGGCGTGAGGCCGCTGATCTTCGCCTCGGTCTTGCCGGTCACCTGCGAGCCGATCGTCACGCGGCCGACGACGATGAGCTTGTAGGGATCGCCGGCGCTGTTCTTGATGAGCTGGCCCACGCCGACCGTCCCACCCGCACCCGGGACGTTCGACACGGTGACCGTCTGCGAGACGATCTTCTCGTCGGTCATCGCTTTCTGGATGAGCCGCGCCGTCGTGTCGAAGCCGCCACCTGTGGCGGCGGGCGCCATGATGTCGACCGTCTTCGTGGGATAGTCGCTCTTCGCAGCGGCGCTGCCGGTTGCGGCGGGGGTCGACGATGGCGTGGCCGCGCCTCCGCATGCGATCGCGAGGACGAGCGCGCTGGCAGTGAGCGCGAGCGAACCTGTGCGCAACATGGGTCCTCCTGTATGTGGTCCGTATCTGCGACCATGAAGCCGTGACCAGCGGGTCTTCACCAATCATCACGCCTGCTCGCCTACTGCCCGGCGCGACGATCGAGCAGAGCCAGCGCATCCCGCCGGCCTTCGAGCGAGCGGACCCGCCCGCGATACGCGGGAAGGCGCTCATCTTCTGGGACCCGAAGGTCCCCGGGAAGAAGCTCGATGCCATCGACACGGACCAGATCACACCGGCGACCGACTGCGTCTCCGAGAGCCTCGAGACGCTCGACGCCCGCTGGAAGGCGGGATCGTTCCGCTTCCTCATGCCCGACTTCCGCGAGCGTGTCGCGCGCGGCGAGAACTTCATCATCGCCGGCGACCGGTTCGCGATCGGCTCGTCCCGCGAGATGAGTCCGGCGGGACTCAAAGGCGTTGGGGAAGAGGCTCACCACGAGATCGTCATCGTGTGTGGCGCGGGCATGGGCGACATCTTCCGCCGCAACGCGCTCAACCTGGGCTTGCACGTCGTGCAGAGCCGCGCCGCCGTCGAAGACGCACAGGAGGGCGACACGTTCTCCTTTGACCCAGCCACACGAAAGCTTCGGAACGAGACGCGGAATTTGGTCTACGAACCTCAGCCTCTCTCCCCGCAGGAGGATGAGATCCGCCGCACCGGCGGGATCATCAAGATGGGTCGTCGCGAGTTCGTCGACGCGGTGAAGCGGAAGCCAGAGGTGCGCTGGGCAGAGGGGAAGATCGCGCGAGCGATGTCATCGACCGACCAGATCCTCTGGTCACATCGCGTCGACAAGGACGCCGAGGTGCGGCCCGGAGCGACGATCCGCGTCTACGCGGACCTGCTGCCGGCGTCGGACGGAACCGGGCCATTTTCGATCCATACGTTCAACCAGATCAGCGGCGGCGACGTCATCGAACCGCGGCAGGTCGCGTACGCGAACGACCACTTCGTGTTCAACAACCGCGAGTCCGACGACAAGCAGACCGCGATCGGCAAGCAGTTCGCGGATCACTACAACATCGGCAAGCCGCGCTACGCGACGCCGGGCGATGGGATCTTTCACTTCTACTTCCCCGAGCAGGGGCTCGTCGTGCCCGGCGCGCTCATCCCCGGCGCGGACTCGCACAGCCGCGCGTACGGTGCGTACGGCGCGCTCGGCTACGGCGTCGGCTCCACGACGCTCGGATTCGGGTGGGCGACCGGCTACGTCTACTTCACCTGCGCGAAGCAGCGACGCGTGCGCTTCACCGGGAAGCTGAACCCGTGGGTGAGCGGCAAGGACGTCGTCCTTGCGCTGCTCGCGCGCTGGGGCGCGAAGCAGGCTCAGGGCATGAGCGTCGAATTCGTCGACGCGGGCAAGCAGCTTCCGATGAGCTACCGCAACACGATCGCGAACATGATGGCCGAGGGCGAGGCGACGAACGGGATCTTCGCGCCCGACGAGATCACGCGCGCGTGGTTCACGGAGCGCAAGATCGCGCTCCCCTACCCGACGTTCGGGCCCGGTGAGGACGTGGCCTGGGAGATCGACGAAGACCTCGACCTCTCCGCCGTCGAGCCGCTCATCGCGAAGCCGTTCGCCCCCGGGAACGCGTTCCCCGCGTCCGAGGTCGCGCGCGAGCGACTCGCGTTCGACAAGGCGTTCATCGGCTCGTGCACGAACGGTGGATACAGCGACCTGCTCGAAGCAGCGCTCGTCATCGACGCGGCCAAGGCCAAGGGCGCGTCGAAGGCGTCGACGGAGTTCGTCGTGTTCCCCGGCTCCGGTGGCGTGAAGAAGGAGATCGAGCGTCCCGACCCGCGTCTTGGCGGCCAGTCGATCGCGGACGTCTTCCGTTCGGTCGGCGCCGAGATCCGCGAATCGTGGTGCGGCCCGTGCTTCGGTCAGGGCCCCGACGCGCTCGCGAAGGGCCAGACCGCGATCACCTCCTTTAACCGCAACTGGGCGAATCGCATGGGCGTCGGCGGTCTCGGGTACCTCGCGTCGCCCGCGGTCGTGGCCGCGTCCGCGCTACTCGGCTACATGGGCCCGCCGAGCGAGCTCGGCATCGAATGGACCGCGGAGCGGTTCGTCTAATCGCGGCACGGCGCGTGCGAGATCTGCCGCAATGACACAGGAATCGCCAGGCGACACGACCAAGCTCATCCCGCCGCCGCGCCGGAGTGGGCCGCGGTGGATCGATCTCGCGCTCGCGGCCGTGGCGGGCAGCCTCATCACGATCCTTCTGATCGGCGTCGTGTTCCTCGGCGGCGCGCGCATCGCACCGACTTCGGCATCGTCCTCGCCGACCCCGAGCACGTCGGCGTCGCCGACCTCACCGCCGCCGACGGTCCGGACCAGCTCCGCACCCCCGTCGCCGTCGCCGACGGAAAGCCCGCGGCCGAGCACGCCCGCACCGACCGCGCCGCCGTCGCCATCGCCGCGGACGACCGCTCCCGCGCCGACGACCCCGGCACCGACCGCTGCGCCGACGACGCCCGCGCCGACACGGACGCCCTAACTAGGTGCCGCGCAGCTCCTGCACGATCGGCGCGAACTCGTCCATCGCCTGTCCCGGGATCGCGACGTAGCTGATGCCGAGATCGTCGCGCCACTCGCGGATGAGCGAGCGCAGCGACGCGCGTGTCCCATAGAGGAAGAAGGGACTGCGCAGGAGCGCGTTCGCGCTTCGTTTCGCGATCGTCGCCGCCGCGCGGGAGAACGAGCGCGCGTGATCGGACACGCCGGCATCTGCGAGCCAGATGTTCTTCTCGACGTCGCGGCCCGCGGCCTGGCGGTCGAAGCGCTTCACGCGCTCGCGCAGGCCGCCCATCGTGAGGCTGCGCGGCCGGGGCCGGCCGCTCGCGTTCAGCGAGGGCGCGAACCCGACGATGTCCGCGTGCCGCGCCGCGAGCTTGAGCACACGAGCGCCGCCGCCGCCGATCATGAACGGCGGCCGCGGCTTCTGCGTCGGTCGCGGGAGGACGCTCGCTTCGCGAAGCGTGTAGTGCTTGCCGGCATGCGTCACGACCTCCTCGCGGAGGAGCCGATCGAGGAGCGGCACGGCCTCCTCGAGCCGCGCGACCCGCACGGCCGGCGCGTCGTACGCGATGCCCATCTGCCGGTAGTCGGGCACCGCCCATCCCGCGCCGATGCCGAGCTCGACGCGACCCCCTGAGATCGCGTCGATCGTCGTGATCTCCTTGGCGAGCATCACGATGTTCCGGTAGTCGTTCGAGAACACGAACGAGCCGACGCGGAGTCGCTCGGTCGCGTCGGCGGCGGCCATCATCGCGGGGATCGGCGCGAGCTGGGCGCCCATGTGGTCGGTCACAAGGAGGACGTCGTACCCCTGCGCCTCGGCCCGCCGCGCGAACTCGCGCCACCGGGTGCCGCCGCCCGCCCAGCGCGCGGTCACGGCGAAGCGGAACGGGCGCGTCATGACACGGGGAGTCTAGGTATGGGCTGCTCGCTCGCCTCGCGCGCGCCCGTCCGCACCGAACGCACCCGAGCCCGCGTTGACCGATCTGTGAGGTGGGTCGCGGTCGGACTCTGCGCAGCACTGCTGTTCGTGGCGGCGGTGCTCCCAACTGCGCAGAAGGCGGTCGCGGCCCCCTTGCTTGTGTCGGACGGCACGAGCGTCGAGCCCGCGATCCCCCAGAACGGCGCAGAGTTCCGCGCGTACTGGGTGGACGCGTTCGGCGACGGGATGTACACGGCCGCGCAGATCGATGACGTCATTGCCTCTACGAAGGCGATCAACGCGAACGCCATCGTCGCGCAGGTCGTGCGCCGCGGCGACTGCCTGTGCAACCACTCCTCGGCGGCGCGCATCGAGCAGGAGGGCGTGACGCCGGCGCCGTTCGACCCGCTCCAGACACTCATCGACAAGGCACACGCGCAGGGCATCCAGGTCCACGCCTGGATCATCGCGACGGCCATCTGGCGCGGCAGCACGCCGCCAGCCGATCCGTCGCACGTCTTCAACCAGCACGGGCCATCGGCGGCCGGGACGGCGAACTGGATCCTGAGTCGCTCCGACGGCCTGACCCAGGTCAACAC
>JBIOUD010000181.1:0-15390 GCA_044866725.1 Candidatus Limnocylindria bacterium | reverse complement strand
AGCTGCAGTACACGGGCTTGTCGCCACGTGGCTGGAACGGGACTCGCGCCTCGTTCCCGCAGTTGCTGCAGGTCGCCGTGAAGAACTCACGTGGACCACCCATGCCGCGACTGCCGCCCGCTCCGGCACCGCCGGACGTGCGACGCGCTGCACGGCAGGACGGACAACGTCCTGGCTCGTTCACGAGACCTCGTGACTGGTAGAACTCCTGTTCCCCAGAGGTCCAGATGAATTCCTGACCGCAGTCTTTGCAGGTCAGGGTCTTGTCGGTGAAGCTCATTTAAGGCTTCCTCCCTTTAGTTGGTGCTGACGCCTTGAGCATTCGCCAGGATCCGGGAGGAAGATTGCCTCACTCGCCCCGCGTGGATCGCTCTCGTCGCCGCTGCCCTTTCGGGCTCGTCAATCATAACAGTTGTAGTCCTCGCGACATTCCATTCGCTCGCTTGTCAGGTCTTCTTCTTTTCGTTCCATGGCGCGGGCAGCTTGTCCTTCGGGAACGTGTGCGGGAACGCTTCGCCGAGCCACTCATCGATCCATTCACCGGAGCGGTACCACGATCGCGGGTACGTGCCGACCTGCGTGTATCCCGCCTTCTGGTTCGCGCGCCAGCTCCCACGGTTCGGCAGCGCGATCCAGTTGTGCGTGCGGCGGAGTCCGAGCTCGTTCCAGACGAACGCCATGCGCAGACGAACTGCTTCGCTCGCGATGCCCTTGCCGTACAGATCGGAGCGACCGATGAAGATCCCGGTCTCACCGTCGCGCCTGACCCAGTCGATGCCGAAGATCCCGACGAAACCGACGGTCTCGCCCTCGTACGCGATCGTCCACAGGACCGACGTCGTGCTGTCGCCGTCCTTCTTGAAGCGGTCCTCTTCCTCTTCTTTCGTCTGCGTGATGAACCGCGGCCCCCAGAAGCGCGTCGTGCCCGGCTCCAGCTGCCACTTCGTGAAGAGCACATAGTCCTCGCGCACCGGCGGGCGGATCTCGACGCCGCCGTCCCCGACGAGCCGTGGACCAAACATCAATCGCTCACGCCGCGGCGCTGGTCGTAGCCCATCAAGCCTTCTCCAGCGGCGCGTACTCGCGCTCGGACGCGAAGCGCTCGTCCCACGCGGTGCGATCGAGCAGCAGCTCGAGCTCGTCGACGAAGCCGCCGTCGCGGTAATGCACCTCGTGCTTGTGCGCGTAGGTCGTGTACCCGAGCTTCTCCGCGATGCGCAGCGCGCCGGTGTTCTCGGCGGTCAGCGTGATGACGACACGTCGGAGATCGGAGTAGTCGAAGAAGTACCGGTGCAGCGCGACCGCCGCGTCGAAGCCGTATCCCTGGCGCCAGTGATCCGGATCGATGATGAACTGATGGATGCGCGCGCCATCGCGGTGCGGCTCCCAGCCGAATCCCGCGACGGTGAGACCGACGAGCTTTCCGTCCGCGTCGATCGACCACAGCACGCGGTCCTTCTCCTTCGTCTGCTCGGTGAGCCGCTCCTTCCACGTTGCCGGCATCGCCGGCTCGTGCCACGGCTTCGCGAGACGGCGAAGCCGCATGTCGGCCATCCAGCGCCCGTAGCCGACGAGATCGTCCTCGGTCGGCGCGCGCAGGGTGGTGCGCTTGCCCTTCACGATCCCACCGAGCCCCATGGCCGACAGCCTAGATTGACCGCGTGCGGACCGCGACGGCATGGTGGGCCTGGGGCGCTCGTCCCGCGCGCGTCGATGCGGATGCCGCGGGCCTGATCGCCGACCTCGAGTCGCGCTGGCCGAGCGAGGTCATCCTGCCGCGCGAACCGTCGCTCGCGCGACCGGACGCTCGGCTCGTCGTACGTCTCCGCGATCAACTTGGTGAGGACGCGGTGCGCGACGACGACGCGACCCGCGCGCGCCACGCGATCGGCCAGTCGTACCGCGAGCTCGCGAACGCGCAGCGCGGCATCGTCTCCGATCCGCCCGTCGCCGTCGTGACGGCGAGATCGCAGCAGCACGTTGCCACAGCGCTGGCGGCGTGCGCGTCGATGGGGCTCGCCGTCGTACCGTTCGGCGGCGGTACGTCGGTCACCGGTGGCGTCGCCGGTCCAGGCGTCCCGCACATCGCGCTCTCGCTGCGCGGACTCGCGACGCTCCGCGGCGTCGACCCCGTCTCGCTCATCGCGACCGCAGACGCGGGGATGCTCGGGCCGGAGCTCGAGGTGGCGCTTGCGCCACATGGCCTGACGCTCGGCCACTACCCGCAGTCGTTCGAGCGTTCCACGGTGGGTGGCTGGGTCGCGACGCGATCCGCGGGCCAGTTCTCGACGGGCGTCGGCGCGATCGCCGATGTCGTCGTCGGGCTGCGCGCAGTCGCGCCGCGCGGCGAGCTCGTGATCCCGGCGATGCCGCCCTCCGCCGAGGGCCCCGACCTCTTGCAGGCGATCGTCGGCAGCGAGGGTCGCTACGGCGTCATCACCGAGGCGTCCCTTCGCGTCCGACGCGCGGCGGAACGGACCGCTGGGTCGGCGTGGCTCTTCCCGTCATTCGCCGACGGTGCGGTCGTGGTGCGCTCGTTGCTGCAGGTCGGCCCGACGCCAGCGCTGGTGCGCCTCTCCGACGAGACCGAGACCCACGCGCTCGCGCGCACGGATGGCGCCCTGCTCCTCGTCGGCGCGACCGGCGCGGCCGCGGACGTGAGCTTGACGCTGGACGGAGTTGGTCGCGTGATCGGTCCGCGCGGCAGGGCGATCGGTGCCGCTCCGTATGACCGCTGGTACGCGACGCGGTACGACACGCCCTACCTGCGCGATGCGCTGCTCGAACGCGGGATGATCGCGGATTCGCTCGAGACGTCGACGCTGTGGACGAATCTGAGCACGGTCCACGGCGCGGTGCGCGATGCCCTCGGTCGCGCGCTCGATCCAGACGGCCGCGCGCTTGTGGTGTGCCACCTCTCTCACGCGTATCCGACCGGTGCGTCTCTCTATTTCACGTTCGTCGCGCCAGGCGGCGAGGACCGCGTCGAACGATGGTGGGCCGCGAAGCGGGCCGCGCTCGACGCGATGATCGCGAACGGCGCGACGGTCTCGCATCACCACGGGATCGGCCGCGACCACCGCGAATGGCAGGCGCGCCGTCTCGGAGAGCACGGGATGGGTGCGATCGACGCTGTCGCGCGCGAGCTCGATCCGGACCGCGTGCTCGCCGCGAACCGCTAGGCGACGGGCAGCCGCACTGTGAACTCCGCGCCGCCGGCGTCGACGTTGCGCGCGGAGATCGATCCGCCGTGCGCTTCGGCGATCGCCTGCGCGATCGCGAGGCCGAGCCCCGCGCCGTCGCGCTGCGCGGCGTTGTCGCCGCGGTAGAAGCGCCGGAACAGTCGCTTGTCGGCGCCCTGCGGAAGTCCTGAGCCTTCGTCGCGGACGGTCACGAGCAGCTGCCCATCGCTGCGCGATCCCTGCACGACCACCGCGCCGCCACGCGGTGAGTGCTTTACCGCGTTGTCGATGAGGTTGAGGAAGAGCTGCGCGAGCCGATCCGCATCGCCGCGCGTCGTCGGGAGGTCGCTCGGCTCGAACACGAGCCGCACGCCGGCCTCGTGCGCCTGCGGCTCGAGCGCAGCGCGCGCCGTCGCGAGCAGCTGTGCCGGGTCGACCCGTTCCTTTGCGAGATCCTGCGCGCCCGACTGCAGACGCGCGACCTGCAACAGCCCTTCGACCATCCGCATGAGGCGGCGTGATTCGCGCTGGATGATGTTCGCAGCCGGTGTGATCGCCGCGCCGGTCGCCTCGCCGTCGGCGATCGCCTGCGCGAATCCCTGGATCGAGGTGAGCGGCGTGCGCAGCTCGTGCGAGATGTCCGCGAGGAAGGCCTGCTCGCTGCCACGGGCGCGCTCGATCTCCGAGGCCATGTCGTTGAACGCGCCGCCCATCTCGGCGACCTCGGTCGGTCCCGCGACCGGCACTCGCGCGCGGTAGTCGCCCTTCGCGAAGCGAGTGGCCGTCCCGGCGAGCTCACGAAGCGGTCGCGTGATCGTGCGAGACAGGAGGCCCGCGACGATGAGCGCGAACCCGGCGGCGACCGCGGCCGCCGCGATGAGGGCGGGGAAGAGGATGCGCAGCGCGTCGGCGAACGCCGCGCGCGGCCGCGCGACGACGATGATCGCGGCGTTCGTGCCCGCCGCGGCGGGACGGAACACCGATTGGACGAACAGCCACGGCGCGTCCTTGTCGGTGAACGACCCGAACGCGCCCGACGTCGGTGGTGGGATCGACTGGTTGGCCATCGCGTTGTCGCTGTCCACGAGCACGCGGCGGTTGTTCGCGAGGATGAGGAGGCGCGAGTCCGCCGAGCGCGCCTGCTCGGCGAGCGTGTCGATGACCTCGCGCGGCTCCTTGTTCTGGCGGAGCCCCTGCGTCATCGCCGTGAGGAGCGGCGCGGAGAGCTCGGTCAGCCGAAGCTGGATCGTCTCGTTCTCGTAGCGGACAAGGAGCCCGGACATCGCCACGGTCGCGGCGACGAGACCGACGAGCACGACCGCTAGGTACGACAGGAAGAGCCGCCCGGCGACGGTCCCCATCTAGCTCCCAGGCGGGACGAGCTTGTATCGCTGCGCGCTCACAAGCGTCGCTCGTCCTCATGAGGAGCCTCCGGCTCCTCCCTCGTCCTCACTAGCTTGTATCCGACGCCCCAGACCGTCTCGATCCTCGCGTCGGCGGCGGCGAGCTTGTCGCGCAGCTGCTTCACGTGGACATCAACAGTGCGGGTCTCGCCCGGGTACGCGAACCCCCAGACGTCCTCCAAAAGTTTGTCCCGTGTAAGAACTATCCCGGGCTGGCGGCAGAACGCCTCGAGGAGCTCGAACTCCTTCGCGCGGAGGCTCACCAGCGCCTCGCCGACGCGCACCTCGTGGTGCGCGGGGTCGACGCGGAGGTTGCCGACGGCGAGGATGCGCCCGCCGCCGGGCATGCCCGAGGCGCGGCGCAGGATCGCCTTCACGCGCGAGACGAGCTCCTTCGGGTTGAAGGGCTTCGTCATGTAGTCGTCCATGCCCGCGTCGAGTCCGGCGATGCGCTGCGCGTCCTCCGCGCGCGCGGTGAGCGCGATGACCGGCGTGTCGGTCTGGGAGCGCAGCTCCTTCAGGAGATCGGTGCCGTCCGCGTCGGGCAGGCCGAGGTCGAGGACGACGAGCGCGGGCTTCACCTCGTTGAACAACTTGCGCGCCATCTCGCCGGTCGCGGCGTGCTCGACGATGAATCCCGCGTTGCGCAGGTAGAGCGTGACGAGCTCCGCAACGGACGTGTCGTCCTCGACGACGACGATGCGAGCGGTCGTGCTCACGCGCGCAGCATACGTGTCGCGCATATATCGTCCGTCGCGATGACTCGTGTGCTCGCGACGATCCTCGCGCATCCCGATGACGAGACGTTCGGCACCGGCGGCACGCTCATCCGGTACGCGGACGCGGGCACCCTGGTCCACAGCCTGTGCCTCACCGCGGGCGAACAGGGCTGGGCCGGCGGCGACGGATCGCCGCTCGTCCCACGAGAGCAGGTCGGCGAAGCACGCGCACTCGAGCTCGCGGAGGCCGGTCGGCGCATGGGTCTGAAGAGCACCACGTGCCTCAAGTACCCCGACGGGGCCCTCGCTGGTGTCCCGCCGGATCTCGTGATCCGCGACATCGTCCGCTGGATACGGCAGGTGCGGCCGGACGTCGTGATCACCTGGGGACCCGACGGCGGCTACGGCCATCCCGATCACATCGCCGCGGGCGAGCGCGCGCTGCGCGCGATCGAGCTCGCCGGGATCGAGCGCCACGAGCCCGACCTCGGCCCGCACATCCACGTGAAGCGCGTGTACCGGTTCGTCGCGCAGGCCGAGCTCGTCGACAGCCTCGAGAAGCTCGCGCCGGAGTTCGCCGAGTACATGAAGACGCTCGAGGTGAAACCGCAGCGCTGGACGAAGGACCGCCTCGGCGCGCTCATCGACGCGCGCCACCTCATGGATCGAAAGCTCGCCGCGATGGAGGCGCATCGCACGCAGACGCCGGACATCAAGATGTGGGTCCGTGCGCGAACGGAGATGCCGTCGGTCCTCGCGGAGGAGGCGTACCTGAGGGAGTTCCCCGATCCGGACGGTCCGCTCGAGTCGGACCTCTTCGCCGCGCTCCCTAGCTGAGCGCGAGGCGGATCGGCTGCTCGAGGGCCTGCTTCAGCGCCTGCGTGCGCTCGGGTGTCGCGTACATCGACGCGCGCTGCAGGAGATGACGGGCGAGCGGGTCGAGACCGGCGATGACCGCGACGGACGAGCCGCGCACGTCGGCGGGGTCGCCGCGCGTGAGGAGGACGAGCGCGTCCACGTTCACGTTGATGAAGCCGCCCGTCCCGAGATCGCGTTTCACACGCAGCGAGTTGTCGCGCGCACGGAGCGATGGCGCATCTCCCAACGGATGCGCCACGACGCCGACGCCGCGATACCAGTGGTCCTGATAGCACGCGAACTCGCCCTCGTCATCGCGCGGCTCGATCACCACCAGGCCCGCACCGCCGATGACCACGACCGGGACCATCGATCCACCGTCGCGCGGCATGTAGCGGGAGAGCACCAGGTGGTCGGCAGGAAGCTGTGTCCGCAGATATGCGGCGACGCGGTCCGCCAGCCTCCCCCTGCTGTCGCTACGGAACACAGGGGCATCCTGTTTGGCCGCGGGCGAGCGGACAAGCGTGACCCTCGTACTGGCTCGGTCGTACTAGCCGCATCATCGGCAGCGTGAGCCTGCGGAGCGAGATCGCCGAACAGCCCGAGGTCGTGCGCCGCCTCCTGGACGAGGGCTGGCCCGAGGCCCGGGCGCTCGCCTCGGGGATCGCCCACGCGACCCACCTCACGCTCGTCGCCCGTGGCTCGTCGGACAACGCCGCGACCTACGGGAAGTACCTCTTCGAGAGCGTCGCGGGCATCGTGACCGCGTCGGCGGCCCCGTCCCTCGTCACGCGCTACCGCGCGGCCCCGAGCTTCGCGGGCGGCGCGGCGATCGGCATCTCGCAATCGGGAAGCTCGCCCGACGTCGCGGCGGTCGTCGCTGCCGCGCGACGCGACGGCGCGCACACCATCGCGATCACGAACGAGTCGCGGTCCCGTCTCGCGCGCGCGGCCGGCGCGACGTTCCTGCTTCGCTGCGGCAAGGAGCGCGCGATCGCCGCGACGAAGACCTACACCGCGTCGCTCGTCGCGCTCGCACTTCTCGCGTCGGCCACTGCGCAGGCGCGCGACCGAAGTGGGATGTCGCTCGCCGGCGTCGTCGAGGCGGTGCGCGAGGCGGTCGAGCGCGAGGACGACGCGGCGCGTATCGCGCGCCGGATCGGCAAGAGTCAGGTGCTCGTCGTCCTCGGACGCGGGTACGACTACTCGGCTGCGCTCGAGGGCGCGCTGAAGATCAAGGAGCTCGCACGGGTGTGGGCCGAGCCGTACTCCTCCGCCGACTTCGCGCACGGTCCGCTCACGCTCGCGGGGCGGGGGACGCCGGTCCTGCTCTTCGCCTCACGCGGCGCGACGCTGAGCGAAGCGAAGAAGATCGCCGCGTCGCTCAAGAAGAGCGGTGCGCGCGTCTACGCGATCACGAACGACAAGGGCCTCGCGGAGCAGGTGGCGGATGCGGTGCTGCTGCGGTCGCCGGTGAGCGAGGCGCTCGCGCCTATCGCCCTTTCCGTCGTGGCGCAGCACGTCGCGGTGCACGTCGCCCGGCGGCACGGCCGCGACCCGGAGAGGCCTTCCGGCCTTTCGAAGGTGACCCGGACGCTCTAGCCGCTGCGCGCGCCGGCTTTGGCGCCGGTGCTTTCGCGAGCACGGGCTTTGGCGGCGCGGAACGCTCCTTCGCCTTCTCGTCAGGCGACTCGAACGTCACGACGAGGCGCGCGCCGTACGCGCCGGCGACGCGCGCGAGCGAGCGCAGCGACGGGAGGTAGCGCGGGTCCTCCATCCGCCGCAGCTGCGTCTGCGAGGTGCCGAGCTTCTTCGCGGCCGCGCGCTCCGACAGCCCGGCCTCGCGCCGGAGCTTGCCGATCGCCGCCGCCACGGACGCGGCGAGGGGGTCGGGCTTCGGCTCCTCGGTGGGCTGGGCGGGTGCGACCGGTGTTGGTGTCGGCTGTTCGGGCACGGGCCCGGATGATATGTCCGCCGTCAGGCGGCCGCGAAAACGTCGAGCAGGTCGCGTTTCAGGGGGTCATATGCGAACAGGATCGCGCCCTCGCATCCCGCATCGCGCGCCGCGCGCACCTGTGTTTTGAGCATCTCGCGCTCACCGTCGTACGCCATGAGCCCACCCCACATCTCGGTCTTCGGAGCGGCCTCGCGCGCGGCGGTCAGGAGCCGCGCGACCTCCGCGCTGTCGCGCCGGTAGGCCATCGGACACAAGAGGTCGACAAGGCCTTCCCGAGCCCACTCCGGCCATCGCTGCAGAACACGATCGCGTGCGACAGGGGGATCAGGAAACACCGCTGCTGAGATGACGGCGCTCGGCTTCACGCGACGAATGCGCTTCGCGCTCTCGCGCACGAGCGTCGTCACGTGCGCGTGATCCTCGGGACTCTTCGCGTACGTGACCTGCGGGTACCGCACGTAGTCGTAGTGCAGACCGGCGACGCGGTAGCGCGTCGCGATGTCCTCGTACACGCTGAGCGTGTGTTCTCGGGCGGCTCGGTCCGCGGGGTCCGTGTAGATGCCTTCGAAGTCCTTGCCCCCGGCGGGGTCGAGCGTCGCGACGCCGTCGGGCCGGAGCAGCCAGCCCGGATGCCGGTGGACGAGGTGGGAAGGATCCTTCGGCAGCGCGCGCTCGGGATGCGACCACACGAAGAACACGTTCACCCACGCGTGGATGCGCAGACCCGTCGTGCCGCCGTACCGGATGAGGCGCTCGAGCGGGTCGAGATCGTTCGACGCGAGCGCCTCCGCTCGCGGCTCGAGCGACGACTCGTAGTACGCGTCGCCCCGGCCGCGCACCTGCACGACGAGATCGAAGATCCCGCGTGTGGCCGCGGCCTCGATGAGCTCGTCGATCGCCTCCGGCGTCGTGATCTTGTCCCGAACGACCCAGAGCGACTTCTTCATATGGAGCGGTAGTCGGTGAGGTCGATACCGAGACGTGCGATCGCCTGGCGGATGTCGGCGCTCGTGAGCGTCTCCAGCTCGACGCCGCGCTCCGCGGCGTAGGTCGAGCCTTTCAGCAGCGGCTCGTCGGGCTCCCCGGGATGGCACATGAGCTCGATCGTGCCGGCCTCCTCGGACAGCGACTCGAGCAGCGCGACCAGCCGCTCGACGCCGATCTTTCCGGTGTGCTGGAACTCGCGCACGAACCGATCCGGCGTACGCACCCCGGCATCGCGGTAGCGCGCGCGCTGCCGGCCATCGTGCGTCCGGGCCGCGGCGCGGGTCTCCTTCGCGAGCGCCAGGACGGCGTCCTCGAGAGCCGGCAGGTCGTGCACCCAGTGGTGCGTGTCGATGTGGCTCGGCTCGCGGCCGATGAGCTCGCGCACCCTCGCGTACTGCGCGCGGCCTTCGGCGAGCGCCTCCTCGACCTTCGGCGCGCCGCGGCGCATGAGGTCGTCGACGGACCAGAACGTCCCGCGGTCGCTCAGGAGCGACGGGACCCGCGCGGCCGGGAGCAGCGGACGGCCGTACGTGAAGACGAGGTGCACGCCGATGTCGAGCGACTTCGTCTCGCGCGCCGCGCGTCCCGCGCCCGCGCTGTCGGGGGCGTTCGCCATCATCGTCGCCGCCGTCACGATGCCGTCGCGGTGCGCGCGCACCGTGCCGCGTGTGACGCCCGGCGTGTAGCCGAAGTCGTCGGCGTTCACGATCAGCTCCACGCTCTCACCTCAGCCGATCGCGCTCCGGACGCTCCAGCCACTGCGTTCGAGACGCTCGCGTGCCTCGTCCTCCGTGACGCCGGCGACCTGCATCACCATCCGCGTCGCCCGCTCGCGGAGCTTCGCGTTCGTCGCCTTCAGGTCGATCATGAGATCGCCACGCGTGTGACCCGAGCGGATCATCGCCGCGGTCGACAGCATGTTGAGCACGAGCTTCGTCGCCGTCCCGGCCTTGAGGCGGCTCGATCCGGCGAGGATCTCCGGTCCGACGTCGATGACGATGACGTCGTCGGCGCCCTGCGCGAGCGGCGACGTCGCATCGGCCGTGAGCGCGACGGTGTGCGCGCCGATCTCGCGCGCCATGACGAGCGCGGCGATGACGAAACGCGCCCTCCCGCTCGCGGAGATGCCGACGAGGACATCCGACGAGCGCACGAGCTCGCGCACCTCGCGCGCGCCCGCGAGCGCGTCGTCCTCCGCGCCTTCGATCGACCGACGCAGCGCCTCCTCCCCGCCCGCGATGATCCCGCGCACCATCTCCGGCTCGACGCCGAACGTCGGCGGCGCTTCGCTCGCGTCCAGGACACCAAGACGTCCGCTCGTGCCGGCACCGACGTAGCGGAGACGCCCGCCGCGCTCGAAGGCCTCGACGATCGCGTCGGTCGCGCGCGTGATCGCCGGCAGCGCGCGGTTCACCACCGACGGGACCGTCGCGTCCTCGTCATTCATGAGCTCGAGGATCTCGCGCGTCGTGAACGACTCGAGGTTGGACGCGCGCGGGTTGCGCGCTTCGGTATTGGGTGTCCCGATACTGGCTGCGCTCGTGCCCCCGACGACCTGCGGGTCGTCGGATTGCCCTCGCTTGCCGGTCGGGCGCGGCTTCTCTTCGCTCATCGCGCGCTCCAGGCGAGCTCCATCGCGATCCGCGCCGCGCCCATCGCCGGCTCTTCGCGCACCGGCTCGACGCTCGCCTGCGGCAGGACGCCGAGCAGCTCGAGGCGGAGGAGCTTCTGAAGGAGTGGAAGGCTCTCGAACGCGCCGCCCGCGAGGTACACCGGGCCGGACGACAGACGCAGCGTGAGCGCGACGACGGTCGTGGCCCGCGCGAGCGCGACGGCGCCACGCTGGAGGATCGAGTTGGCCATCGCGTCGCCCTGCGTCGCAGCGACCGCGAGCGCGCGTGTCGCCGCGATGACCGCCGGCGCCGGATGCGGTCGCCCGTACACGAACGGCAGGACGTCGCCGAACTCCGCGACGTGCAGCTCCTCGAGCAGGAGGTCCGTGAGCATCGTGGGCGCGCCGCGTCCGTCGATCGCGTGCGCGATCGCGCGCAGCGCTTCGAGGCCGCACCACACCGCGGATCCCTCGTCGCCGATGAGGTAGCCCCAACCGCCGGCGCGGTCCTCCTCGCCCTCCTCGTTGCGGCCGTAGGCGATCGAGCCCGTGCCGGCGATGAGCACGACGCCGCACCCCTGCGGGTTTCCCGCGTAGAGGGCGGCGATCGCGTCGTGCGTCACGAGGAGGCGCGCGCCCGCGGGCGCGACGCGCGCGAGCAGCTCCCGTCCGCGCTCGCGATCGGCCTTGCGGTCGCCACCGGCGGCGGAGAGAACGATCGCTTCCGCGCTGCGGCCGCCGAGGGCCTCGTTCAGGGCCGCGCCGATGGAGCCCTGTGGATCGGTCGAGGAGAGGAGGTTCGCGCCGCCGCCGGCTCCGCGCCCGACGACGTCGCCGGTGCTGTCGACCGCGAACGCACGAGTTTTCGTGGCGCCGGCGTCGATGCCGACGACGAGGCCCTGCTTACTCAATCGTCGCGCCCCACTCCGCTGGCAACCCAGTCACGGTATATGCAGCGCGCCGCCCGACACAGCGCGCGACGCACCGGTCGCGCCGGGCAGCGTGTTCGGCAGCCCGTGGAGCCGGTACGCACCGAGGATCGCGAACGCGATCGCCTCGCGGTGCGAGGCCGGGACGCCGTGGCGATCGGTCGTCTCGACCGGCACGGGCGCCACCGCCGCGGCGATGGCCGCTGCGAGCGCGGGATTGCGCGCGCCGCCTCCGGCAATGAGCAGGCGCGAGGGCGCGGTGCGCGACTCGCGCGAGAGCCCGTCGGCGATCGTGCGCGCGGTGAGCGTCGTCGCCGTGGCGAGCGCGTCGTCGTGCGAGCCGCCGCTCCGTCGCGTCACCATCTCGAGCAGCCGCTGCGCGAAGACTTGGCCGAACTGCTCTCGACCGGTGCTCTTCGGCGCGCGCTTCGCGAAGTACGGGTGCGCGAGGAACTCCGCGAGCGTCTGCTGGTCGACCCTGCCGCGGCGCGCGCCCGCGCCGTCGACGTCGTGCGTCGCGCCGATCGCCGCGGCGACGCCGTCGATGACCATGTTGCCCGGGCCGGTGTCGAACGCGATCACGTCGTGCGCGTCCTTTGTCGGGATGATCGTGAGGTTCGCGATGCCGCCGATGTTCAGGACGGCGACCGGCGCGAGTCGCGCGAAGAGCACGTGGTCGGCGAAGGGCACGAGCGGCGCGCCCTGTCCGCCCGCGGCGATGTCCGCGCTCCGGAGATCGTTCACCACCGGAACGCCTGTGCGACGCGCGACGCGCGAGGCGTCGCCGATCTGCAGCGTCACCTTCTCATCGGGAAGGTGCGAGACCGTCTGTCCGTGGAGGGCGATGACGTCCGGCCGTCCGCGGAGCTCTTTCATGACCTTGAGGCAGATCTCGGCGTAGACGTCGCCGAGCAGCGCGTGAAGGCGCGCGATGTCGGCCGCGCTCGACATGCCGCCCTCGCCGAGCGCGAGCACAGCCTCACGCACGTTCTTCGGGTAGGACTGGCTCGCGGACGCGACGAGGCGAACGTCCGTCGCCGGCACGTCGAGCTCGATGGCCGCCGCGTCGACGCCGTCACCAGACGTCCCCGACATGAGGCCGATCGCGATCATGCCGGGCCTCTCCCCGAGCGGCCCCTCATGCCGCGGCCTGCGCGAACGGCCGGCTCACGGCCTCGTGGAGCGCGATCCGGAACTTGTACATCGCGTCGTCATTCTGGCGGCCGAAGTACACGCGGTTCGTCAGGAGGATCACCGTGAGGTCGGTGTCGGGGTCGATCCAGAGCGACGTCCCGGTGAAGCCGGTGTGGCCGTACGCGTCGGCGCTGAAGTAGCGGCCGCACATCGCGCCCTCGCGCGCGCGCAGCGCCAGCCCGATCCCGCGGCGATCGTTGCCCTGGCGCACGTGCTCGGTGCGCGCGAGGCCGGCGAGGTCGTTGCCGATCACCGCGCCGTCGCGGAACACGCGCGCGATCGCCGCGACGTCCGCGAGCGTGCCGAAGAGCCCGGCGTGTCCTGAGGTGCCGCCCATCGCGAACGCGTTCTCGTCGTGCACCTCGCCGCGCAGCCGCCGCCTCCGCCACTCGTCATCGCGCTCCGTCGCCACACACGGCTCCGGACGGAGCGGGCCGAACGCCGCGTGCTCGGCCTCGATCGGGCCGAAGACGCGTTCGCGCACGAGCTTTCCGTAGTGCGCGCCGCCGACCTCGGTCAGCGCCTGCGTGAGCATGATGTAGCCGAGGTCGCTGTACTTGAACGTGCCGAGGTCTTGCGCGAGCGGCTCCTGCGCGGCACGCCACGCGGCTTCCTCGATCGACTTCGCCTCCCTGTACAGCGGCAGCCACCACATGAGTCCGCCGGTGTGTGTGAGGACGTGGCGGAGCGTGACGTCGTCCTTCCGCCCGCCGCGGAAGTCGGGCACGAGCTGGCGGAACGGCATCGCGAGATCGAGCATCTTCTCGCGCACGAACGACAGCACCAGCGCCGTCGTCGCGAGCTTCGTGAGCGATGCGAGGTCAAAGACCGCATCCAGCGTGCACGGCGCGTCCGGCCCGGCGTTGGGGTCGGGGCACTTCGTGCCGATGGCGAACTGGTCGACCATGCCCTTTCGCTCGACGCGCACGGCGCACGCGGTGAAGAGGCTTCCGAGGCTCGCCTCCGCGACCGCGCGGGCCGGCTCGGCGAGGCTCAAAAGTCGGTCTTGCCCGCGCCGATCGCGAACCGGCCGGGGATCACGACGGGGAGCTTGCCCACGGGCTTGCGCGCGCCGGTGAGGACCTCGGCGATGGCGCGCAGCGTCGGCACACGTCCACCGTACGCGCAGACGATCGCCGCCACGCGCGAAACGTACAGCGCGTCGTAGGGTGAGCGCAGCGACACGAGGACCGTCGGCTTCACCGCGGAGAGCGCCGCGACGAGACGCTGCTGATCCTCCTTCACCCCCAGGTCGGACACTCCGACGACGACGACATCCGTGCCGCGTGCGTCGTTCACGACCGAGCTGATGAACGCATCGTCGGCCTGAGCGAACCGACGCCCAATGGTGTTCGGGCGCGCAGCGGCGAGGTCGGTCCCGAGGTCGCTATCGCCCGGGATGAAGCCGATGTCGGCGCCGATGACGCCGACGGCGAGCACCCTTCCCTTGAGGGGGAGGATTCCGTCGTTCGCGAGGAGCGTGACCGATTGGCGGTGCAGCTCCAGCGCGCGCTTGCCATTCGCGTCGAGGTCCACCGTCGGCGGCGCGGCGTTGTCGTACAGGCCCTGCGACAGCTTCAGCGCGAGGATGCGCAGCACCGACGCGTCGAGCCGGGCGCTGGTGATACGGCCCGACCGCACCGCTTCGACGATGAGCCGATGGCCCTCGATCTGCGCGCCCTCGTCGAAACGGAAAAGGAGGTGGTCGACGCCGGCCTCGAACGCGCGCAGGCCCGCCTGCGACTGGCCGATCGACGCGAGCGCGCCCATCTCGAGGTCGTCCGACACGATGAGTCCCCGGAAGCCGAGCTCGTCGCGGAGCAGGTCGGTCATGACCTTCTTCGACAGCGTGACCGGTAGGCTCGGCGTCGCGTCGAGCGCGGGGACGACGATGTGCGCGCTCATGATGGCCTCGATGCCGGAGGCGATGGCCGCTCTGAACGGCGCGAGCTCGACGGCGTTCAGGCGCGCGCGACCCGCGTCGAGCTCCGGCAGGCCGGTGTGCGAGTCCGTCGTCGTCGACCCGTGACCGGGGAAGTGCTTCGCGGTCGGAAGCATCTTGTGCGCCTTGTACGCGTCGACCGAGCGCGCGACGAGCTGCGCGACGCGCTGCGGGTCGGATCCGAACGAACGGTTGCCGATGATCGGGTTGCGTGGCTCGTCGTTCACGTCCGCCACCGGCGCGAAGTTCCAGCGCACTCCCGCGGCGGTGAGCTCCTGCGCCGTGATCGCGTTCGCGGCGTCGATCGCGGCGAGCGGGTCGGGCGTCGCGGCGAGCTGCATCTGACCGGGCACGACGGTCATGCCCTTCCCGATGCGGAGGACCGGCCCGCCCTCGTGGTCGATCGAGATGAGGAGCGGCGGCACCTTCGCGTCGCGCGCGATCGCCTGCACGTCCGCGGTGAGCCTCCGCAGGCCGGCCGCGTCCTCGGCGTTCTCCGCGCGCAGCACGAGCCCGCTCGCCCCGCGCTGGCGGATCATCGCCTCGACCGCCGGCGTGATCTTCGTGCCGTGGAAGGCGATGCTCATGAGCTGCCCGACCTTCTGTT
>JBIOUD010000180.1:0-16537 GCA_044866725.1 Candidatus Limnocylindria bacterium | reverse complement strand
GCGCGCACGAACGTCGTCACGAACCCGACCCGCAGCGAGCCGCCGAGCATGGGGATCAGCACGTCGCGAAAGCCTCGCAGGCTCGAGGCGCCGAGGCTCGTCGCGGCCTCATCCATCGAGCGGTCGATCTGCCGGAGACCGGCGACCGCGGCCTGATAGCCCACGGGGATGTTCCAGAAGATCATCGCGATGATGATGAGGATGCCTCGGTCGAGCCAATCGAGCCAGGCCTCGTTGAACGCGGTCGCGTACCCGATACCGAAGAAGAGCCCGGGGATGGCGGCCGGCATGATCAGGAGCAGGTCCAGCACGCGTGCGCCTCGGAACGCGATCCGCTGGACGAGCCACCCGGCGAGCAGCGCGAACGCGGCGGAGAATGCGGCCGCGACGAGCCCGAAGACCAGGGTGTTCTGCAGAGCGGTCCCATTCGTCCCGGACACGATGTACTCGAAGTGCCTCGTCGTGAACGTGAAGTTGGTCGGGAACGTCAGGGTCAGCGCCGAGACGAGCAACGAACCGTAGACGAGGAGGATGAGACCGGAGAGCAGTAGGCACGCGATGAAGCACGCCCAGGTGAGCAGCGTCGGCACCGGAGGTCGGGGCATCGACGACGCGCGCCCGCTCACCGTGACAAAGGATCGTCCGCCGTCGAGGCGGATCTTGGCGAAGTAGAGGATGAGGGCGAGGACCAGGAGGACCGTGCTCACCGCCGTGGCGCCCTGGATGTTCCCGAATCCGCTGATCTCTCCGTACGCGAGGACCGGCAGGACGGTGAAAGACCCGCCGATCAGCGCCGGGTTCCCGAAGTCCTCGAGGACGTAGATCGCCGTCGTGAGGATGGCCGCGCCGAGGCCCGGCCGCGATAGAGGCAATGTGACGCTTCGGAACACCTGCCACGGCCCCGCGCCGAGATTCCGCGCGGCCTGCTCGAGGCGCGCGTCGCTGCGCGAGAGGACGTCGGCGATGAGCTGGTAGGCGAACGGGAAGAACGCGATCGTCTGCACCGCCCAGATGCCCTGGAGCCCGAGGACGTTCACGGTCTGCCCGAAGATGCCGTAGGTGATGAGCCCGCGCGGCCCGAAGAGGATGACGTAGGCGGCCGCGACGACGAACGGCGGAGAGAGCAGCGGAAGGATCCCGGTGAGCCGAAAGAACGGCTTCCAGCGCATCGGCGTGTAGACCATCGCGTACGCGTAGACGAAGCCGAGGATCACCGCGGTCGTCGTCGACAGGGCCATGACCTGAAGCGAGTTTCCGGTCGCGCGGATCCACGAGCCTCCGCCGAAGAGGAAATCGATGTAGCCGGTCCCTGGCGTCAGGACGACGCGGATCTGCGGATAAAGGATGAAGACCGCGACCAGGAGGATGACAGCAAGCAGCGCGAGCAGGAGACCCGGCTCGCGCTGCAAGCTACGCATCTTCTACGGGTTCGACGTCGCCGCTAGAGGCCTACCGCCGCTTGCCATGCCTTGATGATCCGGTCCTTGTTGCTCGTCGCCCAGTCGCGGTCATACGCCACGAGCTTGACGCTCGAGAGCGTCGGCGCGCCGGCCGCCGGGGGAACGTCGGTGCGGGTGGAGCCACGGTTGCTGAGCTTGACGTTCAGCTCTCCGGCCTCCTTGGTGATCGACCAGTTCACGAGCGCCTGCGCCGCGGCGAGGCTCTTCGTGCCCTTCACGATGCTGACCGCGCCGACCTCGAAGCCGGTGTCCGTTGGGATCGTGAGATCGACGGGGTTGCCCTTGCCCTTCTCGGTCAGGATGTCGTGCGCCCAGTTCGGGCAGCCGACGAACTGACCCTGGTCGATGAGGGTGAGCGCGCCCGGGGACGTCGGGACGTACTGGGCGATGTTGGCGTGGAGCTTCTTCATGTAGTCGAGCGCCTTCGCCTCGTCCTTGTTGAAGCGGAAGATCTGTGTCGCGATGAAGATGTAGCCGCCACCGGTCGTGATGGGGCTCGGCAGGATCAGCTTGCCCTTCCATTTCGCGTCGAGGAGGTCATCCCACGTCGTCGGCTTCGTGCCGCCGACTTCGCCGAGACGCGTGTTGTTCGAGATGAAGCCGAAGATGCCGGTGTACCAACCGGTCCAGAGGCCCGTGGCCTCCTTGAACTTCGCGTCGATGTCCTTCGCGTTCGGCGCCAGGTACGCCTCCAGCAGGCCTTCCTTGCCGAGCGGGTCGTGGAACTCGCTCGATCCGCCGATGAAGATGTCCGCCTTCGGGCTGGCCTTCTCGGTGCGGATGCGTGTCTGCAGCTCGCCCGCCGCGGCGAGCGGCAGGACGTTCACCGTGACGCCGGGGTACGCCGTCTTGAACGCGGCGAAGAACTGGTTGTTCGTCGACTCGTTCAGCGCGGAGTACACCGAGATCGTGCCGGTGACGGGCGCGGCGGTCGCCGCCGCGGTCGCCGTGGCTGCCGATGCCGCCACGGTCGGGCTGGCCGCTGGGGTGGCTCCACCGCACGCCGCGACGGCCGCTGTGGCCCCCGCGAGCTTCAGGAACGTGCGTCGGTCGTAAGAACGATCGGTCCGGGTCATGTGACCTCTTCCTCCCACGCCCGCAGGGGCGGGCTTCAGTGAGTCTAGTCGCTGCCTACGATGAACCGGTGGGCATCGACGAGAAGGAGCTTGCGCTGGCGCGCGAGCACCCCCGCGGGAGCGAGCGCCGGGCGCTCCTCCGGTATCGAGAGGCGCTGAACGACCCCGCCGCGTACGCGCGCCTCGGGGTCGCGGATCGGGACGCGATCGTCCGCTGGGTGGAGATCCGGCGCCTTCTCAAGGAGCGCCACGCGCTCGACCACGACGCGAACAACCTGGCCGATCCGCTCCTTCCCTACGCCGCGCTCCGCGCGGTCGTCATCGAGGGCGAGGCGCGCGCAGTGCGTGCGGCCCCTCAAGACGAGGGCGGTGATCTGCGCGAGGCGATCCGACGCCTCAGAGCGCACGGACACGCCGGCGGCTGAGGGCCCTCCCTAGCCACCTGCGCCGCGACCGAGCAGCGCGATCGCGAGGACGGCGATGCCGTTCACTGTCGCGTGCAGCCCGATAGAGGGGTAGATGCTCTCCGTCCGAGCGCGCAGGTAGCCGAGCCCGACGCCGACGACGAGGACCCACGGGAGATCGAGCACCGCGCCGTGCGCGAGCGCGAAGGCGAGCGCCGATCCGACGATCGCGACGGGCTCGCCCCAGCGGGCCAGGAGCGTGTACCCGATGCCGCGGCAGGTCAGCTCCTCCGCGATCGGCACGAGAAGTCCGATCGCGACGGCGCTCGCGATGAACGCGGGCATGCGCTCCGGGTCCCAGAACTGCGGCAACGCCTGCTCTCGCGCGGTGTGGCCGACGGTCGCCTCGATGACGAACGACGTCGTCCACGTCGCCGCGAGCGCGACGCCGGCGATTCGGAACGCGCTCGACCACGATGTCGGGCGGCGCAGCGCGAACGCGTCGCGGAACGAGAGGCCGCGCGCGATGAGCAGCATGAGGAGGACGATGAGCGCCTCGAGGACGACGGTGCCGACCGCGGTCGACCAGCGGAAGAGCGCGTCGGGTCGCGGCTCGCTCGGTGCGCCGAAGCGCGAGCTGTAGTTGAGCGCGGCGATGAGACCGATGACCACGAGCCACGCCACGAGGCGCCGCCCGTGGTGCGGGATCAGGCCGGGACCGATGCGGTCGCGGGTGTGCGCAGCGGCGCGAGGAGCTCGAGCGCGCGGTCGATCTCCTCCGTCGTGTTGAAGTAGTGCGGCGAGAGACGCACGAGACCGGGGCGGTAGTCGGTGATGACCTTCTGCGCTCGCAGCGCGTCGACGACGACGTGGGGATCGGGATGCTCGAGGGTCACGATCGTGGTGCGCTCCTTCGCGTCAGTTGGACAGCGCACGGTCCAGCCCTGAGCGCGCGCGCCCTCGACGAGCCGCTGCGACAAGGCCATGTGGCGCTCGCGGACCGTCGCGACGCCGATCTCCTCGAGGAGCGCGATGCCCGCGCGCGCCGCGTAGATCGCGGCGACCGCCGGCGTGCCGTACTCGAAGCGGCGCGCGCCCTTGCCCGGGTCGAGATGCTCGACATCGAAGGCGAACGGGTCGGCCACACCCCACCAGCCCACCGCTGACGGGCGCGCGGCGTCCGCGACGTCGCGCCGCGCGTAAAGGAAGGCGATGCCCGGACCGCCCATGAGCCACTTCAGCGTGCCGCCGACGAGGTAGTCGACCCCCGACGCCCGCACGTCGAACGGGAACGCGCCGATCGACTGATACGCGTCGACGACGAGCTTCACGCCCTTCCGATGACAGATCTCGGCGAGGGCCTTCACGTCCTGGATCCAGCCGGTCGTGAAGTAGACGTGGCCCGTGCACACCGCGGCGGTGCGCTCGTCGATCGCCTTCTCGAAGAGCTCGAGCGGGACGCGCACACGGTCCGGGCTGCGGACGAACTCGACCTGTGCACCGCGCTGCTCGACCGCGAGGAACGCATGTCCGTCGGTCGGGAAGTCGAGGTCCGACACGATGACCTTCGGCCGTTTCGTGTAGTCGAACGTGCTCGCGATGCCGACGAGCCCGGCCGATACGTTCGGCTCGATGGCGACCTCGTCCACCGATGCGCCGAGGACTCGCGCGATGTCCGCGCGCAGACCTTCGTATTCGCCGATCCAGTGGTCGTACCACGCGCGGCCGCCGAGCTGCGACCACTCGCCCGCGAATCTCTCGATCGCCTTGCGCCCGCGTTCGGGGAGCGGCGTGAGCGAGCAATTGTTGAGATAGACGAGCTCGCGGGTGATCGGGAACTCTCTCCGCCAGCGCTCCACCTGCTCCGTCACCTCATCTCCCGTCCGGCGTTGCCAGGGCGCGACGCGGCCCGCTCACCAACCGATCACGTATGACTCACGGCGCGGGTCCGCTCCGCCCTCGAGCGTGCCGGGCTCCAGCTCGCGGATCGCGCACATGCCCGCGGTCGCGGGTGAGAAGTCGGGCAGATCCCGGATGACGTGACCGAGGGCGGCGAGACCGTCGCGCACCTCGCGCGAGATGCGCGACTCCATCGTGAGGACGCCGGGTTCGTACGCGTGCGGGTGGAACGTCCACGGGAACGATCGCGAGACGACGCGCGGCGCCTCGATCGCCGCCTGCGTATTCATGCCGAAGTCGATGACGTTGCAGGCGGTCTGCACCATCGCCTGGCACTGCGCGTCCTCGCCGGGACAGCCGAACGGCATGAGCGCGCGTCCGTCCTTCATGAGGAGCGCTGGGTTCGGCGTGAGACGGGGGCGCTTGCCCGGCGCGATCGCGGAGGGGTGGCCAGGCGTCGTCCAGAGCTGCGCGCCACGGGTGCTCACGATGATCCCAAGGCCATCGACGAGCGGCGCGCCGAGCGCGGGGTCCGACGGCGTCGCCGAGAACGCGTTCCCGTCCGCGTCCATGGCACAGCAGTACGACGTGTCCGGCGCGCCGACGCCGCTCGCGACCCGAGGGCGATAACCAGCAGGACCCGTCCGGCCCTCGTAGCGCCAGGGGTTTCCCGGCTCAGGCAACTCTGGCGACGCCCGGTCATCTCGGATCAGGCGACGCCGTTCCTCCGCGTAGGCCTTGTCGAGAAGACCCTTCATCGGGACATCGATGTGCTCCGGATCGCCGAAGAAACCTTCGCGATCCGCCGCGGCGAGCTTGAACGCCTCGGTGTAGCGATGCAGGAACGCGAGCGAGCCCGGTCCGAGCGACGCGACGTCGTAGCCCTCCAGCAGGTTCAACGTCATCGGGACGAGCGGGCCCTGCGACCACGGTCCGCAGGCGTAGACGTCGATGCCGCGATACGTCGTGTGCGCGGGTGTCTCGATGGTCACGTGCTGCTCGCGGAGATCCTCCTCGGTGATCGCGCCGCCGAACCGCTTCTGCGACTCCGCGATCCGGCGCGCGATGTCGCCGCGGAAGATCTCGTCGCGCGCTGCCATGATCGCGGCGGCGCGTCCCTTCGAGGCATTCGCTTTCTCGATGTCGACGAGCGTACGGAACAGATTGGCGAGGTCGCGCTGCACGAGGATCTCGCCGACGCGTGGCGCCTTCCCATTGGGCAAGAACACCTTCGCGCTCGACGGCCACTGCACGAGGCGCTCTTCGAGCATCGCGATCGCGCGCGCGAGCCGCGGATAGACCGGGAATCCCTCCGCCAGCTCGATGTTCGGCGCGAGGACGTCCGCGAGCGTCAGCTTCCCGTGTCGCGCCAGCGCGGTCAGCCAGGCGTCGCACGCAGCCGGAGTGACCGAGCGCGCGACGCCGATCGGCATATCGTCACCGTGTCGTTCGCGGTAGGCATCCAGCGTCAGATGCTTTGGCCATCTGCCGAGGCCGTCGATCGACTCGGGGCCCTTCATGCCTGGGCGGAACACGATGATCGGCGCGACGCCGCCGAAGTCGGTGAGATGGCGCTCGAGGACGTTGAGCGCGATCCCCGATGCCACGCCCGCATCGATCGCGTTGCCGCCGCGCTCGAACATGCGCGCGCCTGCCTGCGAGGCGAGGTAGTGGCTCGAGCTCACCATCCAGCGACGGCCGAGGACCGCAGGTCGGCCCTGGGTCACGCCGATCGGTGGCGCCGTGTTCTCCACGGGGATCTCGCGCACGGTGCGCCAACGATACTTCTCCTCGTGGTGCGCATCCTGGCGTGGCGTGTCCCGCCGTACGACAACGGCATGTACCTGATCGTCGACGACCGCAAGAGGACGATCCTCGTCGACCCGTCGATGGGCGAGAAGGTCGCGCTCGACGCGGTGCGCGAGCAGGGACTTCGCGTCGTCGAGATCCTGAATACGCATGGGCACGGTGACCACATCGCCGGGGACGCGGCGGTCAAGGAAGCGACGGGGGCGCGTCTCGCGATCCATCGCCTCGATGCGTACCGGCTCGACGCGACGCGCCGTCCGCCGAGCACGATCGAGGTCCGGCCCGCCAGCGCCGACGACCTCATGGATGAAGGGCCGCTCGGCTTCGTGCCGGACCTCGATCTCGTCGCGCTGCACACGCCGGGGCACACCGAGGGCTCGACGTGCTTCTACCTCGCGACCGAGAAGGCGCTCTTCACCGGCGACGTCCTGTTCAAGGGGAACATCGGCCGCACCGACCTCCCCGGCGGCGACAAGGCGCTCATGGAGAAGAGCCTCGCTCGCGTCGCGGCGCTACCGCCGGACACGCGTGTCTACCCCGGGCACGGCGAGCCGACCACGATCGGCGCGGAGCTCCGGTGGCTCAAAGGCTTTCGCGTCCCGTGACCGTCCGGGTCCGGCCGTTCGCCGATCGCGACTACACCGCGCTCGCCCGCATTCGGACGACAGGAGAGGCCGACCGCACGACGCCCGATTCCGCCCGCGCGGCCGACGCGCGGTGGGACTGGTCACGGTACGAGCGCGTGCGCATGGTCGCCGTCGATGAGGAGGACGCGCCGCTCGGGTACGCCGAGATCTACCACGAGCCGAGCCGTTTCGATCCGCGTCGTTACTTCCTCCGACTCGCAGTCGATCTGCGGATGCGCCGGCGCGGCATCGGCGCGCTCCTGTGGACGCACGTGCTCGCGGAGCTCGACGAGCGCCGCGCGCTCGGCGTCTACGCGTGGGCGCGCGACTCGACCGCGGGCGCGTCGTTCCTCGCGAAGCGCCGTTTCGCCGAAGTGGTCCGCTACTACAGCCAGGTACGCGCGCTCGCGACCGCGCCGGTCCCGACGCCGCTGAGCGAGGAGCGCCTTGCGGCCACGGGCATCCGCATCGCGACCCTGGCGCAGCTCATGCGCGACGACCCGCAGGCGGCGGAGAAGGCGTTCGACCTCTACTACGCGAGCCGCGAAGATCAGGCGACGCTCGGCCGCGTGACGCCCGTCGCGTTCGCGGCCTGGCGCGCCCGTCACATCGACGACGAGGCGGCGCTGCCGGACGGCTACCTCATCGCGCTCGACGGAGAGGCCTACGTCGGGCAAAGCACGGCGCGGCGCGCCGCGGCCGACGACGTCGTTGACATCGGCGTCACCGGCGTCCTGCCCTCACATCGGCGGCGCGGGATCGGACGCGCGCTCAAGCTGCGCCTGCATGCGTTCGCGCGCGCGAACGGCTATCGCGAGGTGCACACGACGACGGTGCGCCAGAACCCGACGATGCTGGCGCTGAACGATTCGCTCGGCTACGTGATCGTCGAGAGCTACGCGGGATACGAGCTCGCGCTCGGCGCCTCTATTCCATCGTCCCCATGATGTTCATGCCGTTGTCCGCGAAGATCGTCGCGCCGGTGATGCTCCGCGACCACTCCGATGCGAGGAACACGGCGACGTTGCCGATCTCCTCCTGCGTCACGTTGCGACGCAGCGGAGACTTCGCCTCCCAGAGGTCGCGCGCCGCCGAGATGCCCTTCACCGCCGAAGCCGCGAGCGTCTTCAGCGGTCCGGCCGAGATGGTGTTCACGCGGATGTTCTTTCCGCCGAGGTCCGCGGCGAGATAGCGCGTCTCGGCCTCGAGCGCCGCCTTGGCGATCGCCATGACGTTGTAGCTCGGCACGACGCGCTCGGCCGCGTTGAAGGTGAGGCTCATCACCGAACCACCGCCGGCCTTCTCGAAGAGCGGCACCGCGGCGCGCGTGAGCGACACGAGCGAATACGCGGAGATGTCGATGGCCGAGAGCACGCCGCTCCGGCTGACGTTCGTGAATGAGCCCTTGAGCTCCTCGACCGGCGCGAAGGCGATGCTGTGCACGAGGATGTCGAGCGACCCCCAGCGCTTCTCGATGTCGGCGAAAAGGGCGGCGACCGCCTCCTCCTTCGTGACGTCGCACTCGATGAGCGGGATGCGGTCGCTGTCGGGGAGCGTCTTCACGAGCTCCTCGACGTTGCCGCGCAGGCGCTCGATCGCGTAGCTGAAGGCGAGCTCCGCGCCCTCGCGCTGGAAGGCCGTCGCGATCCCCCACGCGATGCTGCGCTTGTTCGCGACACCGAGGATCAGCGCCTTCTTGCCGTCGAGCACGCCCATCGCGCACCTCCGCTCACGCCGATTCTCGCGTCAGCGACCCGTTGCGTCCACGTGGGCGATGCACGCGCCGTGCATCGAATTCGGCGCTAACGAACGTCGCGACGACGGATGTCGAGGAGCATGTGGTCCGGCTCGGTGGTGTCCTCCTCGCGGTAGTCCTTCAGGTAACGGAAGCCAGCCTTCTCGTACGAGCGGATCGCTGCGACGTTCGAGCGAGCGGGACCGATCACGCAGTAGTCGACCTTGTAGCGCTCGAACATGGGCGGGAGGAACGTGCGCAAGAGCGCGACGCCGTGTCCCTTCCCGATGAGCTCGGGCTCACCGATGAAGACGTCGAGCGAGAACGCCGGCTCGGCGAGCTCGCCGACCTCGGCGACGTAGTCGGGATACGAGTCGACCCGGTACGACTGCATCACGCCGATCGGACGGCCGTCCATCGAGATGAGGAACATGTCGGTCGGGTCGTCGCCGCGGATCGCCTCGCGCCACTCCTCGAGCGTGCCCTCGGGATAGTCGCGCTCGTGTGGATCGTCGTTCCACCAGCGGCGCACGTGCGGCTCGAGCAGCCAGCGTCGCGCGAGCGCGAGGTCCTCTTCGCGGAGGGGCGTGAAGGCAAAAGCAGCGGTGGGCATTCGCGACTTGTCGCTCGGCGTCAGTTCCAACGGTCCGATTGTTCACGGCGCGAGTCGTCGACGGGCCGGCCCCGCCAGTACTTCCCGCTCCCGCCGCCGCGGCCGCCGCCGAAGGTCGGCCGGCCGAGGTCGTCGGTGGCGACATACACGCCGACGGCCAGCCCGGCAGGGATGATGACGTCGAAGCCTAAAACATCGCCTGGTCCGAAGCCGGGAATGCCGCGAACAAGCATCTGTCCCAACGTCCAAGCGGTACAGATGAGAACGAGGCGGACGATCTGCGCTTGCTCGCGTCTCACGACGTGCGCCCGTGCACGAATGACGCCGCCTTCGCCCACTCGCCGCGCTCCGCGAGCTCGTCCTTCGTCACCCAGCCGGACTTCACCGCCAGGCGGAGCTCGTCGCGCAGCGTCGTCTGGAGCATCTCCGGACCGTCGGTGTTGAAGCTGAAGCGCACCTTGTGGCGCTTGAACGTCGCGATGAACTGACCGAGCTGCTCGGGACCCTGCACGACCTGGGTGTGCAGGTTCGAGCTCGGGCAGATCTCGAGCAGGATGCCGCGCTCGGCGATCTTCTTACACAACGCCACGTTCTCCGCAGCATGGATACCGTGGCCGATGCGATCGGGTTCCAGGTGATCGACCACTTCCTCGACGGATTCCCAGCCTTCATCTTCGCCCGCGTGGACGGTGAGGCCGAGTCCGGCCTTCTTCGCGCGCTTGAAGAGCGCGGCGTAGTCCTTGTAGTGGAAGTCGGGATTCGCGGGACCCGCGATATCGATGCCGACCACGCCGCGATGCCGGTACGCGATGGCCTTCTCGACGATGATCTGGTTGAGCGTGGGGCTGAACGTGCGATCCGCGCTGAAGATGAGCCCGGCCTTCACGGGATACTCGAGCGCGGCTCGCTCGAGACCGCGGATCGAGGCATGGATGATGTGATCGAGGTCCTGCTCGCCGCCGCGGTTGCGCTTCATCGGGTTGTACCGCAGTTCGAGCGTGGTGATGTTCGCTTTGCGGTACGCGCCGCTCACGACCTCGTAGACCGAGTGCTCGACGGCGAGCGGACTCGATTGGATCAGCTCGGTCCAGTGGTACAGCGCGAGGAACGCCTCGAACGATTTGCGCTCACGCTTGCCGACCGTGATGAGGTCGACGAACTCCCAGTAGTCCTTCGTCGGAAGGCGGATGCCCTGCTCGTGCGCGATACCCCAGAGCGCGGCGGGGTCGACCGAACCGCCGAGATGGACGTGGAGCTCGGTGAGCTCGTCCCCGAGCGGATGCGGCAGCGGCTAGCTTCCCTGTTCGCGCGTCGGCGGTCGGCGGACCCTCCGTCGGCGCCGCGGCGGGGCGGGACGGCCCTCAGGATGCTCGGTCCAGACCGTGTGCCCGTCGTCGTCCGGCGACGCGACGGTCACGATGCGATCCCAGATCTCCGCGCGGCGCAGCTCCTGCTCCGCGGTCGCGCGCGACACGTCGCGCTGCAGCATCACGTCGCAGTCGTACGGCGAGCCGATCTGGCGCCAGCCGTTCTCGGAGAGCAGATCGAGCAGACGCGCGATCTTCGTGAGGCGCTCGGGCTGCTCGGCGACGTACTCGCGCAGCCACGCGGAGTAAGTGCGCTTGCCTTTGTCCTCGCGGTCGACCTCGTCCCGCACCGTGCCGAAGACATGGATGAGGATGTACGCCGGACCCGGCATCTTTGGAAGTTTACGACCCGCCCTTGACCGCTGGGACTACCCGCGCTCCTCGACGAAGCGGTAGCCGCCGTCGGAATCCTTCGCGATCACGACGAGGGCATCCTTTTTGAAGCCGGCCTGTCCCTTGAGGGCCGAGCAGACGAGGTGGTAGTGCTCGTGCTCAGGAGGCACGCACACACAGCGCTCGGAGACGATCTCCGCGTCGAATCGGCGCGCCCCGATACGCAGCGCGACGCGCTCGCCGGGGTTCGGGAAGAGCTTCCATGCGTCCTTCGTGATCAGGATCCGGGCTTTGCGGACGTCTTCTGGGCCTAGGCGATGGCGGTAGGTGGAACGACTAACACTCATCGGTGCGTACATTTTCTCACGAATCGGCTCGCCGTGCGGGCGGCCGGACAGGCTGGCGCTGGGCGTCAGCCGAGCGCCGCGGGGTCGTCCAGAAAACGCGCCAGATGGACCACCTTGACATCGGAGCCGGCCTCGCGCAGGCCCGCCGCGACCTGCAGGACGCAGCCCGGATTCGCGCTCACGACCACGTCGGGGCGCGCCTCGAGGATCCGCGCGACCTTCTGGCGCTGCAATCCGGCCGCGATCGTCGGGTGCGTGAGGTTATAGACGCCCGCGCTGCCGCAGCAGCGCTCGGCGTCACCGATCTCGACGAGCGTCACGCCCTCGATCGCACGCAGGAGCGCGCGCGGCTGCGCGCGGATCTTCTGACCGTGCGCGAGATGACACGCGTCCTGGTACACGACGCGCAGCGGCCGCCGCGTCGCGCCCTTGCCCGGCGTCGCGACCTCGCTCAGGTCGCGAACGCGCGAGGCGAACGCGCGTGCACGCTCCGCCCAGGCAGGATCGCCCGCGAGGACCTCGCCGTAGGCCTTCAGGTGCGCGCCGCACCCCGCCGCGTTCACGACGATCGGATGACCTGAGCCGGCGAAGGCATCCACGTTGAACCGGGCGAGCTCGCGTGCGCCGTCGCCGTCGCCAGAATGCGCGTGCAGCGCGCCGCAGCAGCCCTGCTCGACCGGTGCCGAGACCCGCCGGCCCGAGCGCTCGAGCACGCGCACCGTCGCGCGCTCGCTGTCGCCGAACGACTGCCGCATCACGCAGCCGGCGAAGAAACACACGTCCGCGTCGTCACGCTCCACGGGCTCATACGGCGCGCCTTCTCGACGCGGTGCGAGCGATGATGCCCAGCGAAGCGCGCGCGGCGCGACGCGTCGTACCGCGGACGCGACCGGGCTTCGCGCGTAGAGATCCGTCGCCGCGCTCGCGAGCGCCAGTCGGCCGCGCGAGGCGATCGTCGCGAGACCGAGTCGCGTGAGCGTCCCGCGGAGGCGGCCGGGCTCGCGGCGCTCCGCCAGCACCTCGCGCGCGCCCTCCATGATCCGGCCGAACGGCACGCCCGACGGGCACGCGGTCTCGCACGCGCGGCAGACGAGGCACGCGTCGAGATGGCCGGCGAGCTCGTCATCCGGTGGTGCGTCCGTCGAGACCATCAGCCGGATGAGCTGGATGCGGCCGCGCGGAGAGTCGGCCTCGTCCTCGAGCACGCGGTACGTGGGGCAGTCGTTGAGGCAGAGGCCGCAGGAGATGCAGGTCGCGAGGTCCTCGGAACGCACGTGCGGCGACACGCTCACGTGCGTGGCTTGCGAATCGATGTAACTAGGATAGGTTCCGATGACGGCAACGCTGCCGACGCTCGCGGACCGCTTGCGCGCCATCCTGCCGCAAGGTCTCGTCATCGACGATCCCGCGACGCTCCTTCCCTACGCCTACGACGCGTCCTTCTGGTCGCTTCGGCAGCAGCGTCTGCCCGACGTCGTCGTGGTCCCGCGGACGACCGACGACGTCGTGCGTATCGTGCGCTTCGCCGACGAGACCGGCACGCCCGTGATCGCGCGTGGCGCGGGCACGGGGCAGACCGGAGGCGCGGTCGCGGCGAAGGGCGGCATCGTCATCTCGTTCGCACGGATGCGCGAGATCCTCTCGATCGATCGCGCGAACCTGCAGGCCGTCGTCCGTCCGGGACTCGTCTTCAACGACTTCCAGGACGCGCTGCGACCGCACGGGCTGTTCTTCCCGCCGGACCCGGGAAGCGGGCGCGCATGCACGCTCGGTGGGATGGCCGCGAACAACGCGAGCGGCCCGCACGCGGTGCGCTGGGGCACGACCTCGGCGTACGTCCTCGGGGCGGAGGTCGTGCTCGCGGACGGCTCCGTCATCTGGACCGGCGGCGCGAAGTCGCGTGCGCTGAAAAGCTCGAGCGGCATCGACCTCGCGAAGCTCTTCGTCGGCTCCGAGGGGACGCTCGGGATCATCACGACGCTGCGGCTGCGCGTGCAGCCACGGCCGCCGGCGCGCGCGGTCGTGCTCGCGGGCTACGCCGCGCTCGAGGACACGGTGCTGTCGCTGGACGATCTGTTCGAGGCGGGCATCCTTCCGTCGACGGCCGAGCTCCTCGACACGAGCGCGGTGAAGGCGCTCCAGATGTGGAAGCCCGACCTCGGTCTCCCCGACGGCGAGGCGGTCCTCTTCATCGAGGTCGAGGGCACGACCGATCACGTGCAGTCCGCCGTCCGGCACGTCGACGAGATCGTTCGCAGGCGCGCGACGGTGACGCGGTTCGCGGAGGACGAGGCTGCGGTCGCGAAGCTGTGGGCCGCCCGCAGCGGCATGGCGGCCGCGTCCGCGCTCGCGCATCCCGGCAAGCACCGCATCTTCGCGGGGGAGGACCTCGCCGTGCCACTCACCGAGATCCCGCGCACGGTCCGTCGTGCGCGCGAGATGGGCGCGGAACTCGGCGTCGCGGTGATCTTCTACGGCCACTTCGGCGACGGCAACGTCCACTCGGCGATCCTCATCGATCCCGACGACGCGGACGAGGTGCGCCGCGCGGACGAGCTCGCCGACCGGCTCCATCGTCTCGCGATCGAGGTCGGCGGGACGGTCACCGGCGAACACGGCACCGGGGCGGTCCGCTCGCGCTACATGCGTGCCGAGCACGGCGCGGCGCTCGACGTCATGAAGCGCATCAAGAACGAGCTCGACCCGAAGGGCATCCTCAATCCGGGAAAGCTGTATGGAGACTAGGAGCGCGACCCGCCGGGCTCGCTCCTAGTTGATGTATCGCTCCACTCACGTCAACGTCGTCGCTCGGCCAGACGAGTGTGCTCGTCCGGCTCTCGCTCCTAGTTGATGTAGCCGTAGTCGGCGAAGAGCAGGCGTAGGAAGAGCAGACCGCAGAGACACACCATCGCGATGCGGTGAGAGAAGATCGCGCGCGGGTTCTCGCGCACGACGAACCCGACCTGCCCCCAGAAGAACAGCACGAAGGAGATCTCGGCCCACATGAACGCCGCGTGGTACCAGCCGAGCGTCGTCCACTCGAACGGCGCGGTCATGGTCCAGTTCGTGAGCGCGTTCGCCCCCTGATAGAGGTGCACGAGCGCGGTCACGACGCCGCCCGCGATGATCGAGAGCCCGATCTCGCTCACGCCGGGCCGGCGGCGCCACTGCGCGAGCTGGCTGGTGATGAACACGTTGACCATCGGGATGAGCAGCCCATCGCCGACGACCGCCGATGTGTACTGGAGCGTCGTGCGGTACTCCGTGACGATGGGATCGGCGCGCCAGCGGAGATACACGTTGCCGAGCGCCTGCACGAGGAAGCCGAAAAAGAGCGTCGTCGCGAAGACGATCGCGAGGAGCAGCCAGGGACGTTGCTCGACGGCTTCGACGGTACGCAGCAAGCGCTCCCCTCCCTCGTTTCGTCGGGCGGACCGTAGCAGAACCGGCCTCGCTGTGCGGCTCGTGAGCGCTCCAATCTGGGCAAACGTGCGTCGCTCTTTACGAGTCGGCCCTCTCTTGACACGGCTCGGATGCTCGGTCGACCGGCGGACGTCCGGCCCGTGTTGCGTCGCGAGTTCCTAACATCGCGGCTCGTGCCGTTCGACGTCGTCATCCGCGACGGTCTCATCTACGACGGGACCGGACGTGAGCCGTTCACGCGCGCGATCGCCATCGAGGGCGACCGCATCGCGCGCGTGGGCGAGGTCGCGGAGCGCGGCGAACGCGAGATCGACGCGCGCGGTCTCGCTGTCGCGCCGGGCTTCATCAACATGCTGTCGTGGGCGACGGACTCGCTCTTCGCCGACGGACGCTCACAGTCGGACATCCGGCAGGGTGTGACGCTCGAGGTCTTCGGTGAAGGGTGGTCGCTCGGGCCGCTGAACGAGCGCATGAAGAAGGAGCGCCTCGAGCAGCAGGGCGACATCCAGTACGACATCAGCTGGACGACGCTCGACGAGGCGCTCGAGACGATCGTGTCGCGCGGCGTCTCGACGAACATCGCGTCGTTCGTCGGCGCGACGACCGTGCGAATGCACGAGATCGCGAACGACGATCGTCCGCCCACCGCGGCGGAGCTCGCACGGATGCGCGCGCTCGTCGACCGCGCGATGCGCGACGGCGCGCTTGGCGTCGGCTCGTCGCTCATCTACGCGCCAGCGGCGTACGCGACGACGGACGAGCTCGTCGCCCTCTGCGAAGCGGCTGCGCCCTACGGCGGGATGTACATCTCACACATGCGGAGCGAGGGCGATCGCCTTGTCGAAGCGATCGACGAGCTCATCGAGATCGCGCGCCGCGCGCGCGTCCCCGCGGAGATCTACCACCTCAAGCAAGCCGGGAAGTCGAACTGGCCGAAGCTCGACGACGCGATCGCGCACGTCGAGCGCGCTCGGCGCGGGGGCCTCGCGATCACGGCGGACATGTATCCCTACGAAGCCGGCGCGACGGGACTCTCGGCGTGCATCCCGCCGTGGGCCCACGACGGAGGACCCGCGGCGCTGCGCGCGCGGCTGCGGAGGCCCGCGGACCGAAACCGCATCCGGCACGAGATGGCGAGTCCGGCGCAGGCGTGGGAGAACCTGTACGTCGCGGCCGGCGGCGCCGATGGCATCCTGCTCGTCTCGTTCAAGAGCGAGGTGCTGAAGCCGCTCACCGGCAAGCGTCTGTCTGAGATAGCCCGGATGCGCAACGCGGATCCGCGCGATGTTGCGATGGATCTCGTGGCCGAGGATGAGAGTCGCGTCGGTATGGTCGTGTTCATGGGCTCCGAGGCGAACCTCAGGCGCGAGGTCGCGCTCCCGTGGATGTCCTTCGGGTCGGACGCGGGCTCGATCGCACCGGAGGGCGTGTTCCTGAAGTCGCAG
>JBIOUD010000179.1:0-4873 GCA_044866725.1 Candidatus Limnocylindria bacterium | reverse complement strand
AAGGAGCTCGTCGGCCACTACGGGTTCAGCAAGCGCGCCGCCGCGACGTACGAGCTGCACGCGGAGCAGGACACCGGGCACGGCGATCGCCAGATCGCGATGATCCACAAGCTCGCCCGCGACGAGGTGACGCAGGACAAGGTGCGCCGAGCGGTGCGTCTCGGCTGCGAGGCGTTCAACTTCGAGTGGGACGGGCACGTCCAGGCGATGACCGGCCAGCGCGACGTGTACTGGTCTGGGAAGACGCCACTGAGCCTCCGCCATCCCGAGGTCCGGCTGCCGCGCGACTAGCGCGTTTCGGCGCGACGGTCTCATAGCTCTCGTCGATCCACTCTTTGAACATGTGGCTGGCTCTTCGCGAACAGCAGCGCGTTCGAACACCCTGCCCCGCACCTTCGCGCCGTTCTCGCCCCACGGGTGATGGAGCTCCGCGTCGAGTTTGGCGAGCGCGCATCTGAGCAGCCGCGCCTTCGCCGCCTTGACCGTCGTCACGTCAGATCGGCCATGACTTCGGAAAGCCGGCGCGGATCTGGTCCCACTCCGGGTCGTCGGCGTACTTCGTCTTGAAGGTCTTGAGCTGCATCACCAGGTCCTCCTGGTCCATGTCCAACACGTTCGAGACCATACCCGTGGTCTCCTCGAAGCCGAGGCTTCAGTTGCCGCGTCAGCCCTTCATCCGCTGCATGACGTAGCGGTCCTTCTGCGTCATCGACATGCGCCGAACTCTAAAGCTCGCCCGAGAAGCCCACGCGCTGCACGGTGACGGTCTCGGTCCGCGGGTGCGGCCGACCGCCGGCCTCCACGCGCACGCGCAGCCGCGCGAGCACACGCCACTCGGACTCGCCCACGTCGACGAGGACGATGAGGAACGCGTTCTCGATCTCCGCGCCGGCGACGCCATCGACGCGCACGACCAGCGGGAACGTCGCCGCGCCATACGCGGGAACGTCCAGCGCCAGTGCGACCTGCCCGCGGAACTGCGAGTGGGGCGCGGTCGCCCCGCGCAGGCGGACCGGATCCGGGGCAGCATTCGAGACGGTCCAGGTCGTGCGCCAGCCATCGCCGTCGCGCTCGGCCGCCCCGACCGGATCGATGCGCAGCGTTGGCTTAGCTGCGGCGTCCATCGCGACAGCTCACGTCGCCAGCCTCCGGTAGAACACGACGGTCGGTCGCAGCTCGCCGTTCGGCATGCCGGCGTACTCGGGTATCTCGCCGACGCGGATCCACCCGAGCTGCGCGTAGAGCCGCTCGGCGTCGCTGCCCGCGATCGTGTCGAGCACCAGGAGCGTGCGATCCGCCTCGAGCGCGAGACGCTCGATCTCGCGCATGAGCGCGGTCGCGACCCCGCGGCGCCGTGCGGAGCGGTGCACGAGCACCTTGGCGACCTCGGCCCGGTGCCGCCCGTTCGGCCACTGCGCGAGTCGGAGCTGTGCAGTGCCGACCACGCGACGGTCGATGCGAGCGGCGATCACGACGACCAGACCGCGGACGACGTCGCGCTCGATGCTCTGCCACCACGCCGCCGCGTCCTCGGGCGTGAAGGGATCGACGAAGCCGACCGATGCGCCACCTGCGACCGCATCGGCGAGGATCACCGCAAGATCGGGGATCGCCGCGTCGAAGGTCGGGCCGTCGAGCCGGAGGATCTCGAGCGTCATCGCAGGGCCGGGATCACCTCCTCGGCGAACGCGCTCAGGGCGTCCCAATCGTACGGACCGCCGCGCACCGCGATGTTGAGCTGCTGGACGCCCGCGTCGCGATACGCGGCCGCCGTCTCGGCCGCACGCGACGGCGTGCCGGTGAGGAAGCCGCAGAAGCCACGCGGGTCCGCGCCCCACTCGCGCGCATAGCGCTCCTGCGCGGCTCCGGCGCCGTTCATGTCGGCGCCCATGTAGAAGCCGACGTTGATCGTTCGCGCGATCTGACTCCCGTCGCGGCCGACGTCCTCGCACCAGCGGTCGAGGACCGCGTTCTTCCGCTTCCACTCGGCCGGGGAGAGGTACGGCGCATTCCAGCCGTCGGCGAAGCGCGCCGCCGTCCGGAGCGTGCGCTTCTCGCCCGCGCCGCCGATCCAGAGGGGCACCCGCCGCCGCACCGGGCGTGGATTGTTCGTCGCCTCGCGGAGCGCGTAGTGCCTTCCGCTGAAGTCCGCGACGGGATGGTCGAAGAGCAGTCGCAGCGCTGCGGCGTACTCCTCGAGCTGATCCTCGCGCTGGCCGACGCTCGGGAACGCAAAGCCGTACGCGCGGTACTCAGGCTCGTTCCAGCCCGCGCCGATCCCGCACTCGACCCGTCCATTCGAGATGTGGTCGATCGTCGTCACCGACTTCGCGAGCAGCCCGGGACTCCGGAACGCGACGCTGAACACGAGGCACCCGACGCGCACACGACTGGTCTCCGCCGCAGCCGCGGTCAGCGTCGCGATGGACTCGAAGCAGTCACCGCGGCCGTCGCGGTGCGGTGTCTCCTGGAAATGATCGGAGACGGAGAACCAGTCGAAGCCACGCTCATCCGCGAAGCGCCAGAGCCGCCGCAGCTCGTCGAGCGGGCCGCCCAGATGACCGACGTGGATGCCGAGATCGATGCGCCGAGACTAATACCCGTACTCGGGGTCGGCGCTCGGGCCACCCGTCGTCGGTCTGGACGACGCCGCCGGCGGTGCGTTCTGGGGAGGGCCGCCACCGCCGGAACCCGCGGCGGAGCACGCGACGCCGGCCACGAGCATGGCCGTGAGCAGGCCGAGGAGCACACGTCGCATGGCGCTCACCTCCTGATACCGTTGATACGGGGAGGAGGCCCGTTCGGATATGGGTCCGGTGGCCGTCTTCGCCTTCATCGTCATCTTCGTCGTCGTGTGCGTTGCCGCTCTCGGTCTCGCCATCGTGGCCGCGCGGAACGCCAGCCGGCCGCAGGCCACGCTGCCGCTGAACTGTGGCGACTGCGTCTTCATGATCCCGCGGGCCAAGGTCTACCGCCGCGAGACGTTCGAGGACGCCGACGGCCTCATCCACTACCTCTGCGAGAAGCGCTGGATCGAGATCACACCGAACTCGCCCAAGTGCGCCCTCGGCCGCAGCAGGACGCGGACGGCGCCGACATTCACCGCGGGCTAGCCTAGGCGCGTGACCTTCGCCGCCTTCGACGAGCACGTCCGCGCGCGCACGCGGCAGTACGTCGACGAGCTGAAGGACCTCGTGAGGCTGCCAACGGTCTCCGCACAGAAGAGCGCGATCGACGAGACCGCGCGCGCGGTGCTCGAACGAACGAAGCGAGCCGGCATCGCCGCGGAGAGCCTCCGCGTCGACGGCGGACCGCCGACGATCGTCGGCGAGACCGGACGCGGGGACCGCACGCTCCTCGTGTACGACCACTACGACGTGCAGCCGCCCGATCCTCTCGACGAATGGAAGACGCCGCCGTTCGAGCCGACGGAGCGCGACGGTCACCTCTTCGCGCGCGGCGTCTCCGACAACAAGGGCAACCTCATGGCCCGGTTGCAGGCGATCGAGGCGTACCGCGCGACGCTCGGCGAGCTGCCGCTGCGTGTGCGCGTCCTGTACGAGGGCGAGGAGGAGATCGGCTCGGAGCATCTCGCCGAATTCGTGAAGCGGAACGCAGATCGCCTCCGCGCGGACGGCTGCATCTGGGAGGCGGGGTACAAGGACGCCGCGGGGCGGCCGACGATCTCGCTGGGCCTCAAGGGCATCGCGTACTTCGAGCTGCGCGTGCGCGGCGCGAAGCAGGACGCGCACTCCTCGGTCGCGACGATCATCCCGAACGCGGCCTGGCGACTGGTGTGGGCGCTCGCGACGCTGAAGAACGAGAAGGACGAGATCGTCATCGACGGCCTCATGGACGCGGTGCGCAAGCCGACCCCGGATGAGGTCCGCAGGCTCGAGGCGCTGCCGTACGACGAGGATGGGATGAAGCGGATCCACGACGTGAAGGGCTTCATCGGTGGTCTCAGCGGAACGCCGCTCAAGCTCAAGCACTTCTTCGAGCCGACCTGCACGATCTGCGGCCTCAGCTCCGGCTACTCCGGCCCGGGCTCGAAGACCGTGCTTCCCGCGGTCGCGAGCGCGAAGCTGGACTTCCGTCTGGTGCCCGATCTCACACCTGACCTGGTGCAGGGTCTGCTGCGCGCGCACCTCGCGCGCCACGGCTTCGGCGACATCGAAGTCGTCGCGATGCACGGGGAGCGTCCCTCGCGCTGGCCCGCCGACTCCGCGCCAGCGCGCGCCGCGGTCGCGGCCTGCCGCGCGACGTACGGCACGGATCCCGTCGTGTATCCGCTCATGGTCGGCAGCGGGCCCATGGCGCAGGTCTGTGATCAGCTCGCGATCCCCGTCGTCGGCTTCGGCTCCGGGAACGCATCGTCGGCGAACCACGCGCCCAACGAGAACATCGCGGTCGCCGACTACGTCGACCATATCCGCGCGTTCGGTCGCTTCCTGCACGCGTTCGCGGGCCGACCGCTGGATTGAGCCCGCGCGAACGTCGCCTTCTCCTCGGACTGGTCGGCTCGCTCACCTTCGCCTCGGTCTACGCAAGCTTTGTCATGGCGCCGGTCCTCACGCAGATCGCCGGCGAATTCAGCATCAGCACGGGCACGGCGGGCCTGGTCACCGCCGCGTACGGCGGACCTGGGATCCTCACCTCACTGCTCGTGGGCCCCTTCTCCGACCGTTTCGGCCGGCGCAGGTTCCTCATCGCCGGCGCGTTCGTGATGGGCCTGTTCACGGTGCTCTCCGCCTTCGCCACGAGCTTCGAGATGCTCATCACGCTCAGGGCCATCGCGGGGATCGGCGGATCGGTGATCTTTCCGAACGCGAACGCGCTCATCGGCGACAGCTTCGAATATCGGGAGCGCGGC
>JBIOUD010000178.1:0-8699 GCA_044866725.1 Candidatus Limnocylindria bacterium | reverse complement strand
CGTACGGCCACCCGGTGACGGCGGCGGTCGCCGCGGCCGACCTCCTCGCGCAGGACGGCATCTCGGCGACAGTCGTCGACGCGCGCTTCGCGAAGCCGCTCGACGCGGACCGCCTGCTCGAGCTCGCGACGCGTATCCCGCGGTTCCTCACGGTCGAAGAGCACGTCGTCGCCGGCGGGTTCGGTTCAGCCGTCGGCGAGCTGCTGCAGGAGCGGGGGCGTCAGGTCGAGCTCGAGATCATCGGGATCCCCGACGAGCACGTCGACCACGGCGCGCAGAGCCTCTGGCGGCATCACTACGGTCTCGACGCCGACGGCATTGCGCGCGCGGTACGAGCGCGCTGGCCCTCACTCCTCGCGAAGGCGACCGAAGCGCGAAGCTGACGCGGCGCACCGGCTAGCCCGGCTGTACTCGCTACCACCGCGATGACCCGGCTCCCTCGGTCGGGTGACCACGTTCAGAGTGACTTGCCTCACTCTCGCGCGCATGTCTCTGCGTGGGCTGGTCCGGATGGTGCCGCCGCGTGTGGCCAACGTCTTCGCCGACCGCGATCGCGAGCTCGTCATCGAGCGCGCGTGCGCCCTGGCGCGCATCGCCGGCGGCTTCCTGGCACTCGCGCTGGGTCCGTTCTTCGGCATCCCGTTCATCCTCGTGGTCGCGTTCGTCGTCCTCGTCGTCACCGGACCCGGTTTCCTTCACCTGTGGCTATGGCAGAGAACGAAGACGCGACGCGGTCGAGAGCGGCTGCGCTGGGTCTGCGTCGCGAATGACTGCATCGCGGCGCTCTCCGCGCTCGCGATCCTGTCGCGCGACGCCACGTGGTCCGTGATCCTCGTGGTCCCGCTCGTCGTGTTCGTCGAGACGGTCCGGGCGGGCGTGCCGGGCGGCGTCGTCACGACGATCGTCATGAGCATCGGCCACCTGGTCCTCGCGGACTTCAGACGCATCGCCTTCGGTTACACGCCGGACCCGGCCGCCCTCGCGTTCCAGCTCGGCCTCTACTGGCTCGCGCTCCTCCTCGCCATCGGCGTCTTTCGCGAGCTGCACACGCTGCAGTCGCTCCGCGCGGAGCTCTTCGGGCCGCTGCTCGCTGCGCAGGACCGCTTCGGCGACGGCGTGCTCATCCGTCAGGGCGATCGTTTCGTGTTCATCGGCGACGCGATGCGGCGCATCACCGGACAAGCTCCCGAGGAGATCGAGACGCTCTCATCGATGCTCTCGCTCGTCGTGCCCGGCGAGCGCGAGACCGTCGCGAGGCGCCTCAAGCTGCCCGGGCCCGACCGTTTCGAGACGCGCTTCCTGCATCGCGACGGCCACGAGGTCCCGGTCGAGGTCGTACGAGCGGAGGTCGGACCGACGGCAGATCGAAGGGTGGTCGCGGTCGTACGTGACATCAGCGAGCGCCGCGCGATCGCGGAGTCGCTCGAGTTCACCGCGCTGCACGACATGCTCACCGGCCTTCCGAACCGACTGAACATCTCACGCGCGATCGACACGGCGATCGCGACGAAGAGTGAGCCGGTCTCGGTGATCGCGATGCACCTCGACCACTTCGAGGACGTGAAGGAGACCTTCGGGCACGTCGCATCCGACGAGCTCCTCCGTCACGTCGCGACACGCGTGCGCACGCGCCTTCGTTCGATGGACGTCATGGGGCACGGCGGTGGTGACGAGTTCATGGTCGTGCTGATCGGCGCCGACGCGTCGGTCGCGGAGCGGACCGCCCGCAGCGTCCGTGAGCTCTTCGCGGAGCCGTTCGACGTCGTCGGCCGTCCGCTGCTCTCCAGCGTGAACATCGGGATCGCGTCGTACCCGGACCACGGCGATGACGCGACCACGCTCCTACGCTGTGCCGAGATCGCCGCCGGGCGCGCCGCGCGCCTCTCGCGCGGCAGCGCGGTGTACGACCCGAACCACGACGCGGGACGCATCGACCGCATGGCGCTTCTCGCGGACCTGCGAGACCTGCTCGCGAACGGCGGGCTCGGGCTCGCCTTCCAGCCGTGCATCGACATCAAGACGGGACTCGCGCGCGGTTTCGAGGCGCTCGCGCGCTGGGACCACCCGACGCGCGGTCCGGTGCCGCCGACGGCGTTCATCCCGCTCGCCGAGTACAGCGGCCTCATCAAGCCGCTCACCGAACAGATGCTCGCGAAATCCCTCGAGCACTGTCGTGAGTGGAACGAGCAGGGCGCCGACGTCGACATCGCGGTCAACGTCTCGATCCGCAATCTCGCGGACGCCGACTTCCCGGACCTCGTCGCGCGCTTGCTCACGGTGCACTCGTTCCAACCCGAGCGCCTCGTTCTCGAGGTGACCGAGAGCCTGGTCATGGCCGACCTCGACGAATACGTGCGAACGCTCACGCACATCCGGCGCCTCGGCGTCCGCGTTGCCCTGGATGACTTCGGGTCAGGCTATTCGTCGCTGACGCAGCTCCACCGGCTGCCGGTGACGCAGGCGAAGATCGACCGCGGATTCATCGAGCGGCTCGGCTCACCCGACGGCGACAGCGTCGTCCGGGGCGCCGTCGACATCGCGCACGCGCTGCGGCTCGAGACGGTGGCGGAAGGCGTCGCGTCGATGGAGGTCCTCGAGCGTCTCGGCACGCTCGGGTGCGATCTCGCGCAGGGCTTCGCCATCGGGATGCCGATGCACCCCTCCGAGGTGCTCCCTTGGATCCGAGGACGGCAGCGCGGGCCGCTGCGCTTGCTGGAGGGCCGCTCGGCCTAGGCGGCCGGCGCCTTCACCCCGTCGATCAACTGGTCGACGCGCTTGATGAGCTCATCCACGTCGAACGGCTTGCCGAACACCGCGAACGTCCCGCGGGTGAGGTGCGCAGCGGCAACTTTGTCGGGTGTGCCGGTGAGGAACAGCACAGGGATCCCGTCGTAGCGGGGATCGGAGCGGACGAGGTCGAACACGTCGAGCCCCGAGAGACCGGGGAGGGCCACGTCGAGGATGAGCAGATCGGGGCGGCGCGCCGCGATCGCGTCGGGGACGAGGGCGCCGTTCGCGATCACGTGGCAACCGACGTAGAGGTTGTCGCAGACGGCCTCGCTGATGAGCTCCGCGATCGCCGGGTCATCCTCTGCGATGAGGACGTATTTCATACGGCTACGGGAGGATCATCGCGAGGATCTTGAGGAAGAGCCGCTCGCTGATACAGACGCTGCATTTGCACACGAACGCGTCATTACGCACGCGCCGTGCCAGTCATTCCAAGGTGGCACGGTAGGTGCTCGTCCGGGCGCCCGGATGGACGAATTGCTCGGATATCTCGCTCGAGCCTGTGGCGGTGTCGCGCGCGCCGTCCGCTGGAGCCTTTCGATGGTCGACGAACGGCCACCGATGCGACTGGCGCCGCCTCCCGGTCCCGCGCACGGTCCGGTGACAGCGATCGATGTTCGACTGGGGAAGGACCGCCGCCGAGCCTAGCGGCGCGGCGTCTCGTTCCCGCGGCCCCCGCGCTGCGTCGATGAGGGTGTGCGAGTCGGGCGCGGCGTCCGCTCGCTGTCGCCGCGATGGTCCTTGTCGAGCCTGGTGTCCTCGTCTTCCGTGTCCTTCGCGCGCTCGATGGCCTCCTGCGCCGCTTCGCTCTCGATCTTCTTCTGGACCTCGTCGAGCACGGCCTCGTGCTTCTCGCGTGCCGCATCGACGAGCTCCTGCACGGCGTCGGACTTGTCCTCTCGTGCGGCTTCCTGAACGGCGTCGACCGCCGCTCGGAAGCGCGCGACCGCGGCGGCGAACTCCTCCGAGGCCGTCGGCGCGCTCGACTCGTCGTTCCGATCGGCCACCATCCTGAGCTCCGCCAGACGACGGTCCGCGATCTGTCCGAGCAGCTCGACCCGCTGCACGTCGCCGAACGTCAACGCGAGCTGGACGTTCTCGAACGCCTTCTTCAGCGGGAACGCGAAGTCACCGGCGACGCTGCCCGCGGCCGCGGTCCCAGCACCCGCGACGAGGAGGACCCCGGCGAGCCCGACGCCAAGCGCCGGGCGGAGGAGCGCGGTCCACGCGGTCTCGCGCGGACGCGGCGCGAGCGCCGTGACGGCCTCTTGCATGAGGCGCGCCCGCAGCTCGCGGCGGAACTCTTCGCGGAGCCTCGGCTCGGGCATACGAGGCGCCACTACAACGCCTCCCGAGACGGGATCAGCTGGCGGAGCGCACCGATCGCGCGGAATTGGATCCCGCGCACGGTGCCCTCGCGCTTGCCGACGATGCGCGAGATCTCGAGCGTGCTGAAGCCCTCGAGGAACCGCAGCACGATGACCTCTTGCTGCAGCGGCGTGAGCTTCGCGAGCGCACCCCGCAGGACCTGGCTGTCGGAATGCGCGAGGATCTCGGCGTCGGGTTCGATGACGCGGTCGGCGTCCGGGTGCTGCAGCGCGTCCTCGAACGAGACCTGGCGGTTCCCCCGGCGGGCACGATCGATCACCGCGTTGCGCGCGATGCGGTAGAGCCAGGCGAGGAACGCCTGACGTGGCTCGTATCTCGGCATCGCCCGTAGGGCCCGCATGAACACTTCGCTCGTAAGGTCCTCCGCCTCTGCGTCGTCACGAACCCGGTAGTACACGTACCGATAGATCGCGGCGACGTGCTTGTCGTACAGGGCCCCGAACGCCGCCGACTCGCCCCTGGACGCCCGGACGGCGAGGTCGGCTTCGTCGTGCCCTACCGGGGTAACGGGCTCGTCTGTGGGCTCGTTAGGAGACATCCCTCTCCGTAACGGACCTGTCAGCGCCTTCGCAGCGCGCGACGCCAGAATTGGCCACAAGTGTCACCTTCCGCATCCCTCCACGATGCCACGGTGGTCCTCGACGACCACCCGGTCCTGCGCCGGGTGACCTTTGAGGTACTCGCCGGGCTGACCGTCGTACGGGGGCCGAACGGGGCTGGAAAGACCACCCTCCTGCGCGCATTGGCGGGGCTGGTGCCCCTCGCTCGTGGACGGCGCGAGGTTTTTGGCACGCCGCTCTTCCTGGGGCACCGGCCGATGCTCCTGCGCGGCCTGTCGCCACGCGCCAACCTCACGTTCCTCGCGGCCTTCCGCGGGCGTCCGGTGCACGGCGTCGCCGACGCGCTACGGCGGTGGGGTCTGGAGGGCGTTGCGGACCGGCCGATGGACCGGCTTTCGGCGGGACAGCGAAAACGTGCGGCCCTGGCGAGACTCGATACCGAACCCGAACAGGTCGTTCTCCTCGATGAGCCGTTCGCCGATCTCGACGCGGATGGCGCGGCCCGCCTTCGCGAGTCGGTACGCGCGGCGCGCCTGCGCGGACAGGATGTCGTCCTCGTGACCCACCTCTCGGACGAGCTCGATGGCGACGCGTCGCGCCGCTTCGTCGTCGAGGCGGGCCAGGTGCGCCCGGCGTGATCGGGCGCATCAGCCTCATCGCGCTGCGCGAGCTCTTCGCCGAGCGCAACCAGCCCGACGGCCTCGCGGCGGCGCTCACGTTCACCGGCACGCTCGTCCTCCTCGAAAGCCTCGCGTTCGGTCCCGGCCGCGCCAGCGCCCCGGATGTCGCGAGCGGCGTGTTCTGGATCGCGATCCTCTTCGCCGCCGTGCTCGTCTCGACGCGATCGTTCGACCGCGACCTCGAGGACGACGCGATCGACGCGATCCTCGCGCTGCCCGGCGGCCGTGAGGCGATCTACGCGGGGAAGATGCTCGCGCTCGGTGTCGTGCTCGCGATCGTCGCGATCGTCGCCGGGCTCATCTCCGTCTTCCTGCTCAACCTCGAGCCCGCGCTCCCATGGCATCTCGTCCTCGTCGGTGTCACGGGGGTGATCGCGCTCCTCCCCGTTTCCGTCTTCACGAGCGTGCTGGCGCTGCGCGTGCGCGCCCGCGTCGCGGTCGTTCCGATCCTCACGTTCCCGCTGCTCGTGCCGCAGCTCATCGCCGCGACGCAGGGCATGTCCGCCGCGCTCTCAGGCGCACCGAATGAGGCGCTCGCGTGGAGCGGCCTGCTCGCCGCGTTCGCGTTGGTGTACGCGGTGATCGGACTTACCATCGTTCCTGCAGCCATCGAATGATCGAGACCACCGCGTCACCCTTCCCACAGGTCCGGCTCCGCCCCTGGCTCGGCATCGTCGCGGCGGCCCTGTCCATCCTCGCGATGTGGATGGGCCTCGTCTGGGCGCCGACCGACGCTGTGCAGGGCGAGGTGTATCGCGTCATCTACGTCCACGTGCCGACCGCGTGGCTCGCGTACCTCGCGTTCGTGGTCGTGTTCCTCGCGTCCGTCGGCTGGCTCTGGACGCGCCGCCCCTGGTTCGACGCGCTCGCGGTCGCGTCGGCCGAGATCGGCGTCCTGTTCACCGGGCTCTTCATCGTCGCCGGCTCGATCTGGGCGAAGCCGACCTGGGGCGTGTGGTGGACGTGGGACCCGCGGCTTGTCACGACGGCGGTCATGTTCGTCATGTACCTCGGCTACCTGCTCTTCCGCGGGCTCTCGGGCGACTTCGAGCGGCGCGCCACACGCGCGGCGATCCTCGGCATCATTGCGGTCGTCGACATCCCGATCGTGCACCTGTCGGTCACGTGGATGAACTCGCAACACCAGCTGCCGACGGTGCTCCGTCCGCCCGGCAGCGGCTCCCCGTCGATGGATCCGGCGATGAGCCTGACGCTCTGGGTGTCGGTGCTCGCGTTCACGTTCGTGTACTTCGCCCTCCTCGGCGAGCGCATGGCTCTCGAGCGCGCGCGCCAGGAGCGAATGATCGAGGCGCGCTCGTGACCGAGAACCTCGGCTTCATCGTGGCCGCGTACGTCGTCGTCTGGGGCGGCATCGCGGTGTACGCCGTGAGCCTGGCTCGGCGTCGTGGCCGGAGCTGACGCGCGCGCGACGGCGCTGCTCTCGCCACGACGCCTCTTACTGATCGGCGCGCTCCTCTTCGCCGTCATCATCGCGTTCTTCGCCGCCCAGAACCTCGCGAACAGCGCGGTCTATTACCTCACGCCGACCGAGGCAAAGGAGAAACACATCGGGCCGGGCGTGCCGACGCGGCTCGGCGGCCTCGTGCTCCCTGGCACGCTCCATTACGACCCGCCGAGCCGCACCCTCGTGTTCGCGATCAGTGACGGCACGACGAACGTGGCGGTCGTCGGCAACGGCGCACCGCCTGCACTCCTAAAGGAAGATGCCGGCGCCGTCGTGGAGGGGGCCTTCGCCGAGGACGGCACGTTCCGCGCGACGAGCGTCATCGCCAAGCACGACGAGAAGTACGCGCCGCCGCCGCCGGGGCGGACGCCGGAACACAGCGCTCCGTGACGTTCACTCTCCCGCGTGTGGAGCGTCCCGCGTGAGCTGGGCCGACTTCGGCAGCGCAGCGCTCCGTGCGGCGCTGCCGCTCGCGATCTGGGGATGTGGCGCGGCGGCGTACGCCGTCGCGAAGCGCGACGGGCGCGCGCTCGCGTCGGCGCGCTGGTCCGCGCTCCTCACGTTCATCCTCGTGGCGCTCGCGGTCCTCGCGATGGAGGGCGCGCTCGTCACGCACGACTTCTCGGTGCGCTACGTCGCGTTCAACAACGCGCTCGAGACGCCGCTCTTCTTCACGGTCATCTCGCTGTGGGCCGCACTCGAGGGATCGATCCTGCTGTGGGCGCTCGTCCTCGCCGGCGCGACCGCGTACGTCGCGTGGCGCGGGACGCGCGAACTCCCCCGCCTCGGCACGACCGCCCTCGCGGTCCTCCTCGGAATGGTCACGTTCTTCCTCCTGCTCATCACGACGCCCGCGGCGGATCCGTTCGTACGCATCGACGCGCCGGCCAATGGCACCGGGCCGAACCCGCTCCTTCAGAACCACCCGCTCATGGCGCTGCACCCGCCGCTCCTCTACCTCGGGTACGTCCTCTTCTCGGTGCCGTTCGCGTACGCGATCGGGTCGCTCGTGCTCGGCGAGGGTGGCGACCGCTGGCTCGTCGCGACGCGCCGCTACGCGCTCGTGTCGTGGGCGCTCCTCGGCGTGGGCATCGTCGCCGGCTCGTGGTGGTCGTACGCGGTGCTTGGCTGGGGCGGCTACTGGGCGTGGGACCCGGTCGAGAACGCCGCGATCATGCCGTGGCTCACCGCGACGGCGTACCTGCACTCGGTGATGGTCGAGGAGAAGCGCCGCCTGCTCCGGACTTGGAACCTCTCGCTCGTGATCACGACGTTCGCTCTCACGATCCTCGGCACGTTCCTCACGCGGAGCGGCGTCGTGAACTCGGTGCACGCGTTCACGCAGTCGGCCATCGGCCCGCTCCTCCTCGGCTATTTCGTGACGGTCGTGGTCTTGTCGACCGGGCTCATGCTCTGGCGGATGCCGCGGCTCGCCGATCAGGGCGGGCTCGGCGCTCCGCTGTCGCGCGAGGCGATCTTCCTCTTCCAGAACGTCGTCTTCGTCGCCGCCACGCTCACCGTGCTCCTCGGCACGCTGTATCCGCTCATCGCCGAGGCGATCTCCGGAGCGCAGCTGTCGATCGGCCGCCCGTACTTCGACCGCGTCGAGGTCCCGCTCGGCCTCGCGCTGCTCTTCCTCATGGGCATCGGCCCGCAGCTGCCGTGGCACGGGGCTTCCCGCGCGACGCTGGAAAGGCAATTCACGGTGCCGCTCGTCGCGGCGGCGATCGGCGCGATCGTCGCGGTCGTCGCCGGGATCGGCGGTCCGTTCGCGGTGCTCACATACGCGCTCGCCTTCTTCGTCGCAGCCACGGT
>JBIOUD010000177.1:0-5375 GCA_044866725.1 Candidatus Limnocylindria bacterium | reverse complement strand
TCGCGCAGCGTCCAGTTTCGGCCCTGCGGGCGGGTAGTGCGTTCGGCGATCGCCCGGCGTAGGTCCGCGGCCGTCTTTCCCGCGAACTCGGTCCACGCCGTGCCGACGAGCTCGGCATGGTGCGCGTCGCTCGAGCCAGTCTCCGCGGCACCGAGCAGTCGCTCGTTCAGCCACGTCGCGCGGCGCTGGCGCACGCGGCCGGCGTACGACGGGTTCGCGAGCTCGATCCCGTCGATACGGCAGTTCGGTTCGGCCGCGTGCAGCGATCGGAGCGCCCCCTCACCGATGGAGAACGTCAGATAGGACAGTGGATGCGGAACGATCGCGATGCCGCCGCGCTCATGGATGAGCGCGATCGTCTGCGCGAGCGGCGCGAACATCGGCACCTCGTCCTCCACCCACAGCGCGAGGAGGTGTCCCGAGCGCGTCGTCACCTCGACGCCGGTCACGACCTCGACCGCGCTCCCGCGTTTCGCGGCGAGGTCGCGGATGACGAACGCGCCGCGGATGTCGTCGTGGTCGGTGAGCGCGATGACGTCGAGCCCCGCGCGCTCCGCGGCGTCGAGGATCGCCGCAGGCGTGGCCAGTCCGTCGCCGAGGTCGGAGTGGAGCTGGAGGTCCGCGCGTCCGATCGCGCTCATCGGCCCGACCATACGCGCTCGAAGACGGTCCACTGCTCGGGGTAACGGCGGACGTATGTCTCGAGGATCTTCGACCACAGCGCGACGCCCGTCCGGACGTCGTTGTCACGGTTCCCGGTCGGAACGAGCGGCAACCGTGGCTCGAAGCTCGCGACGAGCTTTCCGCCATCGCGTAGCGAGAACGCCGGGATGACCGGAGCGCCCGTGCGCAACCCGAGCGCGACATGCGCCGAGGGAAGGAGTGCCTCCCGGCCAAAGAACTCAACACGCTCGCCGACGCCCGTCACCGCACGGTCGGCGAGCATCCCGAACACCTTTCCCTGACGCAGCGCGCGTACGACCCCGAGGGGCGAGTCGGTCCGGACGAGCTGCAGCCCGATCGTGGCGCGAGCGCGGTTGACAGCGCGCTGCATCTCGGATCGCTCGATCTCGACCGGCAGCACGGTCTCGAAGCCGTGCGCGACGAGGATCTGGCCGACGACCGAGATCGGCCCGAGATGCGCGGATGCGACGATGACGCCCTTCCCCTCGGCATGCGCCTCGACGAACCGTTCCCAGCCGCGCTTCTCGACGCCGGCGCGCAGGGACGCGGCGTTCATCCGTACGAGCCGGAAGATGTCGAGGTAATTCCGTGCCTGCTCGGCGAAGATGTGCCTCGCGAGCGCCGTCGCATCGCGCTCCGGCGCGACGACGGCGACGTTCTCGCGCACGGCCGCTCGCGCGCCGGGTGACGCGACGAAGGCGATCGATCCGAACACCTGGGCCATCGGCCACACCGCCGCGCCAGGTACGACCGGGAGCACGCGCTCCGCCGCGTGCACGATCGCCGGTGAGACCACCTACGCGGCTGGCTCGGGCCACATCGGCCGGAAGATGTACCACTGGTCGGGGTCGGGCCGGACGAGCGATTCGAGCGCGCGGACGATCGATTGCGTCGCGCGCTCCAGGTCCTGTGCCGCCATCTTCGTGCGCTCGACGAAGAGCGGCGGGTGCGCGATCCCGCGGAAGCTGTTGTCGCGTTCGCGCTTCACGACCGCGACGACGATGGGCGCGCCGGAGACGCGAGCGAGCGCGGCCGCGATGGTCGGGAAGCTCGTCTGCTTCCCGAAGAACTCCACCTGCACGTTGTCGAGCTGGAGCGCGCGTGGTCCGAGATCCATCATGAACCCGACCATCTCGTTCCTCTTCAGTGCCGCGAGGACGCGCTTCGCCGAGCCGGCCGGCGGAAGGATCTTCACGTTCTTGTGCTCGCGGTTCGCGACGAGGAAGTCCATGAGCCGCTGGTTTTGGAGCTCGTCGGCCACCACCACGAGCGGGATCTCTTGCGCGATGCGTGCGCCGCCCAGCTCGAAGTTGCCAAAGTGGACCGACACGAAGATCAGCCCCTTGCCGTGATCGCGTGCCGCGCGGAGGTGGCTGAACGAGCTCGGATCGATCGCCACCAGCTCCTCGAGGTCCGCCGGGTGGAGCCGCGGAAAACGCATGATCTCGGTCAGGTACTTCGCGAAGTTGCGAAAGCTCCGCCGCGCCACGCGCGCCACCTCGACGTCCGTCTGCGGGCGGCCGAGCACGACTGCGAGGTTGTGCTTCGCGATCTCGCGCTTCGTCGACCACATGAGGTACGTGAGCTCGCCGCCGAGGACCGCGCACGCGTAGACGAGACCAGGCGGCAGGCGCTGCACGAGCGCGGCGCCGACCCGCCACATCCAGTACGCGGCCCCGTGGGCGAGGCGAGAGGTCACTTTCCTGTCAGTGTGCGGTCGTCCTCGCCCCTGATGAAAGCCTCGACCATCTCGCGCGCCTTGTCGTCGGGGATCTGCCTCGGCGGTGACTTCATGAAGTACGCGGACGGTCCGACGAGCGTGCCGCCGAGGCCGCGGTCGAGGCCGAGCTTGCAGCAACGGATCGCGTCGATGACGACGCCGGCGCTGTTCGGCGAGTCCCAGACCTCGAGCTTCAGCTCGGCATTGAGCGGGACGTCTCCGAAGGTCGTGCCCTCCATGCGGATGTAGCACCACTTCCGGTCGAGGAGCCACGGCACGTAGTCCGACGGGCCGACGTGGACGTTCTCTTCGGACAGCGGGTAGTCGAGCATGCTCGTGACCGCGTTCGTCTTGCTGATCTTCTTCGACTCGAGCCGCTCGCGCTCGAGCATGTTGAGGAAGTCCGTGTTGCCGCCGAAGTTCAGCTGGTAAGTGCGGTCCAGGCGCACGCCGCGGTCCATGAAAAGCCGCGTGAGCACGCGGTGCGTGATCGTCGCGCCGACCTGCGACTTGATGTCGTCGCCGACGATCGGCAGGTTCTTCTCCGCGAAGCGCCGCTGCCAGCGCGGCTCGCGGCCGATGAACACCGGGATGCAGTTCACGAACGCGCAGCCGGCCTGGAGGACCTGCTCGACGTACCAGCGCGTCGCGTCCTCGCTGCCGACAGGCAGGTACGACACGACGACGTCGACCTTCCGCTCTTTCAGGATTCCGACGATGTCGACCGTTTCGCCAGGCGCCTTTTCGACGACCTTCGACAGGTACTTGCCGATCCCGTCGAGGGTCATCCCGCGCTCCACCTTCACGCCCATCTTCGGCACATCGGCGAAGCGGTAGGTGTTGTTCGGCTTCGCGTAGATCGCGTCGGCGAGGTCCTTCCCGACCTTGTTCTTGTCGACATCGAACGCCGCCACGAATTCGAGGTCGCGCAGGTGATATCCGCCGAGGTCGACGTGCATGATCCCGGGAATGTCGTCGCCAGGCTTCGCGTCCCGGTAGTAGTGGACGCCTTGCACGAGCGAGCTTGCGCAGTTGCCCACGCCGATGATCGCGACGCGGACCGATTTCCGTGTGCGTCGCGCCGGCGTGGATCGCCGCTTCTCTTTCATATATGAACTCCCCTTTATGTGTCGCGCAGCGCTTTCGCGACGTGCGTGATGCGCTGCGCGGCGGTGATGGTCGACAGCAATGCGACGAGGGCCATCGCCGCCGTGAAGAATAGGAGAGAGCCGCTGACGGCCCACGCCGCGACACCGAGCACCTGGATCGCGAGTCGCGCCTCGCGCGGCGCGAGGCCGACGCTCGCCGTGAGGCCGAGGGACTCGGCCTTCGCGCGGATGTACGGCACGAGCGACCCGGATACGAGAGCGACGACGGCGCTCCCGAAGAGGAGGACGTCGGCGTGAAGCGCGCCGACGATGAGCGCCGCGACGCTGAGCGCCGAGTCGGAGAGTCGATCGAAGGTCGAGTCGAGGAACGCGCCAAGCTTCGTGCCGCCACCAGCGAGTCGGGCGACGAGACCGTCGAGCGTGTCGGCGAGCGTCCCGACCAGCAGAACGAGCAGGCCGGCGAGGGGCTGGTCGGCCACGAGGAGCGTCGCCCCGAGGGCGGTAAGGATGAAGCCCACGAACGTGACCGAGTTCGCGCTGATGCCTGCGGCGTGCAGCGCGCGCGCGACCGGGGAAAGGACGCCACGCGCGCCGGAGGCCGCGCCCTTCGGAACGATGCTCACCGGATCCGGCTCACAGCATGCTCACTTCGGATTCATGAGCGTCCGATAGCTGCGCTCCTGCAGCTCGGCGAAGCGTTCGCGGTCGAACGAACAGCGCACCTCCCGGCCGACGCGTTCGGTGCGGACGAGGCCAGCGCGCGTGAGGCGCCGGAGGTGCCAGGACATGAGCGGCTGGCTGATCTTCAAGCGGCGCACGAGCTCGGACACATTGAGCGCGCCGTCAGTGGCGAGGATCTGCACCGCGCGCAGGCGCGTCACGTCGCCGAGCGCGCGGTGGTAGGCCTTCAGTTCGCGGAGGGATGACTGGCTGAGCAACGCTCCCCCTCGGCCATGTGCGGCGTCCGAGCAAAGGATAAGCCAAAGTTGATGGGTCGGCTAGCCGGTGTGGGCGGCCTCGCTTTGAGCGATCTCGAGAGCGTCGGACGCGGCGGCGAGACGTTTCCGCACAGCCGCGACGACCGGTCCGGTCGTCTCTGGCGGAAGATCGCTGACGATACCGAGGGCCGCGTCCACCGAAGCGAGCGCTTCGCGCACGGCCGACAGCCTCGCCTCGAGGCCGCTGCCGTTATTGGTACCGTCGATCGCACCGGTCGTCGCGTTCGCACGCCCAGCGATCCCGCGGAGGCCCCCAAGCTCGACCTCCTTGGTCAGTGCGCGATCGGCGCGTGGATCCATCTCGGCGGCCGCGAGGAGCTCTACTCGGTTGGACACGCCAAAGCGGAGGAACAACCTCGAGAGATGCGCCTTCACGCCGTCCTCGGTGATCCCGAGCTCAATACCGATCTCGCGGTTGGTGAGGCCCCTGCGCAGGTGCTCCAGAACGCGCGTCTGCCGCGGCGTGAGCACGGACGGTGTCTCTCGGGCGATCATGTCGTCTCTCCTCGAAGCCTCTACCCGAAAGAGTACACCCGGGTATAGACCCTTGTCTAGGCCGGGTTGCGCCCAGGCGTGGACTTGGAATTTTGAGCGTGATTTCGCATCTTCATACCCGTGGGAAGCGTGGCGAAGGTGCTCCTGATCGAGGACGACCCGGAGACCGTTCGGCTGTTCGGGGAGATCCTCGCGGAGTCCGGCCTTGAAGCTCAGGGCGCTGTGCACGACGACCTTCCGGAGGCGAGTGGCTACGGCCTCGTCATCACCGATCTCGACATGCGCGGTCAGCGCTACTCGAGCACTGCCGCGCGTGAGTGGGTGCGGAAGGTCAGCGAGCGTTATGGCGTTCCTGTGGTCGTGATCACC
>JBIOUD010000176.1:0-3892 GCA_044866725.1 Candidatus Limnocylindria bacterium | reverse complement strand
AATGGCAGCACTAGTGGTTGTGGACCACTCGGCGGCGGGTCGGAACCGCCTAGTCGCCCCGCTTAGGCCAGCACTGCCCCAAAGAAGATCACCTCGTGGTCGCGCAGCCGGGCTCTGGTCACGTGATCGTGCGAAAGGTCGCGCCGCGCGGATCGTGCCGCTGCGTTAGGGCTTCTTCCCGCTCGAGACCGCTCCCGTCGGATCCGCCGTCCTCGTGCCCGGCGACGGGGTCGTGTGCTTCACCAGCGACTTCCCATCCGCGGCGCGCTTCACCTCGACGCTCACGCGGCCCTGACCGCTGCTGTCGGCCCACACCTTGCCCTCGGTCGTGACCGGTTCGCCGCCCCGGTCCTCGACCGTCGCCTGCACATCGACCTCGGCGCCGTCCGTCTTCCGCACGAGCGCTTCAAAGAGACCGTCCGGGACGTTCGGGAGGACGATCTGGAGCCGTCCGTCCGTCGTTTTCACCAGCCGCGCGCCGGGCGTTTCGAGCCGCACCTTGCCGTGCTTGTCGATGCCGTTCGCGCGGCCCTGCGCGTCCACCACGAGCGAGTTCGCGTCGTCGAGCGTGACGGTGAGGGTCCGCTCGGGCTGCGGCGTTGCGGCGGCGGGGGCCGGACGAGCATTCTTCTTCTGCGCGTGGCTCTTGCCGGCCGGCACCGGGACGCTCGCCAGCTGGCCGAGCCGCTCGGGGTCCGCGACGCGCGCGACGACGGTGCCCTCGGTCGTCGTGACCATGGTCTGCTCGCCGTCGCTGTCGACCAGGAACGCGGTGCCGCGCACCGACGCGGTGCTCGCCGGGGTCTTCACCTCGTACTTCGAGTTGCCGGTGATGAGCTTCGTCACGACGTGCCAGGTGCGCCCGAAATTCTGCTGCATGACGACCACCGTGCTGCCGTCGCCGGAGGACGATGCGGCTTCGATCGTGAGCTCGGTGTTCGGCTCGACGCTGACGGTGGAGCCTTCGAAGTACGTCAGGATCGCGCGACCGCCGTCGCCGGTGCGGATCGTGTCGCCGGCTGCGAGGATCTCGCCGTCGGTGGCGATCACGAACGATCCGCTCGCGGCGTGCCGCACCTGGATGTCGCCCGAGATGACGCTGACGGTCGTCGCAGCGCCGAGCGCGCGGCCACCGAATCCGCCACCGAGGCTGAACGCTGCCGTGAGCATGAGAGCGAGGACGACGGGCCCCAGCGCCTTTCGCAGACGACCGGGGCCCCTGCGACCTCTCATCCCCACCGCACCAGCGGAGTGACCCGTCCTCACCACCGCGAGTGAGCCTATGGATGCGCCATCACCTGCTCATCTCCCGTTCGGGGGACTCAGACGCATCGCGCCGCGCCAACGAGTACTAGGCCGCGCTCTCGAGTACTAGTCCCGTGGCGGCGAGTACTCGGAAAGGGTGACGAGGAACGGTCGCGTGCGGCCGGGCTGGATCGTGAGCGGCTCGGGAAGACCGGCCTTCGCGAACACCGGAACGCGCAGGCCATGACGTCGCTCGGAGCTCCGTTGCCACTCGGTGCCGCACACCGGACAGCTGAAGGCGCCGTCCGGCATACGTTCGCCGTGCGACAGGAGGATCTTCGCGCAGCAGCGCTCGACGTTCGGCTGATGACCGTCCGCCGAGCCGAGGTACGGGAAGGACGCCTGCGGCCCGACGCGCGTGCGTCGCGCGAAGACACGTCCGTCGCCCCGACGGTACGTATCCGCGCCGCTCTTCGACCACTCGGTCGCGCACTCAGGACAGCGGAACGCGCGGTCGGGCTTGTAGAAGCCGCCCCACTCGATGATCCAGTCCTCGCAGCAGTCGGCGAGGATGACGCGCTCCCTCATCGCCGGTCCTCGAGCAGCCAACAGAGGATCGCCTTCTGGGTGTGCAGCCGGTTCTCGGCCTGGTCGAACACCGCGCTCTGCGGTCCGTCGAGCACGTCGTCGGTGATCTCCTCACCGCGATGCGCGGGAAGATCGTGCATCACGATCGCGTCCGCCTTCGCGTGACGCAGCAGCTCCGCGTTGACCTGGTATCCCGCGAACGCGCGGCGGCGGCGCTCGTACTCCTGCTCCTGGCCCATGCTCGTCCAGACGTCGGTGTAGACGACGTCGGCATCGCGCACCGCCGCGATGGGATCCGTTCCGAGCGACAGCGTGCCGCCGCTCTCGCGCGCCGCGCGCTCGGCAAGATCGCGGTACCTCGCCACGGGCTCGTAGCCGGCGGGTGTCGCGACGCGCATGGTGGCGCCGCTCTTGGCCGCTCCGAGCATCAGCGAATGAAGCACGTTGTTCCCGTCACCGACGTACGCGACCGTCACGCCGTGTAGGTCGCCCTTGCGCTCGCGGATCGTGAAGATGTCCGCCAGCCCCTGACAGGGATGCGAGAGGTCCGAAAGCCCGTTCACCACCGGGACGGCGGAGTACCGCACGAACTCCTCGATCGTCTCGTGCGCGTGCGTGCGCAGCACGACCGCGTCGACGAGCCGGCTCACGACACGCGCGACGTCGGCGACGCTCTCGCGACGCCCGAGACCGACCTCCTGCGGCGATAGGTAGACGCAGTGCCCGCCGAGCTCGGCCATCGCGACGTCGAACGACAGGCGCGTCCGCAGGCTCGGCTTCTCGAAGATCTGCGCGAGGGTGCGGGCTCGCAGGTGCGGGTCGCGCGACGCGCGGCGTGACTTGAGCTCGGCCGCGCGATCGAGCAGAGCGCGAAGCTCCGCTGCGTCGAGGTCGGCGAGCGAGACGAAGTGACGCGCGCGGGCAGCGACGGCCATCAGAGCGCGCGTAGCGCGGGCCGGCGTCGCTGGTCGACGAGCGCGACGAGCGCGCGGGCGACGCGCTCCGGGTCGTGTCGGATCGTGTCCTCCTTCAGCCACAGGTCGCGCGGACCGCTCCACTTGTCGATGATCGGCGCCGCGACCGCGCGGACCCCGAGGCCTCGGATGCGCTCGAGCTCCTCGGCGGTCGGCTCGAGCAGCTCGAGCCCCTTCTCCGCGTAGTGCAGACGGAGGTGCGCGGGCGGCGGATCGTCGTTCACCAGCACGGCGTCGAGACCCGCGCCGCCGAGGTAATCCTGCACCGCGCGCACGTGATCGGAGAGCGCGAGCGTGTCCGTCTGCCCGGGCTGCCGCGTCGTGTTCGCGACGTACACGACGACGCCCTCGGCGTTCGCGATCGCGCGAGCGATCTCGGGCACGAGCAGGCACGCGCAGACCGTCGTGTAGAGGCTGCCCGGCCCGAGGGTGATGAGATCGGCGGACGCGATCGCCTCGACGCTGCCCGGCGTCGCCGTGACCTGGCCATCCCTCAGAAAGACCCGCTCGATCGGCGGCTTGCCCTGCGCACGCACGCTCACCTCGGTCTCGACCACGGATCCGTCGGTGAGCTCCGCGCAGAGGTGCGTGTTGTAGAGGGTCACCGGGAGGACACGGCCGCGCAGCTTCAGCAGCCGGGACGCCTCCTCGACCGCGCCGAGGAACGAGCCCTGCTGCTGCGTCAGGGCGGCGAGGAACAGGTTGCCGAAGGCCATCCCGTTCAGCTCGTCGCTCTTGTCCGTGTCGAAGCGGTGGTTGAAGAGCCGCGCGAGCACCGGATCTCCCTCGGCGAGCACGGTGAGCGCATTGCGGATGTCGCCGGGTGCCGGCACGTCGAGCGCGATCCGGACCTTGCCGGTCGAGCGGCCGGAGTCGGTGACGGCGATCAGTCCCGTGATGTCCGAGGTGTACGCGCGCAGACCGGCCATCACGGTGGGGGCGCCGAGGCCACCACCGACGCACACGACCTTCAGCGGGTCCATCGCCGCATCTTCGCAGATATGCACCCGGTTGCTAGCCTGAGCGGATGAAGCGTGCGGGCGCGTTCCTCCCGTTATGGGCGCTGCAATTCGTGATCGGGATCT
>JBIOUD010000175.1:0-6448 GCA_044866725.1 Candidatus Limnocylindria bacterium | reverse complement strand
GCTCGAGTTCGGCCCGCGCGGCGCGACAGTGCTCGAAGCGCGTCCCGGGGAGACGCTGTACGTCGCGCCAGACGAGGTCCACCGCGAGGGCAACCCTGGCGACGAGGAGTCCGAGATCGTCGTGGTGCGCGGTGGAGAGGGTGAGATCGTCGTGAACGTGCCGGGGCCGGCGCGGGACTAGCGAGCCGCTCCGCGCCGCATGCCGATCGCGATCGCGACGAGCGCGAGCCCGATGAGCGTCACGATCGCCGCGACGAGAGCCGGAGGCAGCGCGTCAGCGCTTGCGGCCGCGACGAGCGTTCCGGTGCCGAGGACCTTCTCCTCCTCCGCCGTCTGCGCGCCGACGTGGCTGCCGCTGCAGGCGCTGGTCTCGTACGAGCCGTCACCGGTCGCCCGCAGGTACAGCGTGTGGCGCTCACCGTTGATCACGGCGGTGTAGTCGACGCTTGTGGGCGGGCCGCCACGCGACGGGCCGAGGTAGACCTGCACCTCGGTCGTGAGCGTTCCCTTGAGCACGCGCTCCGGGCGGAAGCGGATCACGCCGCCCGCCGCCACGAACGTCTGCCGCGTCTCAGTGACGACGCCGACGACGATCACCTCGGCGGCCGCGGCCTGCTCGGAGACGCTCTGCTGGAGGCACGAGGCCAGGGCGACGCCGGGCGCGACCGCGCCGGGCAGCGCGAAGGCGAGCGCGACGAGGAGCGCACGCGCGACGGTCTTCATCACCCTGTAGACGTCCGGCAGCGCGCCGGGTTCCGATAAGCCGGCTACGGTCCGAAGTACTGGAAGAACCCGACCGCCGCGTAGCGGCCCGAGTGCTCGTACTGCACGCCCTTGGCGTCGAGCTTGAACCGCTTGGAGCCCACCAGCGCGATGTCCTTCGTGAGAAGCCCCTCGGGCATCGCGAGCCTCGGGTGGACCGTCTCCTGCGTCACGGGGTTGCGGATGTACTCCGTCTCGATCGCGAGATGCTTCCCCGCGCGCACGCTGGGCAATCGCGTGTCCGTGACGACCTCGTACGGGATGAACTCGGGCCCGTGCAGGCTCGTGAACGTCTTGCGGAAGATGAACCACGGCCCGCCCGCGCGTCCCTCGACGAGGGCGGAGAGCGCGTCGCGCTGCGCCGCGCTGGCGCGCTCGTCGATGAGGCACGTCGCGACGCCGTTGCCCTCGTGGATCGCGGCCGGCCAGTTCGCGTAGAGCCCGAAGTTGAGTCCGTCGACGCGCGTCTCTCCGTAGACGCCCTGCTCGATCTGCCAGGTCCAGCCGCCCTCGCACTTTCCCTTCGTCGGCCTCGCGTTGACGTTGCAGGGGCACCCGTAGTCGCAGTTGCAGGCGATGATGAGCGTGCCCTTCATGTTCCAGGTGGGCCCTTTCGCGTCGGCCACGTGCGCCTCCCTACATCGTTTGTGCCATCGCGGGCACGAGGTCAGGCCGGAGAAGGACGAAGATCGCGGCAGCGATGAGTATCGCTCCGAGCGCGCGGCTGAACACCACTCCCTGCGGGAACACCTTTTCGACGAGCAAGACGCCTGCGATCGCCACCGCCCACGCGATGCTCATCGCGCCGATACCGACGAAGATCCCCATGAGCGCCCAGCAGCAACCGACGCAGTAGAGACCGTGCTCCACGCCGAGCCGAAGCTGGCCCCCGAGACCCCCGTGCCAGTGCGTCACAAGGAAGTCAGCGGGCGTCCGGCACGCGCGCAGGCACGCCAGCTTGAGCGGGGTGAACTGGTAGATGCCCGCCACGGCCAAGAGACCCGCTACCGCGAAGGCGCGTTCTTCGGGCATGACCAGCGACTCCGCGGCGATCGCGGCGCCCCAGACAACGATGCCGATCGACGCCCACACCGCGAGATAACCCGCGACGAAGACGCCCGACCAGAGCTCGCGCCGAAGGCCACCGTCGGCACCGAGACGATGCAGGCGGATCATCGGCAGCGCCGACGGCAGCATCATCGCCGCCATCATCACCGTCCACGGACCGAGGAAGGACGCGAGACCGCTACCCATCAGCGCTGCGGAAGTCTAGGACCGGCGGAGCGAGTCGCCCAGACGACGGCGGCCATCGCGACCACGGACATCGCGCAGATCGCCCAGAGACCCGGCTCGTACGTGCCGGCGCGGTCGTAGATCGCACCGAGGCTCACCGGCCCGACGGCGAGACCGAGCGTGATGAAAAGGCCCAGCACGCCCTGGATGCTCGCGAACCGGCGCGGCCCGTACATGCGCGCGACCGCCGTGTTCCGCACGAGCGTGTCGGCACCCCGGCCGGCGCCGTACAGCGCGACGAACACGAACACCCCGAGCGGGCCGCTCGCGAGGAGCAGGGTCGCGAGCGCGATCGGCTGGAGCGAGTAGACGCCGGCGACGATCGCGCTGGGCGCGACGCGACGCTCGAGCGGCGCGAGGAAGACGCGGCCCACGACCTGTGCCGCGCCGACGAGACCGGCGATCGCCGCGGCCGTGCCGAGCGTGAAGCCGCGTCCCGAGAGGTATGGCACGAGGTGGACGTTCACGCCGTTCGCGAGCGCGTAGCAGAGGAAGCCGAGCGCGAGCCATCGGAAGCTCGGATGACGGAGCGCCTCGCCGAGCGACAGGCTCGCCTCGTGATGCTCCTCGTGCGCGGGCGCCCGCCGCAGGACGAGCGCGTGCGGGAGGATCGTCGCGACCGCCAGGATGCCCGCGAGCGCGACGAGCGCGGAGCGCCAGCCGAGCGCGGACACGAGCCACGCCGTGACGGGAAGGAAGATCGTCGACGCGAGGCCGGCCATCAGCGTCACCACGGTGAGCGCCTCGGTGCGCCGCTCCCGGAAGTGCGCGGTCACGGTCGCGAACGCCGGCGAGTAGAGCGTTGCCGACCAGCAGATCCCCATCAGGGTCCACACCAGGTAGAAGGTCGTGAGGTCCCGCGCCTGCGACCAGACGAGGACGAGCGCGACGCCGAGCACGGACCCCGCGGTCATGAGGAGGCGCGGCCCGCGGCGGTCCAGCCACTGGCCGGCCGCGACGCCCGCGAACGCGAGCACGATGAGCGCGAGCGAGAACGCGCCGGTCATCTGCGCGCGGCTCCACCCGAGCTCGGCCTCCATCGGCTCGACGAAGACGCCGAATGCGTAATAGAGGACGCCCCACGACACCGTCTCGGTGAAGCCCAAAGTGAGGACGAGCAGCCAGCGATAGGTCAGGCGCACGCGCGGTGCGCTGGCGGAGTCAGTCGCCGCCGGCGGCGCTGCCCGCGCCAGCGGGAACGGCCGACGTGGCGAGAGCCTCGCGCTCGAGTGGCCGGAACCAGACCCAGAAGAGGACCGAGGACGCCGCGTAGAGCCCAGCCATGAGCACGAACGGCGTGACGTAGTCGCCGCCGGCCATGAGCCGCGAGCCGGCGAACGCACCGAGGCCGCTGAGCGTCTGCTGGGCTGTGGACCGCAGGCCGACCATCGTGCCGCGCTCGCTCGGATCGAGGATCTCCATCGAGAACGCCTCGGCTATCGGACCGGCCGCGTTCGCGAGCACGATCCGCACGACGTACGCGAAGCCCGCGAGCGTCAACACGGTCGACACGGTCGCGAGGTTCGGCGAGAGCCCGATGAGCAGGATGAACGGCACGGCGAGGAGCCGGGTCCACACGACCGCCTGCACCTTCGTCATCCGCGCCGCGAGGAACGGCGCCGACAGTGCCGCGAGCGCGAGGAACAGCTGACCCGACGCGAAGGTCACCCCGATGTCGTGCGTGTGCGCGTGCAGACCCTCGAAGAAGAACACGTTGAAGAGCGGGCCGACGAGGCCGAAGCCGAGCGCGCCGATGCCGCCCACGGCGACGAGCTGCAGCACACGGTCGCGGTGGCGCAGGCCCGCGAACACGTTGCGGATACCGCGCGGCGCGCGCTCCGACGGCGTGTCCTTGCCGCGGAGCATGAGTGCCGGGATGAGCGAGAGCCCCCAGATGAAGATGCCGATGAAGATCGACGCGCGGTAGAGCGTGACCTTGTCCGCGAGGGACGCGGCGAGGAGTGGGACGAATCCGCCGAGGAGGCTTCCGACCATCGCCGAGAGCGTGCGCAGGCCGTCGGAGACCGAGAACAGATGGACGCGCTCACGCGACTCACTGTTCTCCGCCATGAACGCTGGTTCGGACACGCCGTGCAGCGTTCCCGCGATCGCGGCGAGCACGCCGGTCGCGAGAAGGATGCTCTGGTCGACCGAGAAGATCGTGATGAGGTACAGGGCCGCGCCGACGCCGTCGCCGATGATGAACGACCACTTCCGTCCGATGCGGTCGGAGACGATGCCGGCGGGTACCGAGAAGATCGCACCGGCGATGCCGCTCAGCAGCAGCCGGAGCCCGATGAACTCGAGCGGCAACCCGACGGCGAGGAAGTACAGGTTCACGAGCACGAGCGATGTGCCGTGCACCGTGTCCATCCCGATGACGTGGACGATGAAGAGGCGGGCGTTGCGGCTGAAGCTGCGCATCGCCAGCGCGTACTCGGCGAGGTCCCCGCGCGCCCTCACGGCGCGAGAATACGATGCGCGTCGATGCGCGGTCTGTTACTCGCGATATGCTGCGCGCTCGCCGTCGCCTGCGCACCGCCGCCCGAGCGCGAGATCACCGTCGGCATGGGCGAGTACGCGTTCCTGCCGGCGCTGATCGAGGTCGGCGCGGGCGAGCGCGTGCGTTTCGTCTTCCGGAACACCGGCCGCCTCGAGCACGACTTCGCCACCGACGACCGCGGCCGGGCGCTCGGCCTCACGCACGTTCATCTCGCACCGGGCGCGTCATCGACGCTCGACTGGACCGCGCCGGCGCAGCCGGCGGAGGTGCGGATCGTGTGCACGATCGTCGGCCATGAGACGCTCGGGATGGTCGGAAAGCTCGTGGTCAAGGCGCGGGGCTGACGGTGCCGGCGGCGGGACTCGAACCCGCACTGAACTTCTCTTAAGGAAGTCGTCTCTGCCGTTGGACTACGCCGGCACTACAAGGATATTGCGAGTCATTCGAGCGATCTCGTGTACCAGAGCGACACGAGTGTCACGCCGACGATCCACGCCACGAGCGCGCCGGTGAAGGCGAGCACGACGAGGCAGGCGACGAGCGAGATCGCCGCGCCGATGCGTAGCGGCCCGCGCAGCAGACGGAGCGCGGCGGCCATCGAGAGGACGTACGTCGCGATGAATGACGAAGTCGACAGCGGCAGCAGATCGGCGATGCGCCACCCGACCACGTACGCGACGGCGAGCGCGACCCCGTTCGCGACCGTCAGCACCAGCAGTGCGCGCATGGGCAGTGCCGACGGCGTGAGCTCCCCGACCCATGACGGGAGCGCGCGTCGCCGGCCGAGCGCCGCGGCCATGCGCGTGATGCCTGCGGTGTACGCGTTCACCACGGGGAACGAGATCGCGAACGCGCCGATGCCGACCGCGATGCCCGCCAGCGGACCGAACGTGTCGGCCGCGAGCCCGACGAGCGGGACATCCCCACTGCCGGCCGAGCCGTACGCACGCGTGCCGATCGTCACGAACGCGAGCGCGAGGTAGAACACGCCGACGATGAGCACCGCGAGCAGCGTCGCGCGCCAGATGTCCGCCGGGCGGCGCACGTCGGCCGCGAGCGGTGTGATCGCCTCCCACCCGACGAACGCCCAGAAGAGCTGCACGGCCGCGGCGCCGATCGCGAAGGTGCCGTGCGCGAAGAAGGGCGTGAACGCGGTCGCGTCGACGCGCGGGAGCGCGCGGACGATGATCACGAGGATCACGACGGCGATCAGGCCCACCGCGATGGACTGCGCCGTCGCGCTGACACGCAGGCCGAGCGCGTTCACGGCGAACACGACAGCGAGGAGCGCTCCTGCGAGGAGGAACGACGCGTCGCGGCCGAGCCCGAACGCCGACGCTGCCGATCCACCGGCGATGAGCCCCGCGACGACGTAGCCGGTCGGCACCTGCGCCAGGAAGACCCATCCCGAGACCGCGCCCCAGCGCGGACCGAAGGCGCGCTCGATCGCGTCAGAGAATCCGGCGGCGTCTGGCCGCTGCCGCGACATCGCCGCGTAGGTCAGCGCCATCGGGATAGAGAGCGCGACGAGCGCGCCCCAGGCGACGAGCGACGCGGGGCCAGCGGTCTCCGCCGCGATCGCCGGAAGGACGAGGACGCCGGTCCCGAGGACGGCACCGACGTAGAGCGCGGTGACCTGGACCGCGCCGAGCCCGCGTTGCTGCGCCACGTCGGGAGGCTACTGATTTCGCGCAGCCAGGACTGCCGTCCGCGGCACAAAAAGGAGCCGCCCGCCGTGGATCGGCGGGCGGCTCGCGGTTAGCGGTTCAGCACGTCACTCGAAGTCGATGAGTGTGTCCACGGAGCCCGCGAGATCGGGCACGTTGCCCTGCGTGTCGGAGAACCCCGACATCGTTGTGATGGTGGCCGCGAGCTGCAGGCCCGGCGTCG
>JBIOUD010000174.1:0-13272 GCA_044866725.1 Candidatus Limnocylindria bacterium | reverse complement strand
CGTGCGCCACGCGTGCGGCGACGAGCCCGCCGAGCTCCGCCGCGAGCGCGCGCTCCCCGTCGTACTTGAGGCGGTGGATCGCGCGGCGCAGCGCGCCGCCGTACGTGCCCGCGGCGTGCACGCGGCCGCGGCGCTCAGGCTCGCACGCCTCGCGGCACTCCAGGCAGAGCCATGCCCCCGGCGTGTCGCAGCCGGCGCAGCGCGGCGCGAGGAGGTGGTCGATCACACGACGGGCTCGTACACCAGTTCGTCCCCGGCTTGCGTTCGCGTCCGCGCCGCGGTGCCTGCGGGGAGCTCGATGACGTCGCGCGCGCCGCGCGCCACGATCGCGAAGCGCCACGGCGGCAGGTCCGGCGCGACGCGCACGACCGTGCCGGCGCGATCGACGAACACCGCGTCGATCGCGAAGCGCATGAACCACATCGTGATCGACGCGGTCTTCGTGATGCGGAGGCCCTCGCCCTCGCGGAGGCCGGCGCGCGGGATCAGCCCGAACGCGCGCGAGAAGAAGTCGTCGGCGACGGCGCAGCGTTCAGCGAGGACGGTGCCCCGTGTGGTGTTCCGGACGCGCTGCGCGCCTGCGACCTAGACGCTCGAACAGGAAGACATGGCGGACAGGGCGGCTGGCGCGAGGATGACGATGAACAGCGACGGGAAGATGCAGCCGACCGTCGGGAGCATGATGAGGATCGGCGCGCGTGCGGCCTTCGCCTCGGCGCGCTGGCGGCGGTCCTGGCGGAGCTGCTCGGACTGGATACGCAGCACCTTCGACATCGAGACACCGAGCTGGTCGGCCTGAATGATCGCGGAGATGAAGTTCTGGAGCTCCTTCACCTCGACGCGCTCGCTGATGCCGCGGAGCGCGTCCTGGCGCGACTTGCCGATGCGCTGCTCGCCCGCCGCGCGCTTGAACTCGTCGGTGAGCGGGCCCTTCATCTTCTCGGTGACCTTCACGATCGCGGCGTCGAAGCCGAGGCCGGCCTCCACCGAGATCGTCAGCAGGTCGAGCGCGTCGGGCAGCTGTGTCAGGATGCCGTTGCCGCGGCCACTGGCCTTACTGGTGAGGTAGAAGTCCGGCAGATAGAAGCCGAGGAAGATGCCACCGAAGAGCGCGATGATCGTGAACAGCGGGTCAGACGTCGAGAGGTTCACGAGCGCCGACGCGAGGACGCCGACGACGACCGCCACGAAGCCCTTCACGCCGAGGAAGAACTCGGTGCTCGTGGACTCCATGCCGGCGCGCTTCAGCTTCAGCGCGATGCTGCGGACGGTGTTCGCGGGGTAGAACCGCGCGATGAGGCGCGAGACCCCCTGGATGATCGGCTTGATGGTGCGGTCGGCGATCGGACGCTGAAGTTCGAGTTCTTCGAGCGTCCGCGGGCGGGCCGCGATCTGCTGCAACCGCGCCTGCACCGGGTCGAGCGCCGTGCCCTGCATGAAGTAGACGGCGAACATGATCACGGCGAGGAAAGCGATGAGCGCGAAGAGGACCGGTTCCATGGCCATCGCTTAGACCTTGATGTCCACGATCTTCTGGATCGCGAAGAAGCCGATGGTCATCATCACCAGGCCGACGCCGAGCAGGATCTGCCCGAGCAGCTGCGTGAAGAGCGGCTGCATGAACGCCGGGTTGATGAAGTTCAGGGTGACGGCGATACCGATCGGCAGGAACGCGACGAGGTAGCCCGACATGCGTCCCTGCGCGGTCAGCGTGTTGATCTCGCCCTTGATGCGGACGCGCTCGCGGATGGTGAAGGCGATCGTGTCGAGGATCTCGGCCAGGTTTCCACCGACCTGCTGCTGCACACCGATGGCGGTGACCATGAGGTCGAGGTCGTCCGACTTGATGCGGCGCACGAGGTTCGAGAGCGCCTCCTCCATGCCGAGGCCGAGGTTCACCTCACGGACGACGCGGCCCATCTCCTCGCCCATCGGGGCGGGCGTCTCGCGCGAGACGAGCTCGATCGACTGGAGGAAGCTCGAGCCCGCGCGCAGGGAGTTCGAGAGGAGCGTGATCGTGTCGGCGAGCTGCTTGTTGAATGCGGAGAGGCGTCCGCCGATGCGCCGTCCGACCCAGAAGCGCGGCAGCATGTAGCCGAGGATCGCGCCGATCACGCCTGAGAGCGGATCGCGCAGCACGCCGAGCGCGAACGCGAGACCGAGCGCAAGGCCGATGCGGATGTAGTAATACTCCGCGACGCGCAGCTTCAGGTTCGCGCGCGCGAGGTCACGCTGGACCTTGACCGAGAACCGTTTGTCCGCGGCGTCGCCCGAGAGCGTCGCGAACGGGTCGACCGACTCGCGGCTCGAACGCTTCTTCTTCGGCTTGTCGCCTGGCTTGACCTCGGGCTGTGCCTGACCCTGTCCCGCATACCGGGCCATTCGTTCCTCAACGGACGACCCGGACGAGGACAGCATTCCATAGATTCCCCAGAAGAAGAACAGCACCGCGATGAACATGCCCGCGGGCAGCGCGTACTGGATCGGGTTCATCTAGCGAAGGCCCGCGCTCATGTCGCCGAAGACGTTCTGCGGAAGCTTGATGCCCGCGGCCTCGAACTTCTCGCTGAACTTCGGGCGGATGCCTGTCGGGCGCAGGCGACCCTGCACCTTGCCGTCGACGAACGCGGTCTGCTCGAAGACGAAGACGTCCTGCAGCACGACCGCATCGCCTTCCATCCCCTGGACCTCGGTGATGTTCGTGATCTTGCGCGAGCCGTCCTTGAGGCGGCTGATCTGGACGATGAGGTCGAGCGCGGACGCGATCTGCTCGCGCACGGCGCGCTGCGGCAGGTCGACGCCGGCCATGAGGCACATCGTCTCGATGCGCGCGATCATGTCTCGAGGCGAGTTCGCGTGACCGGTCGAGAGCGATCCATCGTGACCGGTGTTCATGGCCTGGAGCATCGAGAGCGCCTCACCACCACGGATCTCACCCACGACGATGCGCTCTGGGCGCATACGGAGGGAGTTCTTCACGAGATCCATGATCGAGACCTGGCCCTTGCCTTCGATGTTCGCGGCCCGCGACTCGAGGCGGACGACGTGATCCTGCACGAGGCGGAGCTCGGCGGCGTCCTCGATGGTGACGATCCGCTCGTCCTCCGGGATGAAGCCGGACACGATGTTGAGGAGCGTCGTCTTGCCGGAGCCCGTGCCGCCGGAGATGAACATGTTCAAACGTGCTTCGACGCACGCGCGCAGGAACTCCATCATCTCGGGCGTCGCCGTACCGAACTTGATGTAGTCCTCGACCGAGATCCGGTACTTCGGGAACTTTCGGATCGTGACGACCGGACCGTTGAGGGCGAGCGGCGGAATGATGATGTTCACGCGCGAGCCATCCGGAAGACGCGCGTCCTCGTACGGCTTCGACTCGTCGACGCGGCGACCGATCGGGGCGATGATCCGCTCGATGATGCGCATGACGTGCTCGTCGTTCTGGAACGTGACGTCGGTGAGGACGAGCTTGCCCTTGCGCTCGGAGTAGACGCGGAACGGGCCGTTCACCATGACCGCGGTGATGGTGTCGTCGTTCAGGAGCGGTTGGATCGGTCCGAACCCGAGGATCTCGTCGAGGATCGACTCGAGCATCTTCTGACGCTCGACGCGGGTGATGACGGTGCCTTCCTCGTCGAGGAACTTGTTGAACATCTCCTCGATCGAGGACCGCACGGCCTTCGCGTCGGAGAGGTCCAGGCGCGGGTCGAGGTTGTTGATGATCTTCGTCTGGAGCCGGAGCCGGACGTCGCGGTTCGCATCGCGGGCCGGGGCGACCGTCTGGCTGAGCGGGCCGCTCTCGGGAGCCTTCGGCGGCTGCTGGCCGGCCGGCGGCTGGGGGCCACCTGGCGCCGCGGGTGCGGCGGGCTGCTGCGCGCCGGGTCTGCCTTCGATGCGTCTCAGTAGGCTCATCGGCTAAGAAACCCTCGCTTCCGGCTGGCGTTATGCGCCAGCCTGCTCCCTCGGCGGTGGAGTGTACGTCGACCAATGGCCAAAAAGACCACTCGTTAGGGGGTCAAGGCGGTCGCTACTGGAGAACGCCGTGAAGGCGCGCGCCGTTACCTGGCGCCGAAGAGCTTGAGACCGCCGGAGGCCTGCTTTGCTTGCTTGCCCGTCGCTGCGGGCGCCGACTCGGCATCCCCGACGAGCTTGCCGGCCAGCGAGAAGATGTCCTTGCTGACCTGGCTGTCACGGTGGCTGATGACGAAGGGGACTCCGCGGTTCACGGCGAGGACCAGGGTGCGGCCATCCGAGACGATGGTGTGCGGGATCTTGCGGCCGAGACTCGCCTCGACGTCGCTCGCTTTGATGCCGCCGGACGAGTCGTTGCGGTTCGCGACGAGCTGAACTTTCTCATCGCCGTACCCGAGCTTCTCGGCGATCTCCATGAACACGCGGACGTTCTTGAGGCTCGTGATCTCGAGGGTCATGAGCGTGAGGATCACGTCGGCGACATCGAGCATCGTGATGACCTGCTCCTGGAACGACGGCCACGTGTCGACGACGACGTAGGCGTAGCGCTCGCGAAGGAGCTCGAGGACGTGCTTGATGTGCGCGCCGGTGATGAGCTCGGTCGACTCCGGTGTCGGCGGAGCGAGGAGCACCTTGATGCCGGTCGAGTGTTGGACGAGGATCGAGTCGATGACGTCGGCGTCGGCCGTCTCGAACGAGCCGATGAGGTCGGCGACGGTCTTCGCCTTCGGGCTCATGTTGAGGATGACGGCGATGTCGCCGAACGGGAGGCTGCCGTCGACGAGGACGACGGGCTTCTCGGTGGTCTGGTGGAGCGCGACCGCGAGGTTCGTCGCGATGGTCGTACGCCCGACGCCGCCCTTCGGAGAGAAGAACGAGATGATCTTGCCGCGCGCCGGCTGACCAAGCGCGGGGGCGGCCGGCCCGCCGGCGGCGGGGGCGGCGGCCTGCTGGATCGGCGCGTAGCGCGCGCGGCGGACCTTCTCGAGCTCGTGGACGTGGCGGATCGAGTTGATGAGCTCGTCGGCGGAGAACGGCTTCACGAGGAACTCGCGCGCGCCGGCGAGCATCGAGCGGCGCAGGTAGTCCTGCTCGCCCTGGACCGACATCATGATGATGGGCGACTCGGGGACGGTGTTCGAGATGATCTCGGTCGCGGTGATGCCGTCCATGTCCGGCATGTTGATGTCCATGAGGATCACGTGAGGCCGTTCCTTCTTCGCGAGGTTCACGGCCTCCTGACCGCCGCCGGCGGTGCCGGCGACTTCCATGTCAGGTTCGAACCCGATGAGCTTGGCGAGGTTCTCGCGCGTGTCGGCGATGTCGTCGACGATGAGGATGCGTATCTTCTCGCCGTCAGCCAAGCTATCGCTCCCCCTTTGACAGTCCGGCCGAGTCTATATGCCGGTGGTTTAGCCGCGCGACACCCGTATGGGGGTCGGTCAAACAGGTCGAGTGCCGATGACCCCCGATGCTTCCAGTGCTAACGCAACGAGGCCCCCTAGTGCGAGGCCGACGCCGTACGGCATCCAGGACTTCATGACCTTGGCCATCGAGTTCGGGCCGCCGTCGGGCGCAGGGCGCATGAGCCGGAAGGCGATGACGAAGATCGCGAAGATCCCGCTGAGCAGCGCACCGTAGAGCGCCGACGCGAGCAGGAAGCCGGTGCCGCGCACGGCACCAATGGCCATGAGCAGCTTGGCGTCGCCTGCCTTGAGACCGCCGAACGCATAGAAGGGGTAGCAGAGGGCGAAGGCCAGCACGATCGCGGCGAGATGATCGATGAAGCCCTTCTCGAAAAACGTGCCGGGAAAGCCCTCGAAGACGCCGAAGGCGAGGCCCACGAGCATCGCCGGGTAGGTCACGACATTGGGAATGCGGGTCCAGCGGGCGTCGGTGTAAATGACGACCGCGAGGAGGGCGACGAGCACGACGTACTCCGCCGTGCGTAGAACGTCGATGCCCGTCGTCCTCCTCAGCGTCCTCTAGGTGAGGTTGTTGCCGATGTTGCTGAAGATGTTCTGCAGCTGGCCGCGCAGGAACACCATGGCCACGATGACCGCGATCGCGATGACAGCGATGATGAGAGCGTACTCGACGAGGCCCTGCCCGTCGTCCTCGCGAATGAACGTCAACACGGTGTGCCCTCCCTTCCTCGAGACAAGTCGCCGCGGAAAGCGTGCGCGTGTGCGCTCGTCGTGCGCCATGGGAAAACGGTCCTAGGACCACGCTGATGCGGCCTAAACTCCGCGATCAAAAGGGGGTCAGATGTCAGCGACGGCGACGCGTGCCGCGGTCACGACCGAGCGGGCCGGCTGGTGGACGCGCGTCCTCGCCATCCTCATCGACCTCCTCGGCGTCCTCATCGTGTCTTCGGTCGCGAGCTCGATCCTCTGGGGCGACGCGACCGCGGGCAGCCCGCTCAACCTGCTGCTCTGCGCCGCGTACTGCACGTACTTCTGGTCTGCGAGCGGGAAAGGCCAGACCCTCGGCAGCCGCTCGCTGAACATCCGCGTCGTGAAGACCGACGGCACGTACCTCGATCCCGTCGGCGCGTTCCGGCGCTTCATCGGGCTCGTCTTCGGGACCCTCATCTTCCTCGTCGGCGTTCTCTGGGCGGCCTTCGACGCGCACAAGCAGGGCTGGCACGACAAGCTCGCAGGCACGTACGTGGTCAAGGCATAGCTACAGAGCTCACGCTCCTCGCGCGCGGCCGCGACGCGGACGTCTTCGCGCTCGACGACACGACCGTCCTGCGGCGCTACCGCGGCCGCGACGTGCCCGACGAAGAGGTCGCGATCATCCAGCACGTCCGCGCGCAGGGCTACCCGACCCCCGCGGTCATCGGTGTCCACGGGCCGGACCTCATCCTCGAGCGCGCCGACGGGCCGACGATGCGCGCGGACCTCGAACGAGACGCGTCGCTCATTCGCGCGCACGCCGCGACGCTCGCCGAGTTGCACGCGCGCCTCCACACCATCGCGGCGCCGGACTGGCTGCGCCGCGTCGGACCCGGCGACGCGGTCGTGCACCTGGATCTCCATCCGGAGAACGTCCTCCTGACCGCACGCGGCGCGCAGGTCATCGACTGGGCGAACGCACGTCGCGGCCACTGGGCCGACGATGTCGCGCAGACCGTCGTGATCATCGCGGGCGCGATCGTGCCCGAGCCGATCGCGAGCGCGATCCCGCACTTCGTCGACGCGTTCCTCCAGCCATTCGACCGCGCCGCGGTGCGCGAGCACCTGGGCGCGGCGATCGCGCGCCGCGCGCGGGACCCGAACCTGTCGCCCGAGGAGCACGAGGCGGCGCGCCGGGTCCGCGTCTAGCGCGTGCGTCTCGAGACCGAGCGCCTCGTCCTGCGCGAGATGCGTGCCGACGACGCGGGGCCGCTCCTCGCGCTCTTCGGCGATCCGCGCTTCATGGCGTCGTTCGATGCGGCGCCCTTCGAGCGCGCGGCGATGGCCCGCTGGGTCGCGCGCAACCTCGCGCACCAGCGCGAGCACGGCTACGGGCTCTTCACGATCGAGGAGAAGGAGAGCGGCACGGTCATCGGCGACTGTGGGCTCGAGCTCATCGACGTCGGCGCCGAGCTCGGTTACGACCTGCGCGTGGACCGCTGGGGTCGTGGCTTCGCGACCGAGGCCGCCACCGCGGTGCGGGACCTCGCCGTCGGTGCGCTCGCCCTGCCGCGCGTCGTGTCGCTCATCCGCGTCGGGAACGGCGCGTCGCGGCGCGTCGCCGAGAAGATCGGCATGCGGCTCGCGGAGGAGACGCGGCGCGGCGGCGTGCCGTACTGGCTGTACGAGCTCGTTAGCCCTCGTCCATCGCGGTGATCCGCAGCTCCGCGTCGTAGGTGAACTTCAGGAGGAACGGCGGATCCGCGAGGCGGATGACGCGCGCGAAGAAGATACGGTCGGTCGGCGGGATCGCCATGGAGAAGACGTCGGGGATGCGGCACCAGCGGAACTCGCCGACGCCAGGCGCCGGCGTGAGCTCGCCGCTCCAGCGCGTCGTCGCGAAGATGAACGTGAGCCACTGGTAGTCCGGCCGCGGCGAGACCTCGGTCATGATGCCGCGAAGAGCGAGGTCCTGGACCGCGAGTCCCGTCTCCTCGCGCATCTCACGCGCAGCGCACTCGGCCGGCGACTCGTCGGGCTCGAGCTTCCCGCCCGGCGCGACCCACAGTCCCTTGTTCGGATCCTTCACGCGCTGGTGGAGCAGCACCTGCTCGTCGCGGATCGCGTACACGAGGGTTGCGAGCACGCGCGGGTGTGGCACCCGCGCAGCGTACCTAGCGGATCGTCACCGGCGACCGCCGGCATTCGGGCTCATCAGCCATGTGTCGTCTGCAGCGTCGCGAGCGCGAGATCGCCGCCGCTCACCCATTCCCCGTCCTGGAACGCGTCGACTGCGGCCCAGCCGCTGATCCCGACTCCGCTGTTTCCGAAGCGGAAGAACTTCATCGGCGCGCTGAAGGACTCGATATACGTCTTCCCCCGCAGCACCTCGACGAGCCGACCGCTGATCGTCGCGGTGACGATGCCCCCGCCGAAGACGGTCAGCGGCTCGAAGCGGTCGATGCGCGCGGCGACGTTCTCGAAACGCCGCTCCGTGAGCACGCCCTCACGGAACAGCGAGCGCAGCTCCTCGAGCGCCGCGAGCCGCTCGCGCCAGAACGGCGTCGTCGGTTGCTCGCGCGAGAATGGCTCGTAGCCGCTGGCCACGTATGACTCGCTCCAGAGGTACCCCGCCACCGCGGACGTCGCCTCCTGCTCCAGCTGTGTTCTCGTCCAATACGGGTCGACGCGCATGAGGCCGCGCGCGTTCCCGTCGTAGCCGTCCGCGACGGTGAAGAGGCCCTGGCCGGTCATCGGCAACCGCAGATGCCACGTGTACCAAAGCTCGCCTTCCGCCGGCGGATCTTCGGCGTGGTCGCGAAACGTGATCGTCGCGTCCATGAGCTGGTTGTCACCCCATGGGAGCAGATAGACGGCGTCAATGCGAACCGACTCAAGGAAGAAGAAGCGACCCTGCGCCGGCTTCGCGGCGGCGGCCGCGCGCGCGAGATCCTGGAACGGTCCGGGCCAGATGCGCGAGTTCAGCTCCTCGTCGGAGACCGGGCCGATGCGCGTCCCACCGCCGCGAAGACCATCGAGGAGGTGCATGAGCTCGACGGCGAAGTTGTGCAGGATCGCGGGAGGGATGTCCGTGCTCGCGTCGCGCCGAAGCGGCGGCGTCGCGGTCCAAGAGAACGCGTTCGACCTCAGCGTGACGTCCGGCATCGGGACGGTCGGAGGTTGCACATACGGCGGTGCTGGCGCCACCTGACCCGGTTCGTTCTGGACAAGCGACGCGCCGGGCAGCGCGCACATCTTGCCGCCGTGCGCGCCGAGCCCCGGGACGATCACGGGGACCTGACCCGGCAAGCAGATCGGCGTGTCGCTGCCCTCACCGGGGTACGGCGCGCCCGCGCTCGTCGGTGCCGCGGTCGCCGTGGCAGTGACGGGCGAGAGCGACGGCGCGATCGCCATCGGTGCCGTGCCGCAGGCGGCGAACACCACGGCGATGAGGAGGCGGACCTTCGGCACGCGGCGACTTTGCGTCAGCCGCCGGGCGGACGCGTCCGAGTTCGGGGCCGCTAACTCCTAGTGGGTTGGTTACTTCGCCGCGACCGCCGTGGGCTCGAGATCCGCGCGGTATGCGGCGACCTGGGGCACGAGCGCATGCGCGACGAGCACGACGCCCACGCACGCGAGGCCGCCGGTCACGACGGACGCTTCGGGCGTCCAGAGGTCAGCGACGACACCCGATTCGACCTGACCGAGCTGCGGCCCGCCAGCGACGAACACGAGGTTGATGGCGGAGAGCCGTCCTCGTAGCTCGTCCGGCGTCTCCATCTGAAGGATGGTGTGCCGGAAGATCGTCGCCACGGTATCCGCGCCCTGCGCGACGGCGAGCAGGACGAGCCCGGCGACGAATCCTGTCGGGCCGAGCAGGCCGAACGAGCCCATCGCGATCCCGTACACCGCCACCGCGATGAGAACGCCGAGTCCCTTTCGCCGAACGCCGACGGTCCACCCGCTCGTGAACGCGATGACGGTGGCGCCGGCGCCGGGAGCCGCGAAGAGGAGCCCGAGCCCCTCGGGTCCGACCGCGAAGACGCGGTCCGCGAAGTACGGCATGACCGCCCGCGAGACCGAGAAGAACATCGCGAAGAAGTCCACGAGCATCGTCGTGAGGATGAGCGGACGTGACAGAAGGAAGCCAAGGCCGTCGGTGAGCGCGCGTATCGGCGACGCATGCACGACGAGGTCATCGCGACGCGGGGCGCGCATGAGGAAGAGCGCGACGATGCCGACCGTGAACGTCGCCGCGTCGATCCAGTAGGCGGGCGCGAGACCGAAGCGCGCGATGAGGACTCCCGCGAGAGCAGGGCCGATGACCGCGGCGACCTGGAACTGCGTCTGGCTCAGCGCCATCGACGCGGGGATGAGCCTGCGCTCGACGAGCGTCGGCACCAGCGCCGATCGTGCAGGCGCATCGAGCGCGCTGAATCCCGAGCCCACCGCGGTGAGCGCGTACAGCACGGGTACTGAGGCGACCCCAAACTGCGTGACGAGCGCGAGCGCGACCGAGACGACCGCGAGACACGCGTTCGTCACCAGGAGCATGCGGCGGCGATCGACACGGTCCGCGATGACGCCGCCCCAGAGCGAGATGGTGATGAGCGGGATGGCCGAGAAGAGTCCGAGGAGACCGACCGCCAGCGACGACTCCGTGAGGACGTACACCTGGTACGGCACGGCGACGAGACGCACCGCGGACCCCGCCTGCGAGATGAGCTGTCCCGTCCAGAGAAGCCGGAACTCGCGCGAGACGCGCAGCGGCTCGATGTCTGGCAGGACTCGGGGCACGCGGCCAGCGTATGGCTCAGCGCATGAGCGCGAGCAGCGGCGGTCCGAGGAAGATCACGAGGAGCGCCGGAAGGATGCAGAGCGCGAGCGGGAACAGCATGAGGATGGGAAGGCGCCGCGCGCTCGCCTCCGCACGATGACGCTCGGTCGCCCGAAGTGCGTCGGCTTGCACGACGAGGAGTCGCGCGAGCGGCGAGCCGAAGCGCGCCGACGCCGCGACAAGTGCACCGACGCGCGCCTCCTCTGGTCTGGTGGCGAACGTGCGCAACGCGACCGAGAGCGGGATCCCAAGACTGAGATCGGCGAGAAGCCGGCGCGCGTCGCGAGCGCGGGAGATCGTCGGGACGCGCTCGACGATCCCCGCGAGTGCGCGCTCGAACGTGAGCCCCGCCTCGAGTCCGACGACGACCGCGTCGAGGAACGTCGCGAGATCGGTGGACTGCGTCGACTGACGGACGATGAGCCACAGCCAGATCGCGCCCGCGACCTCGAACGCGAACGCGACGACGAGGAGACCGACCCCCTCGCCGACGAGCGTCGCGCCGTAATCCGGCATCGCGACCGCGAAGAAGATGGCGCCGAGCGGCGCGAGCAGCACGAGTACGAACGACGACACGCGCGCCTGCGCCGTGAGCGCAGCGCGTTCCTCCTCCAACGCGAGACGGCCGCGGAGCAGCACGGCGACGCGCTCGAGGCTGCTGCCCACGCGCCCGCCGCTGCGCGCGAACGCCGAGAGCACGATGACGAGCGGCGCGAGATCCTGCGCCGGCATCACCGGCGCGTACAGGCCGAGCGCGTCGGGGATGCGCGCTCCGAGCGCGAGCGCCGCGGCGACACGTCGGGTCACCGCGGCCAGGGAGGGCGAGAGCGTCGGCGCGATCTCGGCGAAGGCGAGCGGCAGCGAGAGGCCGCTGGCGAGCGCGGCCGCGAGCGCGTCGACGAGACCCGGGACCGCGGCTCTGACGCGACGATCAGCCGGCCGACGGGCGAGACGCGCCAACGTCGCGCGCGGCGGAAGCGGCAACGCGGTGAACAACAAAGCCGCGGCCGCGATGAAGAGCGCGAACGAGATCAGAAGGGCACTTCGCGGAGGTCATATGCGTCGTCCGCGCTCGCGACCATCTCCGACACGCTCGTGATGCGTCGGCCGCCGTCGCGTGTTCGCTCCTGATGCACCACCACGTCGATGCCTCGTTTGATCTGCTCGCGGATCGCAGGTAGCGGCAGGTCGACACCGGCCATGAGCGACATCGTCTCGAGGCGCAACAGCGCTTCATACGGTCCGTTCGCGTGTGCCGTGGTGAGCGAGCCGCGATGCCCGGTGTTCATCGCCTGAAGCATGTCGAGGGCTTCGCCTCCACGGACCTCGCCGACGACGATGCGGTCCGGTCGCATGCGCAGCGCAGCGCGCAGCAGTGTGCGCACGTCGATCGCACCGGTGCCCTCCACGCTCGGCGGACGTGTCTCGAGCGAGACGACGTTCGGCTGCGGGAGGCGCAGCTCGGCGGCGTCCTCGATCGTCACGATGCGTTCGGTCTGTCCGATGGCGAACGCGAGCGCGTTCAGCGTCGTCGTCTTCCCGCTCGACGTGCCTCCCGACACGAGGATCGAACGGCGTTCTCCGACCGCGGCCACGAGCCATGCCATGAGCGCCGGCGCGCACGTGCCGTGCGCGACGAGCTCCTCGGGTCCGAACGGCCGCTCCGCGAAGCGCCTGATCGTGAGGATCGGGCCGGCGAGCGAGATCGGCGGGATCACGGCGTGGACGCGGGAGCCGTCGGCGAGCCGCGCGTCGACGAGCGGCGACGCGAGGTCGATCCGGCGGCCGAGCGGCGCGACGAGGCGCTCGATGATCACGAGGATCTCCTCGTGACTTGCGAACCGGATCGCGGTCTCCTCGAGACGGCCGTCGCGCTCGATCCATACGCCGCGCGAGCCGTTCACCATCACTTCGCTCACGCGCGGGTCGCGCAGCAGTGGCGCGAGCGGCCCGAGCCCGAAGAGCGAGTCGTCGAAGTAGCGTTCGAGGTCGGTGAACTCGGCGTTCGGCACGGCGAGCCGCTCCGCCGCGAGAGCGTCGCGCAGCGCGGGCCGGAGGTGCTCGCGTTTCGGACGGCCGTCTTCGGCTTCTCGCAGCCGAGCGACGATCGCGCGCTCGAGTCGCGCGCGGTTCGCGGCCGTCGTCACGCGTCGGTCGCGTCGATCACGAGTAGCTCGGCCAGCTCGTCATACGTGCGGCCGAGCGCACCGCCCACGGGCGCGCGAGAGGGGATCGCCGCCGCGACCGACGATTCATCTCTCGGCAGGGCGAGCCGCTCCGCCGCGAGAGCGTCGCGCAGCGCGGGCCGGAGGTGCTCGCGTTTCGGACGGCCGTCTTCGGCTT
>JBIOUD010000173.1:0-19306 GCA_044866725.1 Candidatus Limnocylindria bacterium | reverse complement strand
TCGAGCAGGTCGACTTCGTCCCGCTGCACGACGTTGCGGCGTTCGGCCAGGGCGATCCGCTCCGCGGTCTGGTGGACGGCGGCACGGTCTTCGTCCAGAGCGCAGCGGCCGATGCCGAGCGCATCTGGGAGAGCATCCCCCCGGACGCACGGGCGCGCATCCGGGCGCATCGCATGTGCCTCGCCGCGCTCGACACCGCAGGACTGGCGCGTCGCCACTCGCCGCGGCCTGATCTCCAGGTACGGATGCAGGGCGTGGCGCTGGTTGGCGTGTTCCTTCGGCTCACGCCGTTCGCCAAAGAGGCTGGCCTCGAGGGAGAGCGGCTCTTCGCCGAGGTGCGCAAGCGCCTCGTGCGCTTCTTCGGGAAGCGGGGTGGTGGCGTCGTCGAGGCGAACCTCGCCGTCATCAGAGAGGCCTACGACGCGGTCATCGACGTCACCTGCGCCGTCGGCGAGCGGGTCGACATCTTGGAGGAGGTGCGGGCATGAACGAGCGGACGGCACGCACAGTTGGTGAGGCGATGACGAGAGGCCTCGTGTCGATCCATCAGGAGGCGCAGATCTACGAAGCGGCCCAGTTGATGGACGCGCACCGCGTGCACGGGCTTCCAGTCGTCGACGCCGCGCGGAACGTCGTCGGCGTGCTCAGCCAGACCGACCTTCTCCGTCTCCGTTCGATGGAGCACCTGTGGAGCGGCCTGACCGGCCTCGCCGTGCGCCACGTCATGACCGCGCCCGCCCTCACGATCTCCGTCAACGCGACGCTCGACGATGCGGCGAAGCTGATGAAGGGCCGGCGCGTGCACCGCCTCGTGGTCCTTGGCCCGGACGGAGCGACGCCCGTCGGAATGCTCTCCGTCAGCGATCTCGTCCACGTCATGGCTGGCGAGAAGGCGCCGGTCTCATGACGCTCACGAAGCAGCCCGGCGCGCCGATGGAGACGGCCAGCTTCGGCCCGGCCGAGCACCTCTTCGACGTGCACGCCTACGTCGATGACTTCAATACCGTCCTCGACGCGTACGCGCGGAGCGCCGACGCCACACTTCCCGCCGACGGATCGGTCGCGCGGAGCGTCGTGCCGCCTGGCACCGCGGCGTCGCGCGACTTCAGCCGGCTCGCGCCGCGCATCCCAGAGCTCATCGCCGCCAAGTGCGTCGGATGCATGGCCTGCGTGAGCAGCTGTCCCGATACAGCGATCCTCGGCATCGCCCTTCCGAAGAGCGAGCTCGCCGAGCGCGTCGCCGCTTTCGGCGTGACCGAAACGGATCCCGGCGCGCGCGAGGGCGCGGCGGCGCACTTCGTAGACACCCGCAAGTACGGCGAGGTGCCCGCGAAGAAGGGCCTCGAACCCGCTTCGTTCGGCATCTTCGTCGACCCGCTCCACTGCAAGGGCTGTGGAGAGTGCGTCGAGGTGTGCGCGTCGCTGGGGCATGACGCGCTGCGGATGATCGACAAGGTGAACGACACCGACGAGCCGACCATCGACCGATACGAGCGCGACATGCGCTTCTTCCGCAGTCTGCCACCGACTCCGGCGGCGTATCGGAGCGACAAGGCGCTCGCCGACCTCATGCTCGGCGAGCACGCGATGGGCTACGTCGGCGGCGCGGGCTCGTGCTCGGGTTGTGGCGAAGCGACGGCGATCCGCATGCTCGTCGCCGCGACACGGCAGACCTACGGCGATGACGGGATGGGTATCGTCGCGGCCACCGGCTGCAACACAGTCTTCGGCAGCACGTATCCGTACAACCCGTACCTCGTGCCGTGGACGAACTCGCTGTTCGAGAACGCGCCGGCGGTCGCTCTCGGCGTCCGTTCGCGCTGGGATCAGTCGGGCGGCGCGTCCCGCCGGATCTGGGTCATCGGTGGTGACGGCGCGATGTACGACATCGGCTTCCAGTCCCTCTCGCGCATGATCGCGAGCGGTGCGGACATCAAGGTGCTCGTCCTCGACACGCAGGTCTATTCGAACACCGGTGGCCAGGCGTCGACCGCGACGTTCGGCGGACAGGTCACGAAGCTCTCCGCGTTCGGCAAGGCCCTGCATGGCAAGCCCGAGCGCCGCAAGGAGCTCGGACGCATCCTCATGGCGCACGGCGACGTCTTCGTCGCGCAGACGACGCCTGCGCATCCGAATCACTTCTACCGCGCGATCCTCGATGCGAACGCGTACCCGGGCCCAGCGGTCGTGATCTCATACGCGCCGTGTCAGCCCGAGCACGGCATCGCGGACGACGCCTCGAACCGTCAGGCGCGTCTTGCCGTCGACTCGCGCGCCTTCCCGCTCTTCGTCTACGACCCGCGCAAGGGTCCGTCGCAGCGCGAGCGGCTCTCGCTGCAGGGTAATCCCGATGTGCGGTCGGACTGGACCGCGCTGCCCGACGGTACCCCGGTCGACTTCCTCACCTTCGCGCGGACTGAGGGACGGTTCGCGCCCCACTTCGGACGAGACGGCGCGCCGAGCCCTGAGATCCTCGCGACGCGTGAGGATCGTCTCGCGAACTGGCGCGCGCTTCGCGAGCTCGCCCAGCTCACTGGGGCTGCGCCAGCCGAGCAGCGCAGCCTCTGATGCTCGCGTCCGACGAGGCCGTCCTGCGCGACGGATCCATCCTGTCGATCCGCCGCCTTCGCCCGAGCGACCGTGCCGCGCTGGAGACCTTCATCGCGGACCTCGGCCGTGCATCGCGATTCACGCGCTTCAACTCGCTCGCGTTCGACGCGCGCGCGCAGGCCGACCGCATGTGCACCGCGGCGGGCAACGCCTACGGGCTCGTCGCGGAGCGCGAGGGGGAGCTCGCGGCGCACGCCGAGCTCATCCCGACCTCGCCCGGCCGAGCGGAGATCAGCTTCATGACCGCGGACCGCTACCGGGGGCTCGGGCTCGCGACGCTCCTGCTCGAGCGGCTCGCGACGCAGGCGCGCAGCTCGGGTATCGGCGCGCTCGATGCGTATGTGCTTCCGTCGAACGGCGACATGGCGGACGTGTTCCGGGACAGTGGCTTCGTCGCCCAGAGCGAGCGTGGCGTCGAGTTCCAGCACTGGTCGCTGGAGACCGAGCCCACCGTAGACACGACCCGGCGCTACGACCGGCGCGAAGACCGCGCGGTCCAGACGTCGCTCCATCCGGTGCTGAGTCCGCGGAGCGTCGCGGTGATCGGTGCGTCGCGCTCGCGTGGCTCGATCGGGGCGGAGATCTTCCACAACCTGCTCGCGACATCGTTCACCGGCCCGGTCTACCCCGTGAATCGCACGGCTGATGTCGTGCAGTCGGTGCGCGCCTACCGGAGCGTTGCGGAGATCGGTGGACCGGTCGACCTCGCGGTCATCTGCGTGCCGGCGCGCATGGTCCTGTCGACTGCCCGCGAGTGCGCCGCCGCCGGCGTGCGCGCCCTCGTCGTGATCTCCGCTGGATTCGGGGAGGCTGGCGCTGCGGGGCTGGCGATGCAGCGCGAGCTCGTCGCGGTCTGCCGGGGCTCCGGCATGCGCCTCGTGGGACCCAACTGCATGGGCGTCCTCAACACCGATCAGGCGATACGGCTCAACGCGACCTTCGCGCCGACGTACCCACCGGAGGGCCGCGTCGGCTTCCTCTCGCAGAGCGGCGCGCTTGGCCTCGCGGTCATCGAGCACGCCGCGCAGCGCGGCATCGGGCTGTCGACGTTCGTCTCGGTGGGCAACAAGGCGGACGTGTCGGGCAACGACCTTCTGGCGTACTGGGCCGATGATCCCCGCACCGACGTCATCCTCATGTACCTCGAGTCGTTCGGGAACCCGCGCAAGTTCTCGCGTCTCGCGCGGAGCATCGGCCGGACGAAGCCGATCGTCGCTGTGAAGAGCGGCCGGTCCGTCGCGGGCGCGCGGGCGACCTCGTCGCACACCGGCGCGCTCGTCGCGTCCTCGGACGTGACGACCGACGCGCTCTTCCGTCAGACCGGTGTCATCCGGACGGGGACGCTCGGCGAGCTCTTCGACGTGTCAGCCCTGCTCGCGAATCAGCCTCTGCCGACCGGGGGCCGCGTCGCGATCGTCACGAACGCGGGTGGACCGGCGATCCTCGCCGCCGATGCGTGCGAGGCCGCGGGCCTCGAGGTGCCTGCGCTGTCCGACGCCACGCGCGCAAAGCTCGCCGCGTTCCTCCCGGCTGAGGCATCGACCGCGAACCCGGTGGACATGATCGCGTCCGCCGGCGCGGACGAGTACGCCCGGAGCATCGCGACGCTCGCCGCGGATGACGGGATCGACTCGCTCATCGTGATGTTCACACCGCCGCTCGTGACTCGTGCCGCCGACGTCGCCGCGGCGATCCGCGGCGCGGTCGCGGCGCTCGAGCGCCCGATCCCTGTGCTCGCCGTGTTCCTCTCGGTGACGGGCGTGCCGCCTGAGCTGCAGGACGAGCACGTGCGCATCCCTTCGTTCGCATATCCCGAAGACGCGGCGCGCGCGCTCGCGCACGTCGTGCGGTACGGGCGCTGGCGCGCGCGGCCGGAGGGGACACGGCCGACCTTCGGTGCGCGAGCCGAGGCCGCCGCCGCGGTGCTCTCTCGCGCACTCGATCGGGGCGCGCAGTGGCTCTCGCCCGCCGAGGTCGAGGAGCTGTTCGCGTGCTACGGACTCCCCATGCTGGCGAGCATCGCCGCGCGCACCGAGGACGAGGTCGCGCGTGCCGCGTCCTCTCTCGGCGGCGCGGTCGCCATCAAGGCGGTCGCACCGACGCTGGTGCACAAGAGCGACGCGGGCGGAGTGCGCCTCGGCGTCATTGGCCCGGTAGCTGCCCGCACCGCCGCCGCCGAGATGCGCGACGCGGTGCGTGCGCGCGGCCACGAGCAGAGCGGCTACATCGTGCAGAAGATGGTCCCGACGGGCGTCGAGCTCATCCTCGGTATGGTCCAGGACCCGACCTTCGGCCCAGTGGTCGCATGCGGCGCGGGCGGCACGACCGCCGAGCTGCTCCGCGACGTGGCGGTCGGCGTCGTTCCCCTGACCGACACGGACGCCCGCGACATGCTTCGTTCGCTCCGCACCTTCCCACTGCTCGACGGCTATCGCGGTGCGGCGAAGTGCGACGTCGCGCGCATCGAGGACGCACTGTTGCGGCTGTCGGCGATGGTCGAGCGTCACCCCGAGATCGTCGAGCTCGATGCGAACCCGCTCGTCGCTCGCGCCGACGACGTCACCATCGTGGACGCGCGCGTTCGGATCGGGCGGGCCCCGGCCTGACGATCACGCGATGTAGGGCGCTACCGGACGGTGCCGGGGCACTCCGGCGACTCGATCCGGGCCCCTCGCGAGCGTCCTCGATGTTCCTTCAGGTTCACGATGTTTGCGCGTGAGCGGACCGCGTTCGAGCCCGCTCGGAAGAGGTGAGTCATGACGAGCTACGCCGTACTGCGCGACCGCCTTCTCTGGGTCATCTCGGTCGCTTCGATCGCCTTGCTCCTATTCATGTCGCAGCTCGATACGCTCGTCACCGCCGGCATCGCGGCCGCACTGCTCATCGCAGCGCTCGCCCTCGCGCCGGTGCGTCGCCCCATCGGGATCGCGGCGGGGATCGGCATCGCCGTCGCCATCGTCATCGGCCTGGCCCTCAGATCCTGGGTCTAGGAAAGCGCTCATGACCGCGACCCTCGCGGCGATCGGTCGTGCCAGGGTCGCGATCTTGACGGTCGCGATGACCTACCTGCTCTCCGTCGCCATCGGCATCGCAATGGTCGGCTCGGGCGACGCGTTCGCGCTCGAGCGCCGAGACGCCATCGTCGACGCCGCGGGGTCGAGCGAGATCCTCGTGGCACATCGGGGAGGCGACCATCTTCGAGCCGCGCTCTTGGACTTCGCCGCAAACCTCCTGACCGGCGGCGTCACCGACACGGTCATCGGGGTCTCGGTCGTCGGTGTCTACCCTCTCGTCGCGTATCGCGGCTGGGTCGGGGGCATCGTGTCCGTGGACGCGCGCCGCGAGAGTCGCCTCGCGGCCCCCGGCCGAGCGATCTACTACCTGGTGACGCTCATCCTCCAGCTCATCCCGTACTCGATCGCGGGCGGCATGGGCGTGTACCTCGGTGTCGGCGCGTGGCGCGCGGTCCGGCGACCAGGAGCGGACGCGTGGCTCGGTCTGCCGAAGGAGAGGATGCGCGACGTCGCGCTCGCGTACACCGTGATCGTCCCGCTGTTCCTCCTCGCGTCGCTGTGGGAGTTCCTGGTCTAAGAGCGTCGGTCGCTGAGCCCGAACGCGAGGATCCAGATCGCGAGGAGTCCGTCCCAGACCCGGTTCACAAGACCGGCCGCCTCCTTCGGCGCGACGGCCAACATGACGAACGCGAGCGTCACGCCGATGCCCAGGACGACGACGGTGGAACGGAGCGTGCCGCGCCGCGCGATGGACGCCGCCGCTGGCGTGAGCGCGAGCGCGAACACACCGAGGAGCAGCGGACCGCCGGTGACCTCGTCCAGCGCGACCGCGACCTGGAGCGCCAGCGCGCCTCCGGCGAGCGCGAGCAGCGCCGCGACGACGCGCATCCGACCGGGTGTGGCGAGCAGGGTCGCCGCGACCGACCACGCGGCGAGCGCGACCGCGACGTAACCGAGTCGCACGAGCCAGCCGGCCGCGGTATCGGCATAGTGCTCCGGATGAGATCGCAGCACGTCACGCTGCGGAGCGAGCAGTGGGACGACGATGAGCGTCACGAGATAGACAAGGCTCGACGCCGCCACGGCGGCGTGGGCCAGGTCGCTCCGACGTTCCTCCATCCAGGGACTCCAGGTTCACGCGACGATCATTGCGGCGGCCACCTCGAGCTCGGCCGACGGGATGGGCTCACGACTTCGCGGCCGTGAGCGCGACGTCGCGAACGCTCACGCGATCCGCCAATGACGCGACGCGGATCCGGACGTCGGGAGCGAGCGCGATCGAGTTGTGGACCGTGCAATGCTCCGCGACGGCACGAAGCGCGTCCGCCATCGTTCCGGGCAGCGGAGCGGCGACGTTGATCTCGATCGCGACCTCGCCGACCCGCGACGGATGCTCGGCCATCGTGAACTCGGCGCTGACGCGGAGCCCGTCCGCCGAGCGTCCGTGACGCACGAGGAATCCGGTCGCGTAGTGCGCGACGCAGGCGGCGAGGCTCGCGACGAACGCATCGGTCGGCGTCGGTCCCGTGTCCGTCCCGCCTGCCGCTTCGGGCTGGTCGTAGACGAGCTCGTGCCGTCCGATGCGCGCACGGAACTGGACCCCGGACGCCCGCGAGACCTCGATTCGCTTCATCTTCGGCGATACCTCCCCACGAGCCTCTTCCCGCCGGGTGCTCGCCGATAGGGCCGACCGACCCATTGGGACCTTCGGAATGGCGAAGGTGACCTCCGGCCCTGTCGCGCCGTGCGGATCGAGCGCGACGATGCGGATGCGCGGCGCTCTCGAGCGACGAGCGGAGAGGTTCGGGTCGACGTATGAACGTGCTCATCGCCTACGACGGCTCGGATGGCGCGCGCGTCGGCGTCGATTGCGCCGCGCGGATCCGCTGGCCCGCCGGTACGGTCCTTCATCTGGTGGAGGTCGTGCCTGCGCTCGCCCTCGGTGCGATCAGCGGTGTGACGCGGGAGCCGGAGAACGTCGAGCGCCCGCTCACGGCGCACGTCGCCCTCGCCGCGGAAGCGCTCGCGCGGCCGGGCATCCAGGTCCGCACGCGTGTGCTGACAGGCGATGACGCCTCGACCATCCTGACTGCCGAGGCGGAGGCGATCGACGCGGAGCTCATCGTCGTCGGGCATCGTGGCCATGGGCCGCTCGCGACCGTCCTTCTCGGGTCGGTGGCCCGCGACGTGGCGGAGCACTCGCGCTGTCCCGTGCTCGTCGCGCGCCGCCCCGGCCTCGAGCAGGTCGTCCTCGCCGACGATGGCTCGGACCCGGCCTACCGAGCGCGGCGTTTCCTGGCGCGGTCGGCGCTCTTCACGGGCGCGCGCGTCCGCGTCGTGTCCGTCGCTGAGGTCCTGCGGCCGATGCTGTCCGGGGTCGCGCCGACGATGCGCGACGAAGTGCGTACGACGCAGCGACAGCTCGAGTCGGAAGAGCACCGTTCGCACGAGCGCCGCGCGGAGATGGCCTCGCACGATCTCCGTCTCGCCGGCGTGCGCTCGTCGATCGTCGTCCGGACCGGCGACCCCGCGGCCCAGATCATCGACGCGGCACGCGGCGCCGACGCGGACGTCATCGTCATGGGCACCCGCGGTCGGGGCGCGCTCGCGCGGGCGGTCCTGGGGAGCGTCGCGCGCGAGGTCCTTCTGAAGGCGCCGTGCTCGGTCCTCGTGGTCCCATCCGCCTGATCGCGGGGACTCCACCGTGACCGCGCAGGCGCTCGCGACGGGCCTGACCGCCGTCGAGGTGGCGCAGCGTCGCGTCACATTCGGACCGAATGTGCTCGTGCCCGAGAGCGCGGCGACCGGACTGCTTCCGACGCTCCGTCACGTCGTCACGGATCCGATGGCGCTCCTGCTCGCCGTCGCGAGCGCGACGTACTTCGCCCTCGGGGAGACCGAGGACGCGATCATCGCCCTCGTCGCACTCGTACCGGTCGTGGGTGTGGGCCTCGTGCTCGAGCTCCGCGCCGAGCACGCGCTCGAGGCGCTCCGCCGGCTCGCGTCCCCGACCGTTCGCGTCATGCGTGACGGCGCCCTCGTGCTCCTACCGGCGACCGAGCTCGTGCCGGGCGATGTCCTCGTGCTGCGCGAGGGCGACGTCGTGCCCGCGGACGCGCGACTCGTCGCCGGCGCGGACGTCGTCGTGGACGAGTCCGCGCTCACCGGTGAGTCGCAGACGGTGATGAAGACGCTCGCCTCCGATGAGGAAGCGTCGCTGTGGGCCGGCACGACGGTGCTCTCCGGGCGCGGCACCGCGGTCGTGAGCGTCACGGGCGCGGCGACGCGCTACGGCGCGATCGGCACGCTCGTCGCGCGCGTCGAGACGCAGGCCACGCCGCTGCAGAGCCTGGTGCGCCGCCTCTTCCTCGTGCTCTCGGCGGTGGCGCTCGCCTTCTGCGTGGGTGTGGTCGGCATCGAGCTCGCGCGTGGCGCGACTCTCGCCGAGGCGATCATCGCCGGCGTCTCGCTGGCGATGGCCGCCATCCCCGAGGAGTTCCCGATGGTGTTCACGCTGTACCTCGGGCTCGGCGCGTGGCGCCTTGCCCGGGACCACGCGCTCGTCAGACGGCTCGTCGGCGTCGAGACGCTGGGCGCCACGAGCGTGATCTGCGCCGACAAGACCGGGACGCTCACGCTCGGGGCGATCGAGCTCTCCGGGCTCTGGCCCGCGCCGGGGATCGGCGAGCGCGAGCTGCTCGAGACGGCGGTGCTCGCATCGGAGCCCGCGCCGTTCGACCCGCTCGACCAGGCGATCGTGCGCGCGGCGTCGACGCGCGGCGTCGACGTCGTCCGCCTCCAGCGTGGAGAGCTCCTGCGAGATCACCCTTTCGACCCGGCGAGTCGCTCTCTCACGCACGTATGGCGTGACGGTCGCGATGTCGGCGCGTACGCGAAAGGCGGGCTCGAAGGCCTCAGCGCTCTCGGCGTGACGGAGCCGTCGACGCTCGATCTCGCGCGCCGCGCGAACGCCGAGCTGGCGGCGAAGGGCATGCGTGTCATCGCGGTCTCGCGGGCCGCCGCCGTTCGTGAGGACGGTGACCGTTCGTCGGACGAGGCGGGTCTCCGCGTGATCGGCCTCGTCGCGTTCAGCGACCCACTCCGTCCGGGCGTCGCCGAGTCGATCGCGAAGTGCCGCGACGCGGGCATCCGTGTCGTGATGATCACCGGCGACCATCCGATCACCGCGGCGGCCGTCGCGACGTCGCTCGGGCTTGGTCCGATCCGGGTCGTGACCGGCACCGAGATCGACGAAGCGAGCGATGACGATCTCGTGCGCACCGCCGGGACGGCGAACGTCTTCGCGCGCGCGCGGCCCGAGCAGAAATACCGCCTCGTCCGGGCGTTCAAAGCGCGTGGCGAGGTCGTGGCGATGACGGGCGACGGTACGAACGACGCCCCGGCACTGCGGGAGGCCGACATCGGGATCGCCATGGGCCGCCGTGGTACCGAGGTCGCGCGGAGTGCGGCGACCCTCGTGCTCCTCGACGACGACTTCAGCACGATCGTCACCGCGATCCGCGATGGTCGTCGCATTTTCGAGAACCTTCGCCGCGCGTTCAGCTATCTCGTCGCATTCCACGCACCGTTGCTCCTCACCGCGATCGTCGTCCCTCTCACCGGCGCACCGCTTCTTCTCCTGCCCGTGCACCTCGTCGTGCTCGAGCTGCTCCTGCATCCGACGGTCGCGCTCGCATTCGAGGCGGATCCGCCGAGCGGCAAGCTCATGCGCCGACCACCGCGCCGCCGCTCAGCCGGTCTGTTGCGCCGGGATCAGGTCATCGTGCTGCTCGCGCGGGGGATCGGTCTCACGATCGCGGTCCTCGGGCTCTACCTCGGCGCCCTCGGCACGGGCTGGACGGAGGACGCCGCGCGCGGTGTCGCGTTCATCGCGCTCATCGTCGGCCAGTTCCTCCTCGTGCTCGTCGAGCGCTCGGACGACGTCCACATCTGGCACCGGCTCGGCGATAACCGCGTGCTCGCATGGATCTTCGCCGCGACCTGCGGTCTCCTCATCGTGCTCGAGGCCGTGCCGCCGGTGGCTCAGAGGGTCCACCTCGCGGCGCCTTCACCGACCGGATGGCTGCTCGCGATCGCCGTCGCCGCCGCGGCGACGCTCTGGGGAGAGGTCATCAAACGCGATACGGCGACCGAGGACGCATAGCTGGGCCGTTCGGTGCGGCGCCGGTGCCATTCGGCTCTCGAAGGGAGCAGCGGGACGTCCCACGCTGGTCGGGTAAACGGAGGTGTCCTGATGACCGAGCTTGGTGGCAAGGTGGCGATCGTGACCGGTGGCGCACGCGGGATCGGCGCGGCGGCGGTCGAGGCGCTCTGCGATCAGGGCGCGTATGTCTTCATCGCTGATGTCGTCGACAGTGAGGAGCTCGCGAAGAAGCTCGTCGCTGAAGGAAAGTGCGCGCGTTCGGTGAAGCTCGATGTCACCGATGAGGGCGCCTGGCGGCTTCTGGTGGACGACATCGTTCGCGAATTCGGACGTCTCGACATCCTCGTGAACAACGCCGGGATCGGCACGATGGAGGACGTCGAGCAGGAGACGCGCGAAGGCTGGGACAAGGTGGTCGGCATCAATCAGATGGGCGTGTGGCTCGGCATGAAGTACGCCGTCCCGGCCATGCGCAAGGCCGGAAGCGGCAGCATCGTGAACGTCTCGTCGATCTTCGGCGCGGTCGGCGGCTTCGGCGGATCGGTCGCGTACCACGCGACCAAGGGGGCGGTGCGCCTCATGACGAAGAACGCCGCGATCCGCTACGCGAAGGAAAGCATTCGCGTGAACTCGATGCACCCTGGGTTCATCGACACGCCGATGGTCGCGCAGGTGAAGGGAACACCGGTCGAGGGTGCGATCACCCAGGCCACTCCGATGGGTCGCCTCGGCAGGCCGGAGGAGATCGGCGATGTCATCGCGTTCCTCTGCGGGCCGAAGGCGTCGTACATGACCGGCTCCGAGGTGTACGTCGACGGCGGCTGGACCGCCCAGTAGGAGAGGAGAGACCCGTGATGTACCCGGGTATTCAGATGGACATGTCGTGGATGTTGGTCGCCTCGGTGATCTGGACGGCTTTGGCGGCGGTCGGAGTCGCCGCGATCGTCTGGATCGCCGTCAAGATCGGGCGTGTGGACGACGGCGGCTCGCGTCTGCTCGACGAGCTCTTCGCGCGCGGTCTCATTGAAAAGGACGACTACATCCATCGCCGGGAGTTCGCCCGAGGACGCTAACCTCCCGCGTAGCTCTGGCGGAACGCTTCGAAGCGCGTATAGAAGGAGTCGATGTCCGTCCCGAACGCCGCGACGAACGCGGATGGCCACGCCTCGCCGCGCCCCACGCGTGCGCAGTACGTACGGAGCGCGAGCGGCGATGGTGTCGCGAGGAGCCGATCCACCGCGAGGTAGCCCACGGCGAATGGGTTCGCGTCGGACGGCCAGTCGCTCTCGAGCGAGCGCAGCGTCACGTAGCGCGCGCTGCGAAGCTGGCGCTTCGTGAAGACGTCGAGATTCGCGGCCGGGATGCGCGCGCCAGCGGTCAGCGACCGGTACGCGAGCGACTCGGCCATCCCTTCGGAGAGCCACCGTGGACCGCCGGTCATGCAGGCACGCCCGCCGACGTCGTATTGCCACACGTGGACGTACTCGTGCGCCGCGAGCTCGGCACGTTCGTCGTCCGCGGTCCACGTGTCCGGCGCGGCCGCCTGCGGCGAAGCCCACGCGCGGTTCCCGGTGACGATGTCGAACGACGGTCCGCTCGTGATGCAGCAGAACCGCTCCGATCCGTCACCCACGACGATGCGTGCGCTGGCACGGGACGCGCGATCGCCGCCGACGTTCGCCGCGAGGTACGCGCTCGCCCACTCGACTCCCTCATGCACCGCGTTGATGTCGTCCGCGTCGAGGCCCGGACCGGTCCTGAACGTGAAGCCCGAGGGCGACGGCGGCGTTGCCATCGGGAGCGAGCCATCCGCGTTCAGGACCGTGAACTCCCAGAAGACGCCGTAGTCCTCGAGCCAGGTCGTCCCTTCGATGAGCGGCCGGATGCCGACGCGGTACGTGCCCGGCCGCGCCGGCGCGCGCACGTCGAATTGGAACCACGCGATCTGTCCCGGTCCGACGTACGCCGCCGGCTGCACCGCGGGACGGTCGTAGCGGGGCCACCCCGTCGCCGGCGATCCGCGCTGGCCGTCGCCTCCAAGGACGCTCGGCTGATCCTGCCCCGGCTCGATGTCGTGCGTCCCCAGATATGCGACCTGGCCCATCCGTCCCGCGACCCAGCCCTGCGACCCTGAGTTGTAGTAGGCGACCGTCGCGGTGGCGCGCTCGCCGGGACAGAGGCGCATGTAGCCGGACTGGCCGTACCACGCGGCGTGCAGACCGGCGATCCCGGCAGGCACTCGCGCGGGCGGCGGGATGCCCGGTCCCGTTGACGAGGCGCAGGTCGCGGCCGTCGGAGATGGCGCTGGCGGCGTGACGCCGACGAGCAGCATCGCGAGCACGAGCGCCACCTTCATCACAGCGAGTAACGAATGGAACGTTCGGTTTGGCGCGCTATTCGTCGGGTTGGATCACGAGCTCGCGGAGCGCGAGAGCGAAGACACCGACCGAGCAGGCGGCCACCGCGACGCACCAGGGACAGATCGCGCCCAGCACGAAGACCTCGACATAGGTGAGATACGCGACGTAGAGCGTCGCGGCGAGCGACAGCCCGAAGAGCGGCGTGAGCGACCAGGCTGCCCCTCGCGCGTGCGCGATCGCGACGACCAGGATCGCGACGAATCCGGCGAGGCCGACGAGCGCCACCGGGACCGGGCCGAGCGTCGCGAAGCGGCTCGTCTGCACCGCCTCGCAACCGCCCACGCCGATGCACAGCGCAAGGCTCCCGCTGTAGTGCACCCAGGTGAGATACCCGGAGACGAGCGTGCCGACCGCAGCGAACGCGACCGCCAGCAGACGCGAGACGCTCACCGCGCGAGCGCGGCGTCGATGATCGTCTTCAGCTGCTCGAATGTCGCGGCACCTTCGATCCGTCGGCCGTCGACGTAGAGCGTGGGCGTAGCTCGCACGCCCCGCTCGCTCGCGTCGTCGGACAGATCGCGGACGGCTTGCGCGTAGCGGCCTGAGTCGACGCACGCCGCGAACGACGGACCGAGATCGAGGGCCTCGCCCATGCGCTTGAGGTTCGCTTTCGAGAACGCGCCGCGGTTCTCACCAGCCTGCGAGGCGTACAGCCTGTCGTGCATATCCCAGAACTTCCCCTGCTCGCCAGCGCACTCGGCGGCCTCGGCCGCCCAGTTCGATTCGGAGCCGAGGAAGGCGAAGTGGCGGAAGACGAGCTTCACCGTGCCCTCCGCGATGTAGGTGCGCAGAAGCTGCGCGCCCGTCGTGCGAGCGAACTGCCCGCAAGCGGGGCACTGGAAGTCCGCGTACTCCTCGATCGTGACGGCCGCGGTCAGGGCGCCGCGGACCCGGCTCGATTCCGGCACGGCCGCGGTCTTGCCCGGATCCGCGTTCGTCGAATTTCCGATCCAGATGAAGCCGGCGACGACGGCGAGCGCGAGCACGCTCGCGACGACCACGTTCCGGCGACCCCGGCGCTGCCTCGCGCGCGCGGCGCGCTTCGCGCCGCCGCGGGAGCGTTCCTTCGACATACGTCGATGGTCACGGGCCGTGCCCCGCGTGCCCTAGGGTCCAACGGCCCTACTCCCGCGCGGCGGACGACATCACTCTGACCGCATGGCCACAGCCCCTGGTCCGGCCGTCAGCGAACGCATACTCAGCGGCATGGCCTCCGACCCCGTGATCACACCGGCGTACCGGCTCGTCTTCCGGCTCGAGATCGCGAACCGGCCGGGCATGTTCGCCCGCGTCGCGTCGACCGTCGGCGTCCGCGGATGCAGCCTCGGCGCGATCGACCTCGTCGAGGCGACACCGAAGATCCACGTGCGCGACGTCACCGTCGACTGTCCCGACGAGCGCACCGGCCAGCTCCTCCATGAGGACCTGCAGCGGCTCGAGGGCGTGAACGTGCGGTCGGTCTCCGATCGTGCCTTCCTCATGCACCTGGGCGGGAAGATCGAGATGAAGGGCCGCGTTCAGGTCCGCACGCGCGACGATCTGAGCCTCGTCTACACACCCGGCGTCGCGCGAATCTGCCGCGCGATCGCCGAGGACAAGGAGAAGGCCTGGAAGCTCACGATCCGTCAGAACGCCGTCGCGATCGTGAGCGACGGCACGGCGGTCCTCGGGCTCGGTGACATCGGACCCGAGGCGGCCATGCCGGTGATGGAGGGCAAGGCGCTCATCTTCGCGGAGTTCGCGGGCATCACCGCATTCCCGCTCTGCCTCGACACGAAGGACCCCGACGAGATCGTCCGCACCGTCGCTCATGTCGCGCCCGCGTTCGGCGGCATCAACCTCGAGGACATCGCCGCGCCGGCCTGCTTCATCGTCGAGCGCAAGCTTCGCGAGCGGCTCGACATCCCGGTGTTCCACGACGATCAACATGGCACCGCCGTCGTCGTGCTCGCGGGTCTCCGCAACGCGGCGGCCGTCGTCGGGCGTGCGTTGGGCGACCTCCGTGTGGTCATCGCGGGCGCCGGCGCCGCGGGCATCGCGACGGCCCGGCTCCTTCGTCTCGCGGGAGTGCGCGACATCGTGCTCGTCGACCGTCACGGCATCGTGAACTCGTCGCGGGTGGACGAGAACACCGAGAAGCTCGCGATCGCGGGCGAGCTCGGCACCACGCGCGGCGGCAGCCTCGCCGATGCCGTGAGGGACGCGCACGTCTTCATCGGCCTCGCGGGACCGCGGATCCTGACCCTGGCGATGCTCCGATCGATGGCGCGGCCGCGGATCCTGTTCGCGCTCGCGAACCCGGATCCAGAGATCGACCCGCTCATCGCCGCGCCCGAGGTCGACATCCTCGCGACCGGACGCAGCGACTACCCCAACCAGGTGAACAACTCTCTCGTCTTCCCCGGCGTCTTCCGCGGCCTGCTCGACGCGCATGCGCGTGGCGTGTCCGGTGACATCGAGATCGCGGCCGCGGACGCGCTCGCCGCGACGGTGCCGGCGCACGTGCGCTCGGCGGAGTACATCCTCCCGTCGATGTTCGACAAGGACGTCGTGCCACGGATCGCGAAGGCGGTGGCCGCCGCGACGCGCGCGGCCGGGCTCAGTCGAAGAAGCGCGCTGCCCGAGGCCTGATCCCGTTCGCGGCCGCGGTTACGGCGTCGCGCGCGTGAGCCATTTCAGCGGAACGCTGCTGCAGGGGTCGCTTGCTTCGCTGCGTTTCGACGCGGTCGCGGTGCTGGCGGGGTTCGGCGTCGGCGTGGTCAGCTTTATGCTCAATGGAACTCTCGTTCGAGCCTCGTTCGAGCCTCGCGCGAGCCGGCTGTCGCCTGAGTGCCGCCGCGGGCAATTCGCTGGCTCCGGTCGGGCCCGTCCTGCCCTGCGCTACAGGCCCCGACGGTCCCTACCTGACAGGGCCTTCTGGCCCTAACGAAGGGCGCATTGGCTCTGCCTCGGGCGGCCCTGGCCCGGCATCGTGTCACTAGTACCGAGGCACGCCGAAGAGGCAACAACAGACTCGGAAAAGGAACGAAAAGTGAAACGCCGGACTCTCGACCTCTTCTTCGCTAGCGGCGGCCTCGTGGTCGCCCTGCTCCTCGCGGGACTTGGCTTCGCGCTCCTCACCCAGGCCCAGTTCGCGACCGATTACGTCGCGACGGAACTCGGTGCCCAGAAGATCGTCTTCTCGACCGCGCCCACCGCTGACGAGACGAGCTGGAAGCCGGGCTCGGTCTGCCTCACGACGTACGCGGGCCAGACTCTGACGACGGGCGCTCAGGCCGAGTGCTACGCGAAGTACTACATCCGCAGGCACATGGACGCCTCCGCGACGAGCGCAGGCTTCCCTGGCGCGACATACGCGACCCTCGGCGGGATCCGCACCGACCTGAGCGCGCAGATCGCTGCCGCAAAGGCCAAGGGCGACACGACCGCTGCCGCCGACCTTCAGAAGAAGCTTGACTCCGCGACCTCGCTCCGCACGACCATGCAGACCGGTGAGACGCTCTCCGGCATGCTGCTCACGACGTACGGGTTCAGCACCCTCGGCGAGAAGGCCGCCCTCGCGGCCAACATCATCTTCGGACTCGCGGTCCTGATGGTGATCCTCTCGGTCGGTGGATTCGTCCACGCGTTCGTGACTCCCAGGGAAGAGATCGTCTTCGGCAAGACCTACGGCCGCGTCCCGGCGAAGGTCACGGCCTAGCCACCCGCCCCGCATGGGGTGCGACGATGCCTTCTGAGAGAGGCCCGGTCACAACAAGTGACCGGGCCTCTGGCTATCCGGTTCCCCCATCATTTGCGTCGTGCTCATCCATCGCCACGACGCGCCGCTCGACGAGGCCGAGTGGCGCGCGTTCCTCGCCGAACACGACTTCGGCGAGCTCATCGCGCCCGGCGAGGGCCGTGACCTCCCTGTCGTCGTGCCGACGCACTTCCTCTGGGACGGGGACAAGGAGGTCGTGCTGCACCTCGCGCGACCGAACCCGGTATGGGAGGCGCTCGCCGAGCGGCCGCGCGCACTGCTCTCGGTGTTCGGCGCCTACGCGTACATCCCGGGGCACTGGAACCAGGACGAGTACGGCGTGCCCACCTCGTACTACGCCGCCGTTCAGATGGCGTGCGACGTCGAGGTGATCGACGACCCCGCGCGCGTGGCCGCGATCCTCGAGCGGCAGCTCGGGCACTTCCAGCCTGAGGGAAAGCACGCGCCCGTGGAGCCGGGCGAGAACCGCTACGGGAAGCTCCTTCCGAGCATCCGCGGGATCCGCCTCGCGGTGACCGACGTGCGCGCGAAGCTGAAGTACGGCGCGAACCGCACGGTCGAGCACCGCACCGTCATCGCCGGCAAGCTCGGCGAGCGCGGCTCGCCGCTCGATCTCGAAGCGCAGGCACACGTGCTCGACCGCATCGAGCGCGCCGCGAAGTGATCGACCCACGCTTCCTCGCCGGGCTTGGCGTGCTCGTGCTGCTCACGGTCTCGCCGGGCGCGGACATGGCGCTCGTCGCGAAGGTCACGATCGAGCGAGGCCGGCGTGCCGCGTTCGTGACGACGCTCGGCATCTGCACCGGCCTGCTCGTCCACGCGACGGCCTCGGCGCTCGGGCTCTCGGTCGTGCTCGCGACGTCGGCCGAGGCCTTCACTCTTGTGAAGCTCGCGGGCGCGGCCTACCTCGCGTACCTCGGCCTACGCGCGCTCCGCGACTCGTTCGGCGCCTTGCCTCCAGCGGAGGCGCAACCGGCGCGCGCGCGGACGGCCTACCTGCAGGGTCTCTTGTCCAACGTCCTCAACCCGAAGGTCGCGGTGTTCTATCTCACGTTCCTGCCGCAGTTCATAGACCCGGCGGCGAGCGTGCTCGCGCAGAGCCTCGCGTTCGCGGCGGCGCATGCCGTCATGGGGATCCTGTGGCTCGCCGCCTACGCCTACCTGATCGCGCGTCTCTCCCGATCGTTCGCGGACAGCGGGCTGCGTCGATGGCTCGAGCGCGTCACCGGCGCGGTGCTGATCGGTCTCGGCGCGCGCCTCGCGTTCGAGCGCCGTTAGCCGACTTGCCATCGGAACGGCGCATCACCAGGAGATCGCGCAGCTCGATGAGTCGCGTACGAAGCCAGTCGCGCTCGCTGCCCGCGAGCGATGCGAGCGACGCCGCGAGGACCGCGATCTCATCCGCTTCGAACTCGAGGACGAGCGCGCTCGTCGGATGACCGGCTGCCGCGAGGAGCACCGCCGCGGGAATGCCGAGCGCCGCCGCGAGCCGCATGAAGACGCTGGCGCGTGGCTGCTCGATGCGTCCGGCCTCGAGCTCGGAGATCGCGCTGCGCGACACACCGACGCGCGCCGCGAGCTCCGCTTGCGTGAGGTGCAGCTTCTCGCGCTGCTCGCGAACGAGCTGAGCGAGCGTGCTCGGTACGGCTGCGTCGCTCGTCACTGGACGAGCGTACCGAAGCCGGGACCGCAAAGGTCAGTGAGCTGTCGGCGCCCAGCAGTAGACTGACGCCGCGCTCCCGGCCCTCTAGGACCACGGAGCCAGAAAGGACCGGGACCAAGTGAGCTTCCAGGACAAGACCCTGACCTGTCGCGACTGTGGCCAGCAATTCATCTGGACCGCCGGCGAGCAGGAGTTCTATCAGTCGCGCGGACTCCAGAACGCACCGAGCCGCTGCCCCTCCTGTCGTGCCGCACGCCGTTCGAGCGGGGGCGCGGGTGGCGCTGGAGCTGGACCACGCGAGATGTTCACCGCGGTCTGCAGCAACTGCGGTGGCGAGGCGCGCGTGCCGTTCCAGCCGCGCGGGGACAAGCCGGTCTACTGCAGCAACTGCTTCGAGCAGATGCGAGGCGCGCGCCGCTAGACCGCCCTAGCGGTCAGTACCCGTAGCCGTAAGGGTCGTCGTCCATATCGCCCTGGCTCGGACCGGGCGTCTTCGTCGCGTTCGCCGGTTGCGCGGGCGTCGAGGTCTGCGGAGCGGCCGACGGAGCGCCGCCCGCGGGTTGCGCGCCGCCGTTCGGGCCACACGCGACGAGCCCGGCCGCGAGCGCGAGCGAGGCGATGAACAGGCGCACGCAACACATACGCCGTCGTCTCGCGGGCGGATGTGACCTCCCA
>JBIOUD010000172.1:0-12562 GCA_044866725.1 Candidatus Limnocylindria bacterium | reverse complement strand
TCGACGAGACCGGCGCGCGTCGACCGCGGAACGGCACCTCGCGGAGCTGCAGCGCCACGACGATCGCGATGGCCGCGGCGATCGCGGCGACGAGGAACACGCCGTCCAGCCCGTACGCGAGCGCGGCGCGCTCGGCGGGCGTCGAGGGCACGACCGCCGTCTCGCCGACCGGGACCTGCGCGCCGATCCGGAGGGTCAGCACCGCACCCATGACGGCGACGCCGACGGTCTGCCCGAGCGATCGCCAGAACTGCACCTGGCTCGATGCGACGCCGACGTACTGGTGCGGCACGGCGCTCTGCACGGCGTTCTGGTAGATGGGCTGATTACTCCCGAATCCGATCCCGATGAAGATGAGCGCGACGATCACGTCGAGCTCCGAGGACCCGACGTGCACGTGCGAGAGGAGGAAGAGGCCGAACGCGAGCGACACGAGCCCGGCTGCACCGACGAGCCGGTAGTGCGTGACGCGGGTGATGATCTGGCCGCTCAGGAGCGACGCCGCGACCATCGCGACCATGCGCGGCGTGAGAAGCGCGCCGGACTGCGTCGCGCTCATGCCGAGCAGGCCCTGATAGACGAGCGGGACGAAGATGTTCGAGCCGAACATCGCGAAGGCCGCGAGGAAGGAGACGATCACCGAGACCGTGAACGTGGGCGTGCGGAAGAGGCGCAGCGGCATGATCGGATGCTCGGCGCGTCTCTCCGCCCACACGAAGAACGAGAGCATCACGGCTGCGATCGCCAGGAGCGCGAGAACGACGGGCGACGTCCAGCCCGCATCGCGCGTCTCCGACAGCGCGATGAGGAACGGCACGAGCCCGGCGGTGAGCAGGAGCGAGCCGCGGATGTCGACGTGGCGCCATGACGAGGACGTCGGGATGCGCGGCATCGTGAGCGCGACGACCGTGAACGCGAGGATCCCGAGCGGAAGGTTCACGTAGAAGACCCAGCGCCAGCCGAGGGTGTCGGTGAGGATCCCGCCGAGGATCGGCCCGGCGATCGAGGCGGTCGCGAAGACGCTCATGAAGATCCCCTGGATCTTCGCGCGCGTCGCGGGGAGGTAGAGGTCGGCCATCGAGGCGATGACCGACGAGGTCAGGAACCCGCCGAACACGCCCTGCACGGCACGCGCGGCGACGAGCTGCGGCATCGAGGCGGCGAGCCCGCAGAGGGCCGACGCGATGAGGAAGCCGATCATGCCGCCCTGCACGAAGCGTTTACGCCCGAAGAGATCGCCGAGCTTGCCCGAGATCGGGATGATCGTCGTCGAGGTCACGAGGTAGGCGGTCGTGACCCAGGCGTAGTACTCGAGGCCGGCGAGCTCGTCGATGATCCGCGGCATGGCCGTCGCGACGATCGACGTGTCGAGCGCCGACAGCGCCATGCTCATGAGGAGTCCGGCCGTCACGACGATGAGGCGCGATCGGGGCAGGTCGATGCGCGGACGGTCGATATCGGGCACCGAGGTCAGCGTATCGAACGAGCGGTCAGCAGGCTGTGACCGAAGTCGCTGCGCAAAAGACCAGGGTGGCGCGCGGCCACCCTGGTCCTGATCTCAATGCAGAGGAGCGCCCGGGAACGAGACCGTGAGCACTGAGACCTTCGAGTCGGGGAGTGGATTGAACGAGTGGTCGAACGCGAGGTTTGCGATGAAGAGCTCGCGCCCGCGGAACACCAGGCTCGCGGGGAAATGCAGCGCTGTGGAGCCGGTGCCGCGGTACGTGGCGATGCGCGAACCTGACGGGCCGATGACCGCGATCTCGTCGGCTTGGTTCGCGCAGACGTACAGGTTGCCGCGCACGTCGAACTGGATGCCGTCGGCTCCGTCGATGTCGGACGCGAACACGTTCACCGCGCCCGCGGAACCATCCGCGTTCACCGGGATGCGGAGAACTCTGTCGTCGCCAGTGTTGGCCACGAAGAGGTTCGATCCGGTCCGGTCGAAGGCGACCCCGTTCGCTCCAAAGGGCGGGAAGCCTGCAGTGGTGAGGAGCGGGTCCTGCTTCCAGACGCTCGTCGTGCCATCAGGTGCGATCTTCCAGATCCGCCCGCCGAACGAATCGGAAACGAACAGGTTGCGCTCGGGATCGCGGGCCAACGCGTTCGGACCACCGAGGCCGGTCGCGATGGTGCGGCTGGCGTGCGTCGCTGGATCGACCAGCAACAGACGCGCGTTCGCGAAGTCGATCACGTAGAGACCCGCGTCCTCCGCGAAGAGCATGCCGATGAGTGGCGCGCCCAGCGCGAACGTGTCGACGAGCGAGCCACTGGGATCGATGACACAAACGGTTCCGGCCGCCGAGAACGACGAGACGTAGATGTTGCCGCGCGGATCCGCGGCGATGCCCTCGGGCTGGGGACAGGATGTCGTGAGGTTCGGACCGAAATCCCGGACGGTGCCGACGTCCGGCGGCGCGCCGTTCGCGCTGCTCGAGGACGCCAGCAACACGAGCAGCATGAAGATCGTCGTGAGAATGCGCATTCTGTGGCTCCCTCCTTGTCGCTCTCCGATCAGGGACCGAAGGAAGGGTAAGCCGATACGCGTCGGCTGGTTCGCTAGCTTGGCGGGCCCCTGTTGGCTTCAGGCGCAGCGCGGCAACGCCCGTGCGGAAGGTCCTCGTGTTCGGTCCGCGTGACGCTTCGGTCATGACGACGGCTCTTCCGAATCCCATGCTCGGCATATGACAACGACAACAACCAACCGGCCGCTCGATACGACCGCGGCGGCGCCACCGTCCTCGATGTGGACCGCGACGAGTCTCGTCGTGCTGCTGTTCACGGTTCTCGAGGTGATGCTGCTCGCGCGCCTCGCGCTCAAGCTATTCGGGGCCGATCCGCAGCAGCAACTCGTGTCTGGGCTCTACGCGTTCACAGAGCAGCTCGTCGCACCGTTCCGCGGGATCTTCACGCAACCGGCGGGCACACCGGTCTTCGAGATGGCGACGCTCGTCGCGATCGTGTTCTTCGTGCTCGTCGGCGCCCTCGTCGCTGGCCTCATCCAAGCGTTCACCGGCCGGCGCGCCGACGCCACGATATGAAGGAGCACGCCATGAATGGTCCACACAATCAGCTCGGCGAGCCCGCGACGACGACGACAGCGGAGACCGTCACGCGCCTTCAGGAGAAAGCGTCGGACAACCGCGGCGGCGCGAATCGTGAGCGGATCAAGGCGCGGATCGCCGGGCGGTTCCAGAACGCGCGCGCGATGGCGCTCCAGCTGCCACAGCGGCGAGGCCCGGGAATTCACGACGCGTCACGCGATACGCGGCGCGGTGACAGCTCGATGCTCTGGCTTGTCGCGTTTGCGGTCGTCCTGGTCGGTGTTGCCTCAGCGGTCTGGTCGAGGCCCCTCATGACGAGGGGTCGCGAGTTGTACGCGAGCATGCGACGCTGAAAGCGGCTCGCTAGAGTCGCGACCAGCGTGGCACGATCTGTCGCGTGGGCGTGGCGCGGGACGAGGGCGGCGATGGATGTGCTCGCCGCCGATCAGGTCGTCTTCCTCGCCGGCGCTGTCGCCTATCAGTTCTTCTTCGCGATCATTCCTTTGATGGCGCTCGCCATCGGCCTGCTTGGGTTCATCTACGGGAGCGAGCGAGCCATCGACGCGCTTTCGGCCACGCTGCGCCAGATCTATCCGGCGTCCGGTAGCGAGGAGCTCGCGATCGTGCGTCAGATGAGCGAAGGCCGCGCGCTCGCGCTTGGCCTTGGCCTGCTCGGGACGATCGTGACGGTAACGGCGATTCACGGCGCCCTCGATGCGGCGCTCGCTGCCGTGCTCGGGCGTCCCGGAGAGCGGACGTTCGTCCGGGGCAAGCTGGAGGCGTTCGCTTTCGCCGGCGGCCTGCTCCTCCTGGCGATCCCCTCGGTGGTGCTCTCCGCTGGCGCGCAGGCCCTGCGCGGACCGATCGCCACCGTCACCGCTTTCCTGTTCTTCTACCTGACGTATCGAGTGGTCCCTCGGGTCGCGGTCGGTCCGCGCGCGGCGGTGATCGGCGCGCTCGTCGCGACCGTCCTGTGGGAAGTCGCGAAGATGCTGTTCGGCGCCTACACGCAGCTCCTCGGTGCTTTCGCCGCGTACGGCAGCCTGGCCTTCGTGGCCGGCGTGCTCACCTGGATCTATCTCACGGCACTGATCATCTTGCTGGGCGCCGAGGCCGTGAAAGTGGCGCGATCCACATCACTCGATCGCGCGGCTCGGTGACTGCTGGGGAGGGAGGATTCGAACCTCCAATCTTCGCGTCCAGAGCGCGCTGCCTTACCGTTTGGCCACTCCCCAGTGACCCACCGATTATCCCATCCGCGGTCGTGTCAGCGCGACCGCCGTCGTGATGAGAAGGGGTAGCAGTACGAATGGCACGAAGATCGGTGCCGCGCCGAAGCTGATCAGCACCGTGCACTCGAGAAGCACCCCGAGCAGCACGAGAACGTTGCCCAGGTCACGCGCTCCGCGTTCTCGCTGCACCACGCCGACATACACGAGAACCGGCGCGATCGCCCACACCGCGACTGCGAAGAACGGCAACGGGAAGATCTGCTGGCGCTGCCAGAGCGCTTCGACTCCGCACGTCATCGGTGTCGCTGTCGGCGGCGGCCCAGGCGTGGCTCCGGCCGGCACTGACGGAACGATGATCGTCGAGCTGCAGATGCCGTGGATCGGTGCGAAAAGGAACAAGGCGCCAATGACCGGTCCGATGACCGCCGAGATGAACGCCGCTCGCTCGGCGATGGTGCGTGGGCGCACGCTCGCACCGTAGCGGCCGACGCCGGATACGCAACCATGGCAGGCTATTGCGGAGATGGTGAAGATCCCGCGAGCGCGCGACGACCTTGCCGGCTTCCCGCCTTACCGCACCGCACCGCAGGTGAAGGCGGACGTGCGCCTTGCGGCGAACGAGTGGGCGGAGCCGAACCGCGCGGCGCAGTGGCTCACACCGCAGGAGCTCACCGACATCCTCCTGAACCGTTATCCGGGTAATGCACTCGACCTGCGTGGCGTCCTCGCAGAGCAGTACGGCGTCTCGCCCGATCAGCTCGTGCTCGGCAACGGCAGCAACGACGTGCTCCTCCAGTGCTTCCTCGTCTTCGGCGGGCACGGCCGCAAGACGCTCCTCTTCCAGCCGACCTATTCGATGCACGAGCGGCTCACGATCATCGCCGGCGGGACGGTGGTGAACGAGCGCGTGGGCTTCCCGTACGAGCTGCGGAAGGATCAGGCGCTTCGCGCCGTGGAGCGCGCGAAGCCGGATGTCGTCGTCTTCACAACGCCGAACAACCCGACCGGCAACGAGATCGACTTCGACGTCATCCGTGCGGTCCTGACCGCCTATCCGGAGACGCTCGTACTCGTCGACGAGGCGTATAGCGACTTCGCCGGGACGACGCTCCTTCCTGACCTGAAGGACCACCCGAACATGGTCATCAGCAAGACCTTCTCGAAGGTGCTCGCCTCGGCCGGTCTGCGCATCGGCATCCTCATCACGCATCCGCTCATCACGGACGTCTTCAAGTCGGTCCAGTTGCCCTTCAACGTGAGCACGCTGACGCAGGCGGTCGCCGTGAAGATCGCGAAGGACGAGGCGGCGATCAAGAGCCGCGTCGAGATCTGTCATCGCGAGCGCGAGCGCGTCTCGCGCGCGCTCGTCGATGCGGACGCGGTGGATGTGCACCCGTCGGTCACGAACTTCATCCTCTTCCGCCTGCGCGAGGGCAAGCCGGCCGAGGTCCACGCGCGTTTCCTCGAGAAGGGCATCCTCATCCGCGACGTGTCGATGTGGCCGTCGAACGAGGGTTGCCTGCGCGTGTCGATCGGCACGCCGGTGGAGAACGACCGGTTCATCGCGGCGATCAAGCACGCGCTCCCCGCGCCGGCGAGGGCGTAAAAGACGCGGCCGACGCTCCTCATCGACGCGTCGAGCCTCGCGTACCGCGCGTATCACGCGATGCCGCCTGTTCACGCGTCTGATGGGACGCTCGTGAACGCCGTCGTCGGCTTCCTCAACTTCATCGCGCGGCTCCTTGCCGATCGCAAACCGGCCCGTCTCGTCGTCGCGATGGAGTTCGGGAGCGATTGGCGCCCGGAGTTCCGCGTCGCGCTCCTGCCCGAATACAAGAGCCACCGCGTCGCTGCCGAGGATGCGGAGCCGGACGAGGTGCAGCCCCAGCTCGACATCATCGCGGAGGTCCTCCGCGCGCGGGGGATCGCGGTCGCGTCCTCGAGCGAGTGCGAGGCCGAGGACGTCATCGCGACGCTCACGCAGCGCTTCGACGGTCCCATCGAGGTCGTGAGCGGCGACCGCGATCTCTTCACCCTGGTGCGCGACCCACGCATCACGGTGCTCTACACGCTGCGCGGGGTGAGCGAGCTCGCGCACGTCGATCAGGAGTGGGTGAAGACGAAGTACGGCATCCCGGGCGATCGCTATCTCGACTACGCGATCATGCGCGGCGATCCGTCCGACGGACTCCCCGGCGTCCGCGGCATCGGCGAGAAGTCGGCCTCGCTCCTCCTGAACAAGTACGGATCGCTCGACGGCATCCTCGCCGCGCGCGACCTCTCGGCCACCGTGCGCGCGAAGTTCAACGCCGGCAAGGATTACATCGCCGCGGCGCGCACCGTCGTGGCGCCGGTGCTCGATTGCGCGGTGGGCGAAGTCGACGGCGCGATACCGCACGGACCGCCAACGCCCGCGGTCATCGAGCTGGCGAATCGGTACGGCATCGTCGCGTCGGTCGGCAGGGTCAACGAAGCGCTCGACGATCTCGCGTCGAACTAGCGCGTCGTTACACGCGGATCTCTCCAAGGCAAGACGCGCGCCACCGTGTGATGGGCACGTCACCTGCTTGTTGCGCGCTCGACAAACGCGCGGCGGAGGGTGACATGGATCAGCAGGCGATGCTTGTCGTCGCGATCGTCGTGGTCGCGGCGTTGACGCTCATCGCATTCGCATTCGGGCTGGCGCAGCGACGACGCCAGAAGCTGCGCGAGCATTTCGGACCCGAGTACGAGCGTGTCATGGCCGAGGCGGGTGGCCCAGCGCGCGCCGACCGTGTCCTCAGCGAGCGCGAGAAGCGGGTGAAGAAGCTCGACATCCGTCCGCTCCCCGACACGGCCCGCGAGCAGTTCATCGACCGCTGGCGAGAGGTCCAGGCGCGCTTCGTGGACGATCCGCGCGGCGCCGTCGGCGACGCCGATGCGCTCATCGGCGAGGCGATGGAGGCGCGCGGCTATCCCGTGACGGACTTCGAGCAGCGCGCCGCGGACGTCTCGGTCGAGCATCCACAGGTCGTCACGGACTACCGCTCAGCGCACGACATCGCCGGACGTCGCGAGGTGGACACCGAAGACCTTCGGCGCGCGATGGTGCATTACCGATCGCTGTTCGACGCGCTCGTCTCGGTGCCCGCGCGCGAAGAGAGGGCCGAAGAACGAGAGGAGACCGCACGATGAAGGACGAACGAAAGCCCGTCGTCACGCGCGAAGATCTGGAAGAGGCCGAGGAGCCTCGTGCACGCATGGAAGTGCCCGAGCCGCAGGTGCCTGCGTCCGAGCCGAACACCGAGCCGCAGCGGGCGGAGCGGACCGAAGACGATCGCGCGGGGCTCTTCGACAGCGATCGCGCAAACGACCTCCAGCGACGCTGGACCGACGTCCAGGCCCGGTTCGTCGACGATCCGAAGGAGGCCGTGAAGTCGGCCGACGGCCTCGTCGACGAGGTCATCCGCGATCTCTCCGCGCTCTTCTCGGACGAGCGCTCGAAGCTCGAGGCACAGTGGGGCTCTGACCGCGAGGTCTCGACCGAGGATCTGCGCGTCGCCATCCGACGTTACCGCGCGTTCTTCGAACGGCTGCTGTCGATCTAGCGTGACCGAGTTCCTCGACCATCCGATCGCGCTCGACGGCGTCGGCCGTCGTTTCGGAGACGTCCTCGCCGTCGACGATGTCTCCTTCGGCGTCGCTGAGGGGACGATCGTCGGCCTCATCGGGCCGAGCGGCTCGGGGAAGACCACGGTCATACGTATGCTCACCGGCGCTCTCGCGCCGACAAGCGGCCAGACGCGCGTGCTGGGCGAGGATCCGCGTCGCTTCCGCGCACGCACGCGCGAGCGGATCGGCTACGTGCCGCAGAGCTTCGTGCTGTATCCCGATCTCACCGCTGCTGAGAACGTCTCTTTCGTCGCCTCGCTCTACGGAATGCTGTGGCTGAACCGGCGGCGTCGCGTGCGCGAGACGCTCGAGCTCCTCGACCTCTGGACGGTCCGCGACCGCAGAGCGTCCGATCTGTCGGGCGGAATGCTGCGCCGCGTCGCCCTCGCGACGGCCCTCGTGCACGATCCCGACGTCCTGTTCATTGACGAGCCGACCGCCGGGATCGACCCGCTCCTTCGGGCAAAGATCTGGGAGTCGCTGCGTGCGCTCCGCGATGCGGGCCGCACGATGCTCGTAACGACGCAGTACGTCGGCGAGGCGGAGCACTGCGACGCGGTCGCGCTCCTGTCGCGAGGCCGGCTCCTCGCGCTCGACCGTCCCGAGGAGCTTCGGCGCAGCGTGTACGGCGGCGAGCTCATCGAGGTCCGCACGGCGCGCGCCGCCGACGAGAAGATCTTCGCGTCGATCCCCGGCGTGAGCCACGTGCAGCGCCGCGACCCACGCACCGTGCATCTCGTGGTCAAGGACGCCGGCGAGGCGACGCCGCGCATCGCCGAGGCGCTGACGAACGACGGCACGACCGCCGTGTCGATCGAGCCATACACGCCGTCGTTCGACGAGGTCTTCGAGGCGCTCGTCGAACGCGGCGAGCAGGACACCCAGGCCGCATGAGATCGCTGATCCGCGTGAGCGCGGTCGTCGGCAAGGAGCTGCGCGAGATCGTGCGGCGGCCGGGCGCGATCCTCAGCCTCGCGCTCGGGCCGCTCGCGGTCATGGCGCTCTTCGGACTCGGATTCACCGGCACACGCGGACCGATCGACGTCATCGTCGTGATCCCGAAGGAGATCCAGGTCACCCGCGACGCGGCCGTGTACCAGAAGGTGGCCGGCGCGAGCACCCGCGTCCTCGACGTGACCGATGACGTCGAATGGGCACGCGCACGCCTTGCGAGCGGCGACGCCGACATCGTCGTCATCGCCCCGGCCGACTATCGCCAGCGCCTCGAGCACGGCGAGCAGGCAGTGGTCGTAGCGGAGACCGATCAGCTCGATCCAGTGCAGCAGGGCATCAATGCCGCGGTGGCCGACATCATGACGAAGGAGCTCAACTCCGAGGTCATCCGCCTCGCCGCGCAGGAAGGCCAGTCGCAGGCCTCCGGCGCGCCGGCCGCGACGATCAAGCCGGAGCTCATCGCGCGACCCTTCCGCGTCGACATCAAGAACCGCGCCGGCATAGACACGACGCTGCTGATCTTCTACACGCCCGCGGTCCTCGCGCTCGTGCTGCAGCACCTCGGCGTGACGCTGACCGCCCTTTCGATGATCCGCGAGCGGCTCTCGGGCGCGATCGACATCTTCCGGGTCGCGCCGATCAGCGCCGTCGAGCTCCTCGTGGGGAAGTACATCGCGTACGCCTTCCTCGGTCTCGCGGTCGCGGGCCTCGTCGTCCTCGCGACGACGCGCGGCATGAACCTGCCGTTCCTCGGAAGCGCGGGCTCGTTCGCGCTCGGGGTCGTCCTCTTGACGTTCGCATCCCTCGGGCTGGGTCTGCTCATCTCGCTCGTCGCGGATTCGGAACGCCAGGCGGTACAGCTCTCGATGCTCGTGCTCCTCGCGTCGATGTTCTTCAGTGGATTCGTGCTTCCCGTGCACGAGTTCCGCGAGCCCATCCGATCCCTCTCGTACTTCCTGCCGGTGACCTACGGCATCGAGATCTTCCAGCAGGAGATGCTGCGCGGCACGCTGCGCCAGCAGTGGATGCAGGGTGCGCTCGCGCTCATCGGGACGGTGCTGTTCGGTCTGTCGGTGATCAGGATGCGTGGCGTGCTGCGCGGGGTCCGGTAGATGCGCGCAGCAGGAGGATCCCGACGACCAGCGCCGCGAGCGGTGGCACCGCGAGCCACAGGATCACGAGCAGGAGCGCGGGAACGAGCCACGCCGGGCCGCCCGTGCTCGACCCGAGCCACGTCGCGCGAGAGTGCAGCGTCGCAACTTCCTCGCGAAGCTCGCGAACGTCCGCGCCGTTCTGCGACAGCGATCGCGCGAGCACATCGAGCTCGTCCGCGAGCGCCCCAAGGTCGTCGGCCTGCTGCCGGAATCCGGTCGCAAGCGAGATCAGCGGCTGCGCGCCGAAGATGGAGATGGACATGCCGTTCGCGAGCCCGCGCGCGGCCTGCGAGGAGCTGCGTGCCGCGGCGGCCGCCCGCTCCGCGGAGCGTTGCGCCTCCGTAAGGCTCGAGCCGAATCCATCGAACGCATCTCGCGTCGACGCGAGCACCTGAGTCACGTCGGCGCTCGACCTTGCGATCGTGTCGATCGTGTTCGTCATCGGGATCACCGCGCTCGCGAGTATCCCGAGGATCACGATGCCCGCGAGGCCGTACGCGATGAGCACGGCCGCGATCGCGCGCGAACGGCGGCGGCCGACGCTGCGAACCATCTCTCGAGAACTGAACACACAGGGAGGCGGTGCACCGACCGTGCCGTGGTCCTTTGGGCACATACCTTGCGACCTCGCGTCGGCATGAGAAACACACTTATCGCTTCACTCATCCTCGCGGCCATCGCCTGTACGCCCTCGACCGATTCGGGTCGCGCGAGCGGATCGCCGGCAGCTCTTGGAACGAGCTCCGCCACGGTGTCCCCGCTCAGCAGCCCGAGCGCGGCGAGCTCGGCGTCACCATCGGCCGCCGCGACGTCTTCGGCCGCTGTCTCGACCTCGTCGGCAGCCCCGACGTCCACCGCTGCTGGTGGCGCGACGGCATCGCCGGGCGGCGGGACCTCGACGTCTTCATCTGACCCCTGCACCGTGGCCTCGAAGGCCGACGTCGAGGCGATCATCGGCACGCTCACGACGACGCCGACCACGGTGTCACTCCCGCTCGTCGGTTTCTCGGTCTCGGCGTGCGTGTTCGCCTCGAATGAAGGAACGCTCACGGCCGCGATCGGACCGCGCAACCTGTCCAAGGACAGCTTCGACGTGGCAATGCGCACCGTCCCCGATCTGACCGCGGTGAGCGGCGTCGGCGACAGCGCGTACTCGGTCCGGCTCGACGCTCCGACCGGCATGGCCGGCGCGGCCGGCATCGTCGCGACGAAGTCGGGCGTGTACTTCACCGTCCAGGCGGCGCACAAGACCAAGACGAGCTCGGCGCTCATGACCGGTGTCACTGACATCGCGAAGAAGGCGGCGGGTCTCTTCTAGGCGCACCGGGCTAGTGGTTCCCCTGGCCGCGGTCCGCGGCCGGGGGGACCGCGGCTCGGTACCATCGGCGCGTGATTGTGTACCCGGCGATCGACATTTACGAAGGCCGCGTCGTCCGCATGACACGCGGTGACTTCAAGACCGTCGAGGAGGTCGCCGCCTCGCCGCTCGAGGCCGCGAAGCGCTTCGTGAACGAGGGCGCCGAGTGGGTGCACATCGTCGATCTCGACGGCTCGCGCACCGGGACGCCAGCGAACCTCGACGCGATCCGCCAGATCGCGAACCGCTTCACCGTGAAGATCCAGGCCGGCGGTGGCATCCGCGACTTCGACACGGCCGAGGCGTTCGCGGAGGCTGGCGTGTCGCGGATCGTCGTCGGAACTGCAGCGACCAGGGACCCCGAGCTCATCGGACGCCTCGTCGACCGCCACGCCGACGGCATCGCCGTGTCGGTCGACGCGCGGAACGGCATGGTGACGACCGCTGGCTGGACGGAGACGACCGACGTTCGCGCGACCGACCTCATGCAGCGCCTCGCGGTCGCCGGCGTGCCGGTCGTCATCTACACGAACGTGTCGGTGGACGGGACGCTGCAGGGCGTGGACTTTGACTCGGTGCAGGCGATCGCACGGGCGTTCGGCGGCGATGTCATCTACTCAGGCGGCGTCGCGACGCTCGACGACATCCGCGCGCTCGGGCGCCTCCGTCATCGCGGAATACGCGGCGTCATCGCGGGACGCGCGCTCTACTCAGGGAAATTCACGCTCACGGAGGCCTTGGCCGCGGCGCGGAACGACGCGCCGGTGACTGGCCGCTAGGCGTTGGCGCGGCTCTTGCCACGCCTTCGGGCATGTCGATCTCGCCGGACATGGCCTTCAGCGTCGGACTCTTCGCCGGTTGGCTCGCGCTCGTCGTCTGGCTCGTCTGGCCGGACCCGCACTGCGCCTGCTGTGCGAAGCGCGCCGCGCCAGCCGCAGCACGCCGCGACCGCTCCTAGCGAGCGGAGCGCCTTTCGTCTGGATCCTCCCTGGCTCCCTCCGTCGGAGCCAGGAGGAAGATCCAGATGTCCCACGCGATATGACTGGTGATGAGCGCCGGCATGCTCATGCCCAGCGCCCGGAGTAGCCCCCAGTAGACCCCGGCGATAGCGGCGGCTCCGATGAGCGTCGCGTTCCCCGTGACGACGTGCACCCCGCCGTACGCGGCCGC